>CAZXDD010000721.1:0-3730 GCA_964639415.1 uncultured Armatimonadia bacterium
CAAGGGCGCAGGAGCGTACTTGCTTGCCTTCGGCTTCGCCGCTCTGGGGGTGACGAGCATCGGCGCAATGGCGGGGGTGCTCGTGCTGTCGGTAGTCGCGGGGGCAGCCCTCTCCGGATTACTCCTCAGGGCGCAGTGGGGATGGTCGGGGGCGTGGCTTTCCCAGGAGCCCGGCCCCACCGCCTCGCTGGCCGCGGGGTTGCTCCCTGCCTCTGCGCTTATCGCCTTGCTGGTCGCCAGCGCCTGGACCTACGCCCACACGCCGTCGCGCGAGATGCGGCAGCGGGTGAGCAATGCCTGGCGCCTCGGAGCCGTCCTGTTCGTGCTCAGCCCCGTTCTGGCGCTGGGCACGGCCGCGGCCTGGGTCCGCGTGGCGGTGCCGCAACCGGTTGGCGAGCTGCAGCAGGTCACGCTCAGCGGCGACGGCCGGGACCTGGTGTTCGCCGCCGGATGCGGCACGTACCTACGCCGGCGCCATGCGCTCTGGATACAGGAGGTGGGCAGCGCATCGGCCCGGTACATCTGCGAGTACTCGTTCGGGACCAGACTGCAGGCGGCCTCAGAGGGGGTGGTGATGACCACGGGGCTCCCGGGTCTGTCCAAAGAGCAGCAGATCTGGCTCGTGCACCCAAGCGGCAACCGCGAGTTCTTCGGCGAGCTCGGCGGGCGACCGCCGCTGGGTTTCTCCCGGGGAGGCCTGGAGCTCTCCCCCGACAGGGGCCTGGTGGCCATCGCTCCCTCGGTCCCCGGCCGCGGCGATGAGCTGCAGTTCCGGGCCAGACCCGGCGTCCCAGTCCCCAGGTTCGACACGCGCCCCGGAGACGAGTTCCTGGGCGGGGGAGACGACGGTCGCTCGGTGTACATCCAGCGCACCGAGGGCGACGCCAACACCCCCAGACAGTGGAGCATCGGCAAGGGAGCCGACGGCGGTACCGTCATCACCGACGTCACGCGCGGGAATTGGGTGGAGCCCTCCACGCGCATCCTGCGTGCCGATCCGGACGGCCGGGCGGTGTCTGTGGCCAGCGTTCCGGGCACCTTCGATGCCGTCATCGACCCCAGCAGTCAGTACGTGGCGTTGACCCCCAACGGCATGATGAAGGTAACCGACGAGCAGCGGCGGGGTTGGGTCGTGAGCCTCCAAACGGGCTCCACGGCCGCCCTTGAGCAGGTAGCGGACCTGTACGTACTCGCCTTCTCTCCCCATGGCTCCAGGCTGGCCGGGATCGAGCTGGATCGCGAACGCAGAGTGCCCCGCCTGAGGCTGTATCGCTGCTCCGACGGGAAGGTGACCCGCGATGGTCTCGAGGTCACTTCCCTGACCCCATTGGCGCCTTCCGCCCAGGGGGCGGGCAAGTCCGGCGGGGGCTTTTCGTTCGGGAAGCTGCTGTGGTCGCACATGGGCGATCAGCTCGCCATGTGCGCCGAGGGCTCGACGAACCTCGCGTCGCTGTGGTTGTGGCGTCTCGACGGCCGCCGGGGCGGCGGCAAAGCGACCATGCCGGACGAGAGACATCGCGAACTCCTGGGCTGGTCGGCGGATGACCGTCTCGTTCTGCTGGCCAAGGGGCGGGTGGGCACCAAGACTGCCGGGTACGCCACTCGCGACGAGACGCAGGTCGCTCTCCTGGACCCCTCCACAGGGGCCGTCTCGCCTGCGTTGGGGGCCACCTCAGCAAGCAACTGAACGCCGCCGGACCACACACCCGATCGCGGCCTGCGGGCGTTGTCTCCCCACGGGCCGCGATCTGCTCAACGCGCTCCCGATGATCTCGTCCCGCATTCCCTCCGGTCCCCCGTCGTCCTCCGCCTCCCCGCGCTTGATCGCCGCTCACTCCGCGCTGCCGGGCGCCACGCTCGGCACTTGCGCGACCGTCTCGCGCCGCAGGTACTCGATGGGGCTCTGCCCGCCCTCCGGGGCGCTCTGCGTCGCCTGCAGGCCCCGGCCGAAGTCCAGTTGGTAGGCCACCTCACCATGCTGGCTCAGGTCCAGCCCCAGCTCCTCCTCCTCCGGCGTTACCCGCAGCCCCATCACCAGGTCGATGACCTTGAGGATCCCCGCCGACAGCACGAAGGACCATGCCGCCACGGCCAGGATAGCACCGAGCTGGATCAGAAGCTGATGCGGGTTGCCGTACAGCAGGCCGTCGGCGCCCGCGGGGTTCACGGCCTTCTGGGCGAAGATCCCCGTGGCCAGGGCGCCCCAGATGCCGCCCACACCGTGGCAGGCGAAAACGTCCAGCGTGTCATCCAGTCTGGTGCGGTGCAGGGCGATCACGGCCAGGTTGCAGATCAGTCCGGCCAACAGGCCGATGCAGATCGACGCCGGCGTATCCACGAAGCCCGCAGCCGGTGTGATGGCCACCAGACCGCAGACGGCACCGATAGCCGCCCCGCTGGCACTGGGCTTGCCCTTGAGGTACCAGTCCACCGCCATCCAGCTCAGCACCGCGAAGGCCGCGGCCGTGTTGGTCGTCACCATCGCATTGACCGCCAGGCCGTTCATGCCCAGGGCGCTGCCGGCGTTGAACCCGAACCAGCCGAACCACAGCAGCGACGCGCCCAGGATCACGTACGGCACATTGCACGGCCCGTGCTCGCCTCCATTGGTGGCCCGGCGGCCGATGACCAGCGCCGAGGCCAGGGCCGAGGCGCCCGCCGCGATATGCACCACCGTGCCGCCCGCGAAGTCCAGCGCCCCCAGCTTTCTCAGCCAGCCACCCACGCCCCAGACCCAGTGCGCCGCCGGCGCGTACACCAAAGTCGCCCAGATCACCAGGAACACCAGGAGCGAGCGGAACCTAATACGCTCGGCGAAGGCTCCGATGATGAGAGCAGGGGTGATGGCCGCGAACTTGAGCTGGAAGAAGTACAGCAGCAACGAGGGGATCGTCGTGGAGTATTCCGGATCGGGCGCCGTGCCGACGCCGCGGAGCAGGGCATAGCGCAGGTCGCCCACTACGCCACCGATCGAGGGGGCGAAGGCCAGCGAGTAGCCCCACAGGGTCCACACCCCGGTGACCAGGGCGAAGATGATCAGGCACTGGACGATGGTGGAAAGCAGGTTCTTGTGCCTCACCAGGCCGCCGTAGAAGAACCCCAGCGCCGGAGTCATCAGCATCACGAGGGCGGCGGCCACGGCCACCCAGGCCATGTCTGCTCCCACGAGCCCGTCGGCACTGCCCGCGGATGGGGCGGCTTCCCAGCGTCCGAGCACCGCGAGGGCCGCGGCAAAGAGCACAACCACTGCAGCAACGCGCACGATCTTCTGTCTCATCGGTTCACCTCCGCCGCCCCCGCACCCAGAGGCAACGGGCGGCAACTGTCTACGCTGACGTGACAATAGCGGGCCGGTGTTTCGCGGCTGTTTCGTGCAGTTCCGTTTGCCCCGGCCGCGCAGAACGGCGTTCACCACCGGTCCGCCTGACAGCCTCACCTGCCCATGACCGTAGCCTTGTCTGCCGCCCATCCCTATCCGCAGTCAGGTCTGGCGATGCACAAAGACGGACGGCATCGGAATGAGGTGGATCGAGAGAAGGTCGACCCCGCCATCGTGAAGAAATACTAACTGTCGTTCAATACCCCATCCGCGAAGGAGGACCATGAGATGTCACGTCGCGGCTTCACTCTGATCGAGTTGCTCGTCGTGATCGCGATCATCGCGATCCTCGCCGCCATCCTGTTCCCGGTGTTCGCCAGGGCTCGCGAGAAGGCAAGACAGGCCAGTTGC
>CAZXDD010000722.1:0-3727 GCA_964639415.1 uncultured Armatimonadia bacterium
GTCATCCTGTCCATCCGCCGTTATCCTGTCCATCCTGTTCGACTGCCGTTGCCGTCATCCTGTCCATCCGCCGCTATCCTGTCCATCCTGTTCCGCTGCCGTTGCCGTCATCCTGTCCATCCGCCGTTATCCTGTCCATCCTGTTCGACTGCCGTTGCCGTTGTCGTTGCCGTCGGTGTCGCCGTCGCCCCGCACCCCGAACACGTCCCTGATCGCCTCCAGGTACCCCATCCCCGTCACGGTGTCCGGCTCGAGGTAGCTGCCCTCGGTCCACTCGTTCCAGGCGTTGACGTTCACGATCCCGGCAGTGTGGGGGGCCGCGTCCATCCGCTGCTTGATCGTCTGCAGCGCCTCACGGAACCGTTCAGGACTGTTGCCCGAGAGGCTCGGGGAGAAGGGGTAGCCCACGTTGGCGAAACCTTCGGACTGCACGGTCCTGGGCGAGGAGTCCCAGCCCATCGAGGCGTTCGGGTAGTACGGCAAGGGGATCTGCCGGACCGCCTGCTCCCAGTAGGCCATGTAGGCATCTCGGGCCAGATCGTAGTCGGTCTCCGGGAAGTGCTCCATGCCGTAGTGATGGACCCAGACGTAACTGGTGAAGCTGTCGAAGCCAAGGTCGGCCAGCAATCGCGCGGGGTCGGCAGGGGTGCTCTCTCCGGGCAGTACCGGCCGCCCCCAGACCACGGCATTGAGGTGCAGGTCCGGGAAGCCGGTGGCCCGGGTGACCTCTCGGAACCGGTCAAGGGCTTCCCGTGTCTGCGCGACACCGCCGAGGCTCTCCACCAGCTTGCCCAGCTCGTAGACGGAGAAGTACGGGCGGCCATCTACCATGAAGTGCGAAGGGTGGGTGAAGTACCGCTCCACCACGTGGTGCACAATGGTGTCGAAAGTCTGGCGGGTGACGACGCCCGGGTACTGCACGACCCGCGGGTCAAGGTACTTGGCCGGGTGGATGTTGAGCCAGTCGTGGTTGGCCCACATGCAGCAGAACTTGACCCGGTGGTTGTTGGCGGCACCCAGATAGCCCTCCTCCAGGCAGCGCTGCAGGTAGGGCCCATCGTCGTACCAATACCAGTCGAAGATCCAGAAGTCCACCCCGTGCTCGGCGGCGGCGTCGATCTTGGCCTCCATCACACCCGGGTCCGCCTCATCCTGATAGCCCCACAGCGGCACGCGGGGTTGCCGGTGGCCGGGGAAGCGGGGGCGGGCGAGCTTGACCAGCTCCCACTCGGTCCAGCCCTTGCCGTGGGCCGCCTCATTGCGGCTATCCACATGGTAGTTGGGGAAGTAGTAGACGCCCACCTGATACGGCCGGTTGCCGCTGTCGGCTGCCATGACGGATCACCGTTCTCGGGGAGCAGGCTGTCGCCCGCGTATCGTTGCGCTTGGCTACCTCGCCACCGCTGGTCCTAGCCTTCGGCTGCGCCGCCCACCCAGGTGAGGGGCACCAGGCAGTCGTCGTCGCAGTCGGTGCCGTGGGAGCCCCCGGTCTCGGTGTCGTGCTGGCCGTGGTCGGCGGTGATGATGACGCTGTAGCCCTCGCGCCCCAGGGCCTCCACCATCCGTCGCAATCTCTGGTCGGTCTCGTGGAGTGTGGGCAGAACCTCCGGGGACGAAGGACCGTGCTTGTGGAACACATCGTCCGTGCTCCCGAGCTGGACGATCGTGAACTCGGGCTGGTACTCGCGGGCGATGCGCAGCGCGATCCGCTCCACCTCGGCGTCCGTGTTGTTCTCGGCAACTCCGGGAATGTCGGCATGGCGCGCCAGGAGCTCGGCCCCGGTGTAGCCGCGGCGCCCGACGCCGGCACTGTGGTAGCCCTCGGCACGGAGCAGCTCGAACAGGGTCTCGCAGCGGAAGTCGTCGGTGAACGCTCCGATCTGGTGCACGGACTTGTCGACACCCGAGACCATGGTGGCGAAGTTCACCGGGGTGATGCTGGGCATGACGCTGCGCAACAGCATGCAGTCTTCGCGGCAAAGAGAGTCGAGATAGGGCATCTCGGCGCGCCAGCGCTCCAGGATGGAGTACCCCAGGGCATCGGGGGCGACCACGGCTATGCGCTCGGTGCCGGCGAGGGCTTCGACGATGGGGAAGATGGGCTCCGCCTCGCACTGGGCGGGGGCGGGGAGGCCGAGGATGGCGCTGATGGTGGGTGCAAGGCAGGTCATGGAGTGTTGCTGCATGAGCTATGGCCTCGGTGGTGTCAGGGTTACGCCCGGACTTCAGTCCCAGGCGATGGGTGTACACAGCGAGCGATCGCGAAGCAGGTCGACGACGCGCACACAGAACTCGCGAAGAGAAGGTGAGTTGGGGGCGGCGCGGGTGAGACACCAGCGCTCGCGGGCTTCCGGAGGCGACAGACGCGCCTCACTGCAGGCACGTATGAAGACGCGCTTCGGGTGACCGCTCTGAGAGTTGTGCGGGTCGCCCCAGAGGTCTTCGGGCCTCTTGCCGCGCGTGTCGAAGCCAACGGGAGAGAGCAGGTCCGCGTCGGCGATCAGCCAGGCTTCGACCATCTCCTTGGCCACGCCCCAGGCGTGGGGCCGGTGGCATGCGGCGAATGCACCCTCAACCTCGGAGCGACGCGGGTCGTCGTGGTCGTTGTCTACGAGGGAGACCACCGCATCATAGCTGCGTCCGTAGTGGAGAGCGCGCGCCACGAGCTTGGCCATTCCCTTGGGCAGAGGTTTGCGGAGCACCCGGTTGGGAACGAACTGGGAGAGTCTGGCGCCATGCACGAACTCCAGTTCGGGCGCCTCAACTGCCTCCCACTCGCCGCACCCCAGCGCCCCGGCCAACTCGGCGTCCTCGTCCTCAAAGAGCCGATCGAGCAGTTCGTCCAGTACCCCGATGTACCCCGCGCCGCCCATTTCCGTCGCGCCCTCCACCACGACGAGCCATAGGCTCACGAAGCCTCACCACGCTTCCGCAGGAGCGCCTCCGGGCCACTGACGCCCATCACCTCGGACAGATAGTAGTCGTCGTCCTTGATCCGCTGTAGGTTCTCCTCGTCGGCGTGCACGTGCGAGCCGGACTCATCGCGTGTGACCACCCGGATGCAGCGGGGCTCGACGAGATCGAGCCAGAACGGGTTGTGCGTGGTCATGATGAGTTGGAGATTCCGGTCGCGCACGATCTCCAGGAACTGGTGCATCATGTGGAGTACGATGGTGGGGTTCAGGCCGTTCTCGGGCTCCTCGATGGCCAGCAGAGAGCCTTTGGGAGCGTGCATTGCCACGGTGAGATGAGCCAGGTAGAGTAGCAGGCCTGTGCTTACCCGCGATGCCGGCACCCACCGGGTGTCCGGGATGAGCTGCCCGGCTCCCGGGCACGACACCTTGAAGCGGACTCGCCGCTCCGACTGCCCTTTCGCGAAGCGCTCAAGGAACCGCTCGCCATCCATCGCCTCGCTCTCAACCCCAGCCAGCGCCTCCTCATCAAGTCCGACGACTTCCTTGGTTAGTACATAGCGCTCCTCGGTGACCCCGAGCTGCTCGAAGTGCGGGAATAGCGGCCGCGTGGCCAGCTCGAGCCGCTCAATGGTCTGGTCCCGTCGGTTGATCAGGTCCTGCAGGAGCATGGCCCAGCCCGTACCGTTCGACTGAACCCTCTCCATATCAAGAGGCACGGGGAGTGCAAGACCGAAGGGCTGGAACAGGTAGGGTGTCGGGGTGGCGAACTGACTGGCCACAAGGAGGCAATCGCTGATATCGTCCGGGACGTC
>CAZXDD010000723.1:0-3718 GCA_964639415.1 uncultured Armatimonadia bacterium
CTGGCCTGGACCTACCGCCGCGTGTGGGCGCCGGGAGTGCGGCTTGAGGACGATCGATAGCCGTTCGCGCGTCTTGCGGTCCCCGGGGCCGCGGGGCGCCGCTGAGCGGGACCCACCTGGCCGTTCTGACGGTGCATGGAGGAAGGACGGGCCGTCCTCCCTGCCCCACGGCTCAGCCCGTGGCTATCATGCGCAACCTGTTCGGCATCGACGGCAGGGAGAACGGCACGCCACCTTGCAGGCGGGTTGGGAGGACGGCGAGGGCGCCGGTCTTCCCGCGCCATCAACGGGAACGACCGCCACAGGTTCGGGCACCGGAGGCAACCTAAGCATGCGAGCTACGGTGATGTTGATCGCTTCTGTCGTAGTGGTGGGCTACGGCCACGCGGTGCCAATCTGGGGCCGTGTGGTGGACGAGGAGTGCCGGCCGTTGCCCGGGGCCGAGGTGTGGCTGGTTCAATCGCCTCCTGGCGCCGCTTCTGAGGTGATCGGGCGGGACACATCCAACGCGAACGGCACCTTCGTCATCACCGGCTCCTCTGCTTCCGCCACGCCGGATGCGGGGGTGACGCTGAGCCTCCTTGCCTACGTGGAAGGGCGGGCCCTGGGTTGGTGGGGCCAGACCGGCAGGCCTGTTGGGGAGCGACGGGTCCTCCTCCTCTGCGACCGGGCTACGCGGACTACCGGTCGGGTCGTTGATGGGCGGGAGGGGGGCCTGGGGGCAACTGTCCGGCCGATCCATCTGCACGCCGACGGACCCTACGGGGGGCCGCGGGTGTCCCTTGACTTGCCCGATGACCTCTCCCGGCTGCTGGCCGTGCCGACCGCGCCCGACGGTAGCTTCCTCTTCACCGCCTGCCCCTATCATGCCAGGGCGTACTTGTCCGCGGAGCATCCGGAGTTCGGCCTGGTCAGTCTCGGCTACGGTCCCCATTGCGGGACACTTGTCGTAGCGCCGCCGGGACGAGTGCGGGTGCGAGTCACCTGTGCCGAGGCTCCCGAGACCGTGGCGGGATTGCGGGTCTATGTCGGCGGTGGCGGAGGTGAAGAGGATGCCGGCCGGCCGTCAGGGCGCCTCCGGGCACGCAGTAGCGGAACGGCGATCATCGGCCCCGATGGGGTGGGCGAGGTGGACCAGGTGCAGCCCGGCCGGGGCGGCGCCTTCGTCTACTGCAGCACTGACGCCCGTTGGCAGTCGTCCATGTCGGCCCCCCCGTTCGAAGTGCTCTCCAGGCAGACCACCGAGGTACAGATCGCCCTACAGCGGGCGGTCGAGGTGACCGGACGCGTCATCGACGGAAGCACAGGGCTGCCGCTGGAAGGGCTGACGGTGCAGCCAAACGGACCGGCAACCTACTCGCGGGACAGTCTCCCGGTCACCGACGCCGACGGCACGTACCGCTTCCGCGCGCTCCCGGGCAAGGTACGGGCCAGCGTTGTGGCCATACTTGACGGCGGACTGGTCGATAGTCGCCAATCGGGCTCGGTGGAGATGACGGTGGCCGAGGGCGGCGGAGTGTTCCCGGACCTGGTCATCGGCGACGGGCCGGTTGTGGAGGGGCTTGTCGTGGACACTACCGGGCGCCCTGTTCCGGGAGCCGAGACCTGGGCGGCGTCCGGCACGCACGGGCCTACTGCATGTGACGCCGAAGGCCGCTTCACCCTGTACCTGCCCCGAAGCTCGTGGAGCATTCCCGGCTCGGAACGGCGGCCACCGGTGGTAACGCTCTATGCCGGGGCCGGAGACCAGATGAGCCGCCAACCCATTGAGGTACCGGTCGGGACGGCCGCGCGGCTCGTGGTCGAGCCCGGCCTGGGATGCCGCCTCAAGCTCCGCGTCACCGACCCGCAGGGCAAGCCGGTGCCTCTGGCGGAGGTGCAGGTCCACCACAACGACGCGCCCGGCCCGACCACCAACATACAGCGCCTGTGCGGGCTGACGGAGGCCAACGGGACCTACCAAAGCCCGCTCCTGTGGCCGTACGGTGCCTACACGGCGGAGGTCACCAAGAGGCATTGGAACACCGCGAGGCCGGCGAGCTGGACGTGCGCCCCGGGGCAGGTGCATGACTTGGGCGATCTCGTCATCACTCACGCCGGCGGCGTGGTCGCCGGTCGCGTGGTGGACACCGCGGGAGCGGCCGTGGGCGGCGCAGAAGTCTACGCCTCCGGCGAGGGGCCCCTGGAGATCCGCACACGTACCGATGCCGCGGGCGCCTTCTCGCTGGACGGCTTGTGGGAGGGCACCGCATGGGTGGTGGCCGTCTCGCCAGAGGCGGTGGGAGCGGTGAAGGTGGCGGTCGGCGAGGGAGACGTCATCCTGCCCATGCGTGCCCTCAAGCCCGGCGCGAGACTGGGTCCGCCTGTGGCGGTGCGCTCGCTCACCGACTTCGCCACCGACCGCCGGGTGGCGGGGGAGCTGCTCCAGGAGGCGCTGCGGAGGTTCCCACCGGCCTACGACAGCGGGATCGGCGGCTTCGAGACAACTCAGGCCATGCTGTACCCACAGCGGGTGCTACAGCAACTGGAGAAGGCCGGCGGCTGGTTCGGGACGAGGTTGGCTCCTGCACTGGCGCAGCACGGTCTCGATGTGGTGTCCGGCTACCTGGCGACGTTGCCGGATGACGCATCGCGCTGCGAGGCGGCCGTTGCGGGATTGCCCTTCATGCGCGGCGAGGATGTCGGGAAGCTCGCGTCTGCCGCCCTGGGCTACGCCCGCACCGCCAGGCCGCCCCTGGACGACATGCGAACTCTGATGCGCGTCGCCGATGCGCTCTGGGAATACGACCGGCCGACGGCCGAGGAGCTGCTGCGGCAGATCCGGCAGAGCGCGCGGACCCAAGAGCCCGTCGAAGGGGCACACGCCGACACACTCGCGCATGCCGCCGAAGCCCTCTGCCGCCTGGACCTCCCATGGTCGCTGGAAGTGATAGAGGAACTGGACACCTACAGCCCCGGCGCCCAGGCACGCCTGGGGATCGCCGGGCGCATCGCCGCCACGCAACCGGATGTTGCCTGTCGGCTCATCGACGAAGCCGATGCCCTGCAGCATGCCCGCGGGTACCGGGTCGGGGACAAAGTCTTCGGCGGGCGCTGGGCCGACGGCGAGGTCATGAGGATCGCCTACGCCATGGCGCCAGTGGACACGGACAGGGCGCTGGCCCTCGCGCGGGGCGTGGAGTCGTCTGTGCTGCGAGCGCGGGCCCTGTCGTACGTGGCGTTCGCGCTGGCCCCGCGGGATCCCGACCGGGCGGCGCAGGTCGTCGAGGAGGTGCTGCTGCCGATCGTGGCTGCGCTGGCCGCGGGCAGGGGGGACCTGGACTCGCCGGCACGTTACCCCGACGTCATGGGCGATCTGACCTGCGTGGCCTATCGCATCGGCTACCCGGAGCCCCAGCGCGTGGCCTGGCTCGCCCTGGCAGCGCGCAGCAGCCGCAGGTCCACCGGTGTGATCCGCCATCTCGCCTTCGCCGGACCCTCCCTCGCTGCCGAGACGGTCCGGGACGCCATGGAACAGAGCAAGCTCTCAGCGACCCCGCTCTCGGGAGAGGCCGTGCACGACCTGGTCGTGGCCGCCACCGCGGTGGACGCCAACCTGGCCGCCGAGCTGGTTCGCCGGCTCGATGACACACCCACCAGCGACGGCCTCACCGGCAGCGGCGCCGGCCTGTGGACCAAGGTCATCGAGTTGCTGGCCACCCCTCCTGAGGACCGGCAG
>CAZXDD010000724.1:0-3716 GCA_964639415.1 uncultured Armatimonadia bacterium
ATCCGCCGTTATCCTGTCCATCCTGTTAGGCCGTCTGGCCGTCGCCGTCATCCTGTCCATCCGCCGTTATCCTGACCCCCCGTCACACAGCCACTCGCCCGGTACTGCGCCAGGCGCCCATGGCTGCAAAGCGTCCCCGCCTCCGTCCGCGCGATCGTCTCCCGGTTCCAGGCACTGTGCTCACGGCCCTCACGCAGGAGAAGCTGCATCGTCCTGCGCATAGCGAGACCCTCGCCCGCGGCCCACGCTGGAGCCTCGACGCGCTGGCGACCGTCGGCCACGCCTTGTGAACTCCAGACGTCTGGAACAGGGCCGAAGCGATGTCGCCACCCCCTAAGTGCCGGAGTCCCGGTGCTCTGGTATTACTCCGGATCAGGCCGCACACGCCAGATTCCGCGGACAGGTCGCCGTCAACAGTGACCTGCTCGTCCCTGAAACCTTCATCCCGTCACAGAGCCGGGCCCGCTCGGGATGGCCGCGGTTCACCGCAACAATCCTGTTACGTTTGAACACGCGACGGCCGCCGGAAATCCGGTGCCCTGCTCAGAATCCTGCCGCCCTCCCTGCCGCCTGCAATCGGCCCCCAGGCACCGTCTAGACCGGCTGTGGCGGGGCTGGGGCGAGTCCACACGCCCACCGCGGTTGCAGGCTCTCCGCCTGCAACGCGGCGGTTGCCCGCTGCAAGACTGTATTGTGACAATGCGACAGGATGACCCCCTCAACTTGACTTCGGCCTGCCTCGTACCTATACTTATCTTGTCTACTTCGCGCAAGTGGTGTCCGGGGCGCTATTCGGATCTGGGCACGCTGATCGTAGTGTTTCACGGCGCGGCCACAGCGGATAGTCACCGAATCCCCCCTAAGCGCACTTAAACCATGGCGGAATGCTGATGATACGTGGCCTTACTCGCCAAATCAGGGCCTTTGTGGGCGTGTTCACCCTAAGCTGGAAACGGGTGCTCCTGTCCGCGAGCGATATGGTGGCGATCAACCTCAGCGTCGCCGCCGCCCTGTGGCTGCGATTTGAGGGCGGCGTCCCCGCGGCCTATTGGGAGTTCTACGGGTACACGGCGCCCTATATCACGGTCATCGTCGTGCTCACGTTCTACGGCTTTGGCCTGTACAACCGGGTCTGGGAGTACGCATCGCTTGAGGCGGTCTCTGTCATCGCCCGTGCGGTGGCCGTCGCCGGGCTGATATCCACGCTGTTTCTGGCCCTCCAGGGCAGTCTGTACTACCCCCGCAGTGTCTGGATAGTCACCTGGGTCTTCCTGTTCTTCATCGTCGGCGGCTCGCGCCTATTGTGGCGCGCCGCCAGCATACGCAAAGCCAGGGCGCTGCACTCCCGGCGAGACCAAAGACGTCTGCTGATCTACGGTTCCGGGCCGCAGGGGATGATGCTGGCCCAGGAGAGCCAGGCCGACCCGGAGGGGCGCTGCAAGGTGGTGGGCTTCATCGACGATGACCCCGATCTCGTGGGGATGTATGCCGGCGGCCTGCGGGTCCACGGTACCTCCCACGATGTCGAGCGCGTCGCCCGGCGCCTGGGGGTCCGCGACATCGCCGTCGCCTCCCCCGACACCGCCCCGGAAGACCTGGAGCGCGTCACAGACGTGGCCGCCGCAATGGGCATCCGCGTCCGGACGGTGCCCCGCATGCTGGAGCTCATCGACGGCCGGGCCACGCTGCCCCAGCTCCGCGACATCGATGCCGCCGACCTCATCGGCCGTCCCGCCCGCTGCAGCGACCTGACCCTGCCCAATGACTACATCTCCGGCCGCACCGTACTGGTTACCGGCGCCGGCGGCTCCATCGGGAGCGAGATCTGCCGCCAGCTTTGCCGCTATCGCCCCAAGCGCATCGTCCTGCTGGGCCGCGGCGAGAACCGCATCCACTCCATCTACTACGAGCTGCGGGACGCCTTCCCGCACATCCAGTTCGAGCCGGTGATCGCCAATATCACCTCGGCCACAGCGGTTGCCGACGTGCTCAGCCGCTTCTCGCCGCACGCCGTGTTCCATGCCGCCGCCCACAAGCACGTGTTCCTCATGGAGACCAATCCCACTGAGGCGGCCATTAACAACATCATCGGCACTTCAGTTTTGGTGGATCTGGCCGAAGCTTACGGTGTCGAGCGGTTCGTCATGCTCTCCACCGACAAGGCCGCCGAGCCCACCTGCGTGATGGGGGCGACGAAGGCCTTCTGCGAGCGACTGGTCGCCCACAAGAACGCCCACTCGACGGGCACCAAGCTCATGTCGGTGCGCTTCGGCAACGTCCTGGGCAGCAACGGCAGCGTCGTGCCGATCTTCAGCGCCCTGGCCGAGGCCGACAAGCCGCTGACGGTCACCCATCCCGAGACCGACCGCTTCTTCATGACCATCCCGGAGGCCTCGTTCCTGGTCCTGCAGGCCGGGGCCCTGGGACAGGGCGGCGAAGTCTTCGTGCTGGACATGGGCGACCCGGTCAAGATCGTCGATATCGCCCGCACGATCCTGAAGATGCACGGCAAGGACCCGGACGCCCCGGAAGCCATCCGCTTCATCGGGCTGCGCACCGGAGAGAAGCTTCACGAGACGCTGGTAAGCTTCTACGAGGAGCTCGCTGCCACCAGTTGCGTGCAGATCCTGCAGGTGGTGCCGGTGGAGGAGAAGATCCCGGCCCTGATGGACCTGGAGCAGGCCCTGGCGGCGGTCTCGTCGGCGGTGCAGGAGTACGACGACGAGAGGCTGATCGAGGTACTGGCCGAGGCCACGGGAGCGGAGTTTTTCAACAGGTGGGCCAAGCGCAAGCTGCCGGAAGACGAGGTAGCCCAATCGGAGGAGTAGGGGCGGAGCGGCGATCCACCCCACAGGAGCGTGCTATCGAGCTTGAGCGCTACACAGACACCGCGAGGCGGCATCTCCAAGGCGATTGTCCCGGCGGCGGGGATCGGGAGCCGGCTTTACCCGATTACCCGGTCGCAGCCCAAGGAGATGCTGCCCCTGGGGCGCAAGCCGACCATCCAGTGGGTGGCCGAGGAGTTGGCGCTCGGCGGGATCGGCTCGATCCTGTTCGTGACGGGCGAGAACAAGCGCGCGCTGGAGAACCACTTCGACCCCTCCGCCGGACCCTTCGCCAACGGGAAGAGACCGTTGCCTCTGGACGAGGTGATCCACGACCCCAATCTGCGCCTGCTCTACATCCGCCAGGGCGGACCGCGCGGACTGGCGGACGCCATCCGCTGTGGCGACACCTTTGCCGCTGACGACGACGTTCTGGTGGCCCTCGGCGATGTCGTGCTGCTGGAGAGCACCCCCGGCAGCCTTGTCCGCCGGCTCTGCGAGGTCCACAGGGCCCGGCAGGCCGCGGCGACGCTGGCGGTCAACTTCGTGCCCGACGAGGAGACCACCCGGTACGGCATCGTCGATCCCGGCGCCTCCGGCGATCTCGGCACGGCGCTGCGGGACGTCGTCGAAAAGCCGCCACCGGGCGAGGCGCCCAGCAACTACGCGATCACCGGCCGGTACGTGCTCTCCCCGGTCGTGTTCGACTACATCGGCAGGCTCCGGCCGGGCCACGGCTCAGAGCTGCAGTTGACCGACGCCCTGCGGGAGATGATCCGCGACGGTCTTGCGGTATACGGCGTGCCGCTGGATGAAGCGGAGCAGCCGCTGGATGTGGGCGACATCCCCAGCTACTGGCGGTCGTTCGTACAGGTGATGCTCGCCGACGAG
>CAZXDD010000725.1:0-3693 GCA_964639415.1 uncultured Armatimonadia bacterium
CAAGGAGCTTCCCACCGGCGGCGGGGTCTCGCCCGAGTGGCAGATCCTCGTTCCCGCCCGGGTCATTGCCGCCCAGATGGGGGGCAGCCTGTCCTACGACACTACCCGCCAGTGCATCACGGTCTCCGGCGCCGGCGGGGAGGCCACTTTCTGGCTGCAATCCACCCGCTGCGACATCGACGGCAACGAGCAGCGCCTCTCGGTGCCCTCCGTGCTCTATGGCGCCACCGCCTATGTGCCGCTATCGATCCTCAAGCGCGTCTGCCAGGCCTCGGTGGTCTACGACGCGACGCGCAAGCTACTGCTCATCAAGACCGCCGTCCCCCGCAGTCCGGTGGGAGTCTAGGTGACAGGAAACGGGTGATAGGGGATGGGAGCGGCGGGAGGCGCAACGGCCGTGGCGCGTGGCGTGGCGCGGAACGGCGACGGCCGTGGCTTCCCCGGCCTTCCGCCGCTCTCAGCCGTTCTCTGCGTTGAGCCGTTCGCCTCTGTTCGCCGTTCTCCGTGCAACTTCGTGCTCTCTGTGTCTCCGTGGTGAGACGTTGACGTGCCTTCTCCCCATCTCCCCTTGCAGGTCTCCCTCTTCCCACCGGGGAAGTGTCACCCATCACGCTCTCCCGGAGGTATTCGTATGCTGACGCGTGCGCTGGTCTTGTCTTTCCTCGTCACCATCACTCTCCCCGGCATGGCCCTCCAGATCGCTGCCGAGGGTGCCGCGCAGTGCGAGATCCTGCTGGCCGCCGACCCTTCCTCTGCCGAGCAGACCGCCGCCGATGAACTGGCGCTCTACCTGGGCAAGATGACCGGCGCTGAGTTCACGGTCTCTGCGGAGGCCGACGGAGACGGGCCCGCGATCTACGTAGGGCCAACGCAGTTCGCCGCCGCGCAAGGAGTGGACTGCACGGCCCTGGGTGCCGATGAGTGGGTGGTTCGCGCGGTGGAGGATGGGCTGATCTTGGCCGGCGGCCGGCCGCGAGGGACCCTCTACGCCGTCTATCGCCTGCTGGAAGAGCACCTCGGTGTCCACTGGTGGAACCCGTGGGAGGAGACTGTGCCGGAGCGAGACACTCTGGCCGTGGACGGGCTGGACCTCACGGGGACACCGGTCATCACCTACCGTGACATCTACATGCTCTACGGTAACGATGGCGGGCGTTTCGCGGCCCGCAATCGCCTGAACCGCGACGGCGACGCCACCATCGACGGCAAGTGGGGCGGGGGCATGGACTATGGCCCGCCGTACCACGTACACACCTTCGAGATGTACGTCCCGCCGGCCCAGTACTTCGAGACCCACCCCGAGTGGTACTCGCTCATCGACGGTGAACGCAACGCCAAACACACCCAGCTTTGCCTGACCAACCCCGAGCTGCGCGCCTTCATAGCCCAGAGGCTCCGGGAGTACATCGAGTCCTCGAGGGCCGCGGCCGCTCAGCGCGGCGCCCCGGCACCGGTGGTCTTCTCCGTCTCCCAGAACGACTGGAACGGGCAGTGCATGTGCGACGAGTGCCAGGCGGTCGCCGAGGCCGAGGAAGCCGAAGCCGGCGTGCTGCTGGACTTCATCAACTACCTGGCCGATGACATCAAAGACGACTATCCGGACGTCTTCATCGACACCCTGGCCTACATGTACACCCAGAAGGCGCCCAAGACCATCAAGGCGAGAGACAATGTCATCATCCGCCTGTGTGACACGCTGAGCAATACCACGCTGCCTCTCAACGACCCCGAGAACGCCGACTTCCGGGAGCACATCCAAAGCTGGGCCAAGGTCTGCAATCGCCTGCGCGTCTGGGATTACGCGGTGACGTATGCCGCGCCCCAGAATCTGCCGGCACCCACGGTGCACACCTATGGCCCGGACTTCCGGTTCTACTCGGAGAACAACGTCGAGGGCGTCTTCACGGAGCTGGAGTACCCCATCACGGCCGACACCCGCGACCTGAAAGTGTGGATGATGATCAAGCTCCTGGAGGATCCGTACCGGGACTACGAGTCGCTACTCGGCACTTTCACCGACGGCTTCTTCGGCCCCGCGGGCAGGCACATCCGGGACTATCTGGCAACGCTGGAGCAGTCCAGCCGCGAACACCCCAGCTACGTGGGCATGGGGCCGTCGCCCTCGTCACTGCGCTACCTGACCTTCGACTTCGTCCACAGGGCGCACGGTATCTTCGACGAGGCCGAGGCGGCGGTGGCGGGCGATGAGACGCTGCTGCGCCGGGTGCGGCATGCCAGATTGTCGCTGGACCGGGCGACGGTGATCGTGTTCCCGCGCCTGCTGCAGGAGTGGATGGCCGGGGGTAATGCAGGGGTCGACATCCCCATCGATCGCGACGCGGCGGCCGCCCGAGTCCGGGAAACCTGGTACGCTCAGGCGGACCTCCGCATTCCGGAAGACCGCCGTCAGGCCGAGAAGGATGCCTGCGAGGCGGAGATCGACAGGTACACCCTGCTGGCACCGGTGGTGACCCTGCCCGAGAGGTTCCGCGACCTGCCCGCCGGCACCGTCCGCGACTTCACCGCCGATACCACCCGCAACTGGCAGGACATCGTCAGGGTGGTTCGAGACCCGGAGGCAGAGTCCGGCGCCACCAACCGCCTCGAGTTCCCGAACAAGTCCGAGGATCACCCCGTGGAGAAGTACGCGCTTCCCATGCCCTGGGGCGTGTACGAGGTCAGGACCAAGACCGGGTTGTCCAGCCGGTCCATCAGGGCCGAGGATGTGCCCGGTCCGGGGTATCACTGGTACAAGCTGCCGGGGCAGAAGATCCGCTCATCCTGCTACCTGTACTTCTTCTGGAGCTGGATCATCCAGTTGGACGTCGACGCCGTGTCCGACCCCAATGATTCGGAGAAGGAGTTCGACATTTGGGCGCGGATCAAGTTTGAGGGCCCGGCCTTCCCTCACGGCAGGGCCGAGGATCAGAACGCCATCTGCGTGGAGCGCGTGGTCATCACCGAGGCCGGTGCGGTGGAGTAGGGGAGGCCCACCGGGCGGTTCGTCCCGTGGGACACGCAGCGCCGAAGGTCCGCGTATGGAAGGGCCGGATGGACAGCCGCAGTGTCCATCCGGCTCTCCATCATGCCGGGCGGGCCTACTCACCGCCGTCTCCGTAGCTTACCAGCAGGTCCACCCAGTGCATCGTCAGCGGTGGCTCCACCTGCCTTGACCGGGTGGAGTAGACGAACCTCAGGTCATTGTCCTGCAGCCTCCACCAGGAGGGCTCTGTGGGCAGCCTGTGCTCGCCATGCCGCCACCAGTCCTTCTCGAAGATGAAGCCCTCGTGCGCCTCTTTGCGGGTGTCGATGGGGGCTTCGGCGTCCAGGGCCCTCTCCTGCTCCGAGTCACCGGAGATGCTCACCGGGCCATTGCCGTTGATGGTGACCTCCAGACTCTCGCCCTGCTGCAGGGGGCGCACGTAGAGCACCAGCGTGGTCTGCACGCTCTTGCCGGCCTGTAGGGAGGCGGGGACGTCCTCGCCGAGGCGCAGCCCCGCACGCTTCTCGGCCCGGAACGGTGGCCCGTCGTGACCGACCTCGAAGGTCCCCGGCCGCAGCGAGATGGGGTCGACCATGTAGTGCTTGTCGGCGTAGGCCAGCTTCTGCGGGTCGGCGAGGTCGTCGAACCACGGACAGGAGTTCCAGATCGGAAGAGCACACGTCTGAACTCCAGTCACGAGATTCCATCTC
>CAZXDD010000726.1:0-3685 GCA_964639415.1 uncultured Armatimonadia bacterium
GAGATAATGAGCGGTGACTGGAGTTCAGACGTGTGCTCTTCCGATCTAGAGCGGTATCCCGCGCGGTCAGTACAATCAGATTGCCAACTACGCGGTAGCGCAAAGCGAGATCAACATCGCCATCGGCAACCGGGAGCCGGCTACCTACATCCGCGAGCTGTGGGAGCAATGTCAGGGGGGGGCCTGCCGCTACGGCAGCATCACGGACCCCGACGAACTCCGCGCCAATCTCCGGATGCACTGCATCCCTCCGGAGATCGGGGAAATGACAGTCGACGACTACCCGGCGTTCCTACAGGGTCGGCGTGAACTCATGGCGCGGAAGATCCGCGATTACTTTGAGAGTCTTTAGTTACGTTCCATCGCGGGTTCGACGCGATCGCGGCTTCACCATCCTCCCCCCACACGCAACGAGGGCGGCCGATCTCGGCCGCCCTCGTCTGGTTCTGTCTCTCTGCTCGGACCTACCTGCGCACCACTTCGATGTGCATCTCCCCATCGTCCAGGGTGCCCGTCATCTCTACCTGGGTGCCGTTGGGGCCGCCCGGGGCGACGATGCGGAGGTCCATGCTCTGGGTGATATCCATGACCGTCTTGGCCGCCTGGCCTGCCGCGAGGTCGAAGTAGATGACGAACTGCACCTCCATGCTCATCTTGTCGACCTTCATCTGGAACGGCGTTCCGGTGGCATCGGCGCTGGGCATCTCTCCGCTGGTCGCCAGAGTCGACTTGCCCTCCAGCCGGGCGCACCGTACCCCCTCCAACTCCTCGATCCCGACGTACTTGGTCTCCGTGGTCGCCGCGATCTCGCCCGTCTCGCCCGCGGGCACCTTGGCCTCGTGCTTCCAGGTGTCGCCCGGCTTGACGGGGTTCTCCGGGAGGCGGGAAGTCAGCGAGTTGAGCTGGGTGAAGTCGATACCGCCCAGGCCGGAGGCCTTCAGCAGGCCCGAGATCTGCTCCGTGCTCTCCTCATCCATCTTGGTCTCGCCATTGGGCTTCATGGTCATCTTGTAGCCCTTGCCCAGGGAAGCCATCATCTTCGCGGTGTTGGGATCGTCCAGGGGCTCCCCGTTGACCGTGAGCACCAGTTCCCCGTCCTCGAAAGACATCACGACGAACTGCGTCTGCCCGTCGGCCTTCGTGGTGGTCTCCGTGAGCATGTACGGGATGGTGGCGATCAGGTGTCCGGAGCCGTCTTCCTCCACCCGGTCGCACTCCTGCACCAGGTCCATCTCCATCCTCATCATGGTCTCGATCGTCTTGGGCCCCCCGGCCTGCTGGGGCAGGTCGATGGTCATCGGGATGGTCCCGGAGCCGCTGAGCTCCTGGACCATCTCGGTGTCGGCCTCGAACTTGTAGCGGAGCAAAATGGCCTCGTCATCGGCGGCAACGGCGGCCAGGGCGAAGCTCGCCACCAGAGCGGCGGCGGTCAGCAACAGGAGCAAGCGTCTCATCTGCGTCCTCCCCGTGGTGTGGACTGAACCGCGACGGGCCCTGAGACCTGTCTCATTAGCCATGTAGAACGGCGCCTGCATTCGTCAAAGGCGCCCCAGACAAGTCACCCCCGGTCTTGAGGCCGGAGGTGTGAGACGCGACGGGCAGGCGGGCTGGCCATAGCCGTGGCGCCGGGCACAGGACTTCCCACGGCGAGAGCTTCGCCCGTACGAGCGCCGGGATACCATGGCTCTCCATTGCGGCCCGGGCTCGATGGCTCCGGTGGCTGGCCGCTGAAGCCTCGAGTGTCGAGGTGGCCCTATTCCACCGTCACCTGGACGGTGGCGGTCTTGGTGCCGCCGTCACCGCGGACGGTAATCGCGTAGGTGGTGGTCTCGATCGGGTGGACCACGATGGAGCCACTCAGGGTGGAGGCGCCGAAGTTCGTGTTGACCACGGAGGTTGCATTGGTCGACCCCCAGGCCAGGGTCACGGGTTCGCCGGCGGCGACTGTCTCCGGGGTGGCGCTGAGCGTCACCGTCGGCGGCCAGTGGTCGATGACGTTGCTGACGAGCGAAGCGGCCGAGCAGCCGCCCAGCGTGGTTACGGCGAGTGCGGCCAAAGACAAGCAGGCAATCGCAGCGACTCGAGTCATCATCTCTCCTGTTCCGTCGCCCCGGTGCGGCACACCCTGCCGGGTGGCCACGGCGAAGCGACCATCGCGGTCTACTGTATTGGACTTTGCCGGGCGCCAAAGGTTCCTCCTCGTGGCGCCGACCCGCGTCTGTCCGGGGCAGGATCGTCATCCCATGGAGCCTGCGACGCGAGTGACGTGCTTCGGCGGCGAGCACGTCGCGGCCGCCGGTGACGCTCTGCGGACAGAGGTAGTGGCCCCAGATCCCGAGCTCCCGGGCAGGAGGTGCGGCCGCCATCCGGGCCGCGTGCATGGCCGCCATCCCGGAGTGCCGGTGTCACAACCGTCGCTGTGCCCAGGTGCTTCGCCATGCCGGGGGAGTGCGCGGGAGGCGGAGGGGCTCCCTGCATCGAACATCTGTGCCCCAAACCGTTGGCTCCCCGCCCGCCTCCGTGGTATAATCGACGCCATGCGAATCCTCGGGATCGACCCCAGCCTCAGTTGCACCGGCTACGGTGTGGTGGACCATGACCCACCGCGCACCGCCGCGCTGGATGCCGGGGTCATCCGCACCGAGGCTTCGGCCTCGCTGGAGGTCCGGCTGGCCACCCTGTCCCGGGGCATCGTGGAGATCATCGCCGAGTGGGACCCGGATGTGCTCGTGGTCGAGCAGCTCTATTCCAAGTACGAGCACCCCAAGACGGCGATCCTGATGGGGCACGCGCGGGGCGTGGTGCTTCTGGCCGCCGCCCAGAGGGGGCTGGAGGTGGTCGCCTACCAGGCCAGCTCGGTCAAGCGCAGCCTCACCGGAAACGGACGCTCCAGCAAGCAGCAGGTGGGCGCCATGGTGGCCCAGGCCCTGGGGCTTTGCGAGGTCCCCGAGCCCGCGGATGTCACCGACGCCCTGGCCCTGTGCCTGTGCCACACCTCTCCTTTGCGTCGTGAGACCCAGGACCGCAAGCTACCGGAGCGCATCGCTCGGGCCATCGCCGCCCATGGAGGCACCAAATCGTGATCCGCCGCATCCGCGGCCGTCTGGCCGAAGTCCTGCCCGAGTCCGTCCTTGTCGATGTGTCGGGGATAGCCTACGAGGTCTTCCTGCCGCCTCATCTGCACCACGACTACCTCGCCCGGCCCGCCGGCACGGAGGTGGAGTTCTGCACCTATCACTACCTCTCCGCCGACCCCTCCAAGTCCGTCCCGGTGCTGCTGGGCTTCGAGACCGAGGTTCAGCGCGAGTTCTTCGAGCTGCTCATGGAGGTGCCCCGTATGGGCCCCCGCGCGGCGCTGCGGGCCTTCAGTCTTCCCGTAGGCACCCTGGCCAGAGCCATCGAGGTCGAGGATGTGCGGGTGCTCAAGTCGCTCCCGGGGGTGGGGGCACAGAAGGCCAGGGAGATGGTGGCAAAGCTGCAGGGACGGATGGGCGCGTTCGTCGGTGCCGCCGACCTCGAGGGAGAGGCCCCCGCGCAACGTCCGTTGGAGGACTTCGAGTACGACGCCGTAGCCATGCTGGTACAGCTCAACATGAGCCAGGCCGATGCCGGCGCGGCGGTGCGGGCGGCGACGACGCAGGACCCGGCTCTCCGAGAGCCTCAGGCCATCGTCAAGCGGGTGTTC
>CAZXDD010000727.1:0-3258 GCA_964639415.1 uncultured Armatimonadia bacterium
CCGCGACGCGGCAGGCGTCGGACAGGCCGGGCTGCGCGGTCACCGCTCGCGTGAGACGGTTGAGGGCCGAGGTCTCCTCTGTCGCGCGTCGCAACTCCGCCGCGACCCGCTCTTGCTCCGTCGTGTCCAACAGGGAGGCCATCACCAATTGCGGCGCGCCGTCGGCATCCCGTTGACACGAAACCGTGAGGTGTGTCGCCACAGTGCCGCCGTCCCGGCGCAGGAACCGCTTGGGCAGCTCGTAGGCGTCGATCTCACCCGACAGCAGCGACTGGAACTGCTCCAGGTCCGCCTGCAGGTCATCCGGATGGGTCATCTCACTCCAGGTGCGCTCCCGGAGCTCCTCCGCCGTGTAGCCCAGCATCTCACACAGCCGGCGGTTCACCAGCAGCCAGTAGCGGTCGGGTGACGTGATCGCCATGCCGATGTTACCCAGCTCGAACTGCGACCGGAACAGGGCCTCGCTGCGCTGGACCCGTGCCGTGGCGTCTTCCAGTGCAGCGGCCATCTGGTTGAAGGAGCCGGCGAGCTGGCCCAGCTCGTCTTGTGACCGCACCTGGACGCGGGCCGTCAGGTCGCCCTCGGCAACACGGCCCTGGTTCTCCATCAGACGCCGGATGGGCCCGAGGACCAACAGTCTGGCGGCCAAAGTGCCCCCCACAGCGAAGACGACACCGATCAGCAGCATCGCCAGGGCCGCAAGACGCGTCTGGTGAATGCGCGCCAGCACATCGGCATCCTTGTGCACCAGCGCCAGCGTCCAGTCGTTGCCGCGAATGGGGTGGTAGAACACCCGGCACCGCTCCCCCCCCAGAATGGCCGCGACCGGCGAAGGCACCTTTCCCTGCACCGCCGCGGACAGACGCCCCCTGTCGCCCTTCCCCAGCTCCGCCCCGCACACCACGTTGCCGTCGTCGTCGAGCAATGCCGCATAGCCGGTCTCGCCCACACGTACCTGCCCCAGGCGGTCCGCCAGCTTCACGATGGTCACCGCGGCGCCCAGGCTCCCGATCTGGCGGCCGCCGCCGTCGCGGATGGGCATGAAGATCATGACGCTGGGGCGCCCGGTGACACGACTGACCAGCACCCGGGTGACCACCTCGCCGCCGTCGCGTAGCCGCGGGAAGTAGTAGCGGTCCGCAATGCTGAACGTCTCGCCGGCGGCGTTGTACACGATGCCCGCCTGGTCGTTGAAGCAGAGAGCCTCCACGCCGGACATCTGGGCCTCCCACAGGGCCAACTGCGGACGCAGCCGGGTCAGATCCCCCGCACGGGCCACCTCACTGGCCGCCAACACCCGCATGGTGGCGCGATGCCCGTCAAGGAAGCTCTCGATGGCCTCGGCGTGCAGCCCCAAAGACAGCACCGCCTGCTGCGTGGCCCCCTCCCGCACGGCCCTCTCGTTGGCACCCAGGCCCACTACGGCGATCAGCCCCCCGCCCAGCAAAAGCGGGAGCAATGCCAGACTCAGCATCTTCCGTGTGAGTGTCATCAGACAGGGGTCCTCGGGTCACGACCCGCGAGAGCTGTGTCCGCGTGCGGCTCGGAAGAAGCGACCGCCCGGCGGCGCCGCCGTGAACGCGGGTGAGATAACCATGTTACCCACATCCAACAGTTATGACACGGGCGGCGCAGATTCCTGCCGCGGAAGACGGGCCGCGCGCCGCGGCGGAGCTCGCCGAAGCCCCCGGCATTACCGGACCGCCCCCCGGCGAGCTCACCGGGGGGCGGTCTGGAAGCGCAGGGCATCGCTCAATTGGGCTACTTCCGGTACGCTCTGTCAACCTTGACGATCGCCGCCGCCACGTCGCGGGCCTCCTCGTCCGTGAAGCTCTCATGCACGTCTCCGCGCATGTTGGCCTCCAGACCGGCCTCGGCCCGCGGGCAGCAGTGCTCGTAGTCGATGGACCCGCCCCAGTACGGGCAGCACCACGGACACCCGGACTGTCCGTAGGTCTGGCGGTCCGTGATGTACGGATTGGCGTAAGCCAGGGCGGGATAGCCGGCGCCCATCGGCACTCCCTCGGCCGCCACCGCCGCCGCGAACTCGGCCTTCGTCACCCTGCAATGCTCGGGTCGGAAGCGCACGAAGTAGAACCAGTACGCAGACTCGGCCCCCTCGATCTGCCTTCCCAACTGCACGCACTGCAGGTCCGCCGCCGCCAGCGCCTCGGCGATCACCTCCATCGCACGGCGCCTGCCGGCCACGATCTGCGGCAGCTTCTGCAGTTGCACCCGCCCAATCGCCGCGCCCAGCTCCGTCATCCGGTAGTTAATCCCCAGGAACATATTCCCCGGCGAATCGGAGTTGAAGGGCTTCCCACGGTCGGCGAACCGCTTGGCGTTCCAGTACAACTCTTCGTCGTCGGTGACCACCATCCCGCCCTGCCCCCCGGCGGTGGAGTGCTTCCCGCTCATCAGCGAGAAGCAGCCGATGTGGCCGATAGAGCCGGCCTTCTTACCCTTGTACTGGGCATCGTGAGCCTGAGCACAGTCCTCGATCACATAGAGGCCGTGCTCGCGGGCGACGGCCATGATGCCGTCCATGTCACAGGGCTGCCCGGCGATGTGGCCGCAGACAATGGCCTTCGTCCTGGGTGTGATGCGCTCGGCCACCGAGGCGGGGTCCATGTTGAGGGTCTCTTCGTCCGCGTCCGCGAACACCGGGATGCAGTTGAGCCACAGCACGGGCATGATCGCGCCGGGATCGGTGACCGGCGAGCAGATCACCTCGCTGCCGATGTCCAGGCGCAGGGCGCCCAGGGCGGTGTGGACCGATCCGGTGCCATGGGAGACGGCCGTGGCGAACCCGGTGCCCATGTGGGCCGCGAACTCCTCCTCGTAGGCGTCCACCTCCACGCCACCGTAGCGCTCAAAGGCGCCGCCAGCGGTGCGCGCGCGCTGCACGACGCGGTCGATGGCCGCCACCTCGCGCTCATCGATCTGATCTCTCATGGGAAACGGTGCGGTGCGGACGGGAGTGCCGCCCTCGATAGCGAGCTTGTTCACAGTGAACCTCCAGATATGGTACCCCTTGAGGGGGTTGGGATTGCGGGGTCGGGGGGAGCGGAACGGCCTGCAACGGCGAACGGCCCTTGCCCCGCACTCCCTGGCCGCGCCAAACCGCGGCGCGGTAAGGAGGAGGGGAAGTACGGTGACGCCAAACCGCCGGCGGCCGGCGGCGACCTGTCGCTCAAGCCACTCACCCACAGCCCACCGTGCCCGCGGGTCTTCAGGCCCACCCACCGTGCCCGCGGT
>CAZXDD010000727.1:3358-3647 GCA_964639415.1 uncultured Armatimonadia bacterium
CTTCCAAGACCGCACCGTAGAGCACACACCCGCCGCCAACAGGCACGACCGTGGTAGTGACCCTCCGTGCCCGCGGTCTTCCAAGACCGCACCGTAGAGCACACACCCGCCGCCAACAGGCACGACCGTGGTGATGCACCATCGGCGCCCACCGGCCAACGGCGCCTCCCCCACCAACGGCGGGTCGCTACTCGTACCGACCGTACTCCAGACAGGCGCGCCAGTAGGCGGCCATGTTCTCGTCCGGCGTGCCCTCGCGGAAGCTGTCGCTGGTGCCGCAGATCCAGCC
>CAZXDD010000728.1:0-3645 GCA_964639415.1 uncultured Armatimonadia bacterium
GATCCCACCATGGCCTCTGGCCTCGCCACACTACTGGGCGCGGACCCATCCGCCGGCGAACTCCAACTGGTAGACGACAGCGTTCACGACCAAATAGGGCCGGATCGGCGAGAACCCGCCGATCCGGCCCTGTCGTTGGGTGCCCATATGGGCGCACTTCCCGATGGCCAAAGCGAGCCCCGGGGCTCGTCGCCGCCGTTGGCGGCCGCGCCGTTGGCCGGCCGACGAGCACTCCATCGGTCGTTGGCATAGACTGTTGGGAGCCACCGTGCCGACGGGTCATTGCCGCGCTCGTGCTTCCCGGCGCCGGGTGTGTGCCTCACCGTGCGGGCCCGGAGACCCGCGGGCACGGTGGCTCTCAGCAGGGCGTGCCCACGGCCTGGATGGTCCCACGCCCCACGTCCCCCCCCCCTCAATCCACACCCCGCGCGCCGGGCACCCAGTTGCTGTAGGTCGCCAGCAGCTCCACCGGACGGTCCTGCGGCTCGGCGAGCAGGCAGTCGATGGCCTTGACCCACAGGCTCCGGTACTGACGCCTACTCTCCTCCGTGACCCGCGCATCCAGCGCACACAGCATCTCCGCGGCCAGATTGGCGTCACAGGCCGCGGCGGCGACGGCCAGGTCACTCAGCCGCCGAGCATGGGGCTCGCCCTGAAGGCCGCCGGGCTGCACGTAGAGGTCCCGCGCCAGTTCCACCGCCATCTGTGGGTTGGCCAGAGCCAGGCCCCGCAGGTACCCGCAGCCGTCATCACCGCCCCAGACCTCATTGCTCTCTACCGGGCGCAGAGACAACGCCAGCCACCAGAGCCCATCCGACGCCGGGTAGCCCATCTGGGCGGCGATGAAGGCCAGCTCGGCGCAGGTCGCGTCCAGGCCCATGGCCCCTCTGCCGCTTTGTTCAGGCGCGGCAGCGGCGATTCCCCTGACGGCCTCGCGCAGAATGGGCATCGCCGCCGCGGGATCTTGGCCCGCCACAGCCAACGCGGCGTAGCCAAGCGTTCGCGCTCTGAAGGCGGGGTCTTGCACGCTCCGGGCCAGCTCCAGCGCCGCGTCCGGATGGGCGGGAGCCATGGCATAGACGACGCGCGGCATCTTGTAGCCCCGCTGCCAGTCGTCGCCGCCGGCCATCAGCTCCCCGGCTGTCTCCGGCTGAGTGGGCGCGATGCGGGCGGCGATATTGGGCTGGTGTCGGGTGGCCTCGTTGTCATCGGTGATGCCGTCGAGCAGAGCCAGGGCTGCGTCAAGGTCCATTCGACACAGCGCCTCGGCCACGCAGCCGCGAGCGAAGCCGGCATGCCCGTCGTAGCCGAGCTTCTCGGCGAGGCCCTGCGCCTCGCGCAGTACCGGCTCGGCGGCCCGGGGGTCGATGTCGTAGAGCGACTCCGCGGCGCGCCCCAGGTAGACGGCCCGGCCGGCGGCGTCGGCAATACCGTGCGCCTCGACAATCGCGCGCTGTGCCACGTCAGCCGCCAGGTCCGGGTTACTCCGGCGCAGACGGTCGGCGGCGTCGGCCAGCAGGTACGCCCGCGCCACCTGGAAGCTGTGGCTCTCGAGGCAGGCAATGGCCTCTTGCGGGTCCTCGGAAAGCAGTCTCTGGGCCAGGCCCTCCAGGACCGCCTGCTGCGCCCGGTCGCCCTTTTCCGCCGCCAGCTCGAAGGCCCGCTCCGCATCCAGCCTCGCCCAGCGCCGCAGCAACGTGTACATGCCCTCCTCGCTGGCGGAGCCCGTCAGCACCTCCAGCAGCTCCCGCGCCACCCGACGGTCGGTCTCGGGATCCGTGCAGGAACTGCAGGGACGGGGCTCGCCGAGGGCAACTTCCGGCAGCAGCGGTAGGAGCGTGATGCTGCCGTCCATTGTCCCCGTGAGCAGCCTGGCGCCGCCGATGGTGTCACCCGCTTTGGCGACCACCCACGCGGGGCCCTCGTACAGCCCTTCCAGCCTGAAGCCACCCTCGGCGTCGGTCCGTGAGGTCAACTCCCCCGGGCCTTCGCTGTTGGCCGAGACGACGGCGCCCATCACAGGCTTGCCCTCCGCGTCCACAACCCGCCCAGCCACTGTTCCGGCGGCCTTCAGCAGGGCTAGGACCCCGACGTCGTGGGTCTGCGCGCCGGCGGCCTCCCAGGAGGCCGAGGACGCCTTGCGGTGGCCCGGCTTGACCACAGTCACGGAGTACGAGCCGAAGGGCCACAGGAGCTCACTGGAGTAGACGCCTGCCCCGTCGGTGGCCCCGGTGGAGACAATCGTGCCCGTGTAGTTGAGGGACCACATCACCGAGGCTTCGGCACCGGCCACGGGCCGCCCGTCACCGTCCACCGCGCGCAGCCCCACGCGGCAGGCCACGCCGTCCTCCACCACTAGACGCACGGGCGCCTCGCGGCCGGGGGAGAGCACGAGGGGCTCGCGGGTCATCCGGTCGCCCGAGCGGGCCCACAACTGCTGCGTCCTGGTGAGGCTTCCGGCTTCCACGGCCGGCTGTTCCTTCGGCACCATGACGTGGAACCGTCCCTGGGCATCACATTCGAGGGCATCGCCGAGGAAGTAGCTCGCGCCGTAGACCAAAGCGCGGGGCACCGGGCTGCCCTGGGCGTCGACGACGACGCCCTCGAGCCTGGTGGCAGGGGTCAGGGCGATATCGGGCGCGGTGACGGCTCGGTCGGTTACCGTCACACTCGCCCCCGGCTGGTTGAGGTCGCTCTGAGTGTAGCGATCGGGAGCGCCGGTCACGGAGAGGTAGGACTGCCCGGGGAGCACGAAGGCGCGGTAGGTGCCGTCGGCGCCGGTGGGTGGAGGGCCCTCGGAATACCGAGCCTCGCGGCCGGAGATCGAGACCCGGGCGCCCGCGATGGGCTCGCCGCTGACGGCATCCACCACCCGGCCGGTGACCTCGTAGGCCTGCTGCAGCGTGACCTGCACATCGGTGGTCTGCCCCGACTTCACCTCCGCTGTGGCGGCCCCGCACTGCCATCGGGCGTCGTGGGAAAAGCGGATGAGGATCTGCGCCATCCCGGGCTGCAGGTGCTGAACCAATGCGGTCCCGTCGTCGCCCGTGGCGGCCTCGGCGCTGCTGTACACGGCCCTGTCCTCACCGCGACTGCTGACATGCAGAGACAGCCCTCGCGCGGCCTGCGGGTCTGCCTCAGAGATCACCCGCACGGAGATGGCCCCGGGAGGCAGGACCACCACATCTCCCAGGTCACGGCTGTCGCCCGTCTCCGCCCCGGGGCCGCTGAAGGACAGCGACCCGAGGGCGTCGCTCTCGGCGCGGAGCCGCAGTACCGCTTCGGGAGGACAGATGCAGAGGGAGAAGCGGCCCTCGGCGTCGGTCTGCACCGCCAGGGCATCGCTCATCTCGCCCACGATGTGGGCGTAGCTGAAGCCCCTGAGGCCGCCCTGCCGGACGAGCACCGTCACGGGCACGACGCGGGCGGCATAGCCTTTGCCCTCGGCGTCCACCAGTCGGCCGGAGTAGGTCACCGGCGGCAGACAGGCGATGCGCAGGTCTTCCGGCGCATTGGGCACCTCGCACCAACCCAGAGCGAGACCCTCCCGGTACGCCACGACGCGCAGCAACACCCTGCCGGGCGGATCGCCCACATCGAGGTCGGAAATGGAGAAGGCTCCGGTCTCGTCGGTGGCGGTGTGCC
>CAZXDD010000729.1:0-3639 GCA_964639415.1 uncultured Armatimonadia bacterium
TTGGTTCCGGGGAACTTTTCCGCTAACACTGCTATCCTGTCGGCGACGGTGCGCTCGTCGGGGAGTTTCCCGTATTTGCGAATCTCTTCGATTTCACCAGAAACTCGCACCTCCTTGCTGGTCTCTTCAACCTCCACATCCTTGGCGATCTCCGCTTGCGTCCAGCACTCACCGATAGCCCTCCTCCTCGAAATGGGAGAGTTTTACAAGCAAAGTTCCCGGGAATGTTTCTTGCAAAACTGACAGTTTCAGCGTGAGAGCCTGCTGTGTCAGTCCCGCCGCCACTGTCACCTATCCTGCGATGTGCCCGTGCTGCGTCTGTACGGCCGTCTGTTGCGTTGCGAGAGCGTTTGTGGGCTATGTGTCGGTTACGGCGTCGCGTCGCGCCCACGGCCTGCCTGCGGCCACTACTCACCGATAGCCACCCTCCGGGTTCGCCGCCGGGTCTACCCGGTTCACCATGCGCGCCACCGTCGTCGGCTTGTACTCGGCTCCGGTCGCAGTCTTGTGACCCTCCTCGTTGAAGAGGTCCGCTATGGCCTGCAATGTCATCCCGCTCCGGCGCAGCTCCGTGGCTCGCTCCTGCAGCTCCGTGTTCTGTGCCGCGTGCCCCAGCTTCTTCCCGCTCGCCTTCACCACAGCAAGCCCCTCCCGCGTCCTGCGGGATATTCGCTCCCGCTCAACCTGAGCCAGGGCGATCAGGAACGGCAGGGCCTCGTTGCAAAGCTCCCCGCGCTGCACCTGCCACCCCTCGTCAGAGCTGAGCAGAGACACCCCACGGTCGCGCGCCTGCTCAACAAGCGTCGCAAGGTGTATCTGGCTGCGCCCTACCCGGTCGAGTTTTGGGAAGAGAATGCCCTCCGCTTCGCCGGCCAACACTCGCGCCCACACCTCGTCCAGGCCGTCGCGCTGCTTGGCGCCGCTCTTCACGTCGCACACCACGTCAACAAGCTCCAGCCCCTCGCGGTCAGCCGCTTCCTGCAGGCGAGTGCGCTGGCCGTCCAGGCTGTGGCCGTTCGTCCCCTGGTCCACGGTCGAAACCCGAATGTAGCCGATGAAGCGGCCCGCACCTGTCAGCATACGTTGCTCCTGCTCCCGCTGCTTCTTGCTGCCTCTGGGTCGCGCCATTCGGGGGTCCTCCGTGTTGCTGAGTGCACCCCTACTATAGCACGTTTAACGCTAACGGTCAATAGCGTAAAACGCTCCCCTGTGAAATACCCTCGCGGAACCCACACCACCGCCAACGATCCCCGGCCGCACCGGGCCGATCCCCGCGCCTCAGCACTCTCCAGGCCACCGCTCGATTCTCCGGGCCTGTGGCGCGTCGCCCCGCCCCTGTGCCCAGCGTCGCCTCCACCCGTCGCGGGCCGTCTATGGCCCGCACAGGCTCAGCACGGGCCGGATACGGTCGTTTTCATTCATCGTAGAATCGCGATTGGCCTCGGGTAGGCGGGTCTGGGGGCGTGAATGTTCGATGGCCCTTACAGTTTTCGCCTGCAGCCACACAGAAGCCGTATCCGGTGGCCGGTTGCGTCCTCAGCATGAACTCCGTTCACACAAACATTCACCCGCCCGGAAGGGTGTTACTGCTGTTACTGGTGTTACTACCCCAAGAAACCCAAGGGCCCCAACAGGTCACTAGTAACACCCCAAAAGGGGAGGGGTGTTACTAGTGTTACTCCGGTAACACCAGTAACAGCGGTAACACCAGTAACACCAGTAACACCAGTAACACCCTTACAGACTCTCTCTCTCTGCCACCCCTGTCCGGTAGAGGAGGTTCTTGCCTTGTTGGAGGACCTCCACCACCCCGGCTTCGGCCAGGTCTTTGAGTGTCCGCCCCGCGGCCATCTTGTTGATGTTCGCTGCCGCGGCCACTTGCGCCGCCGTCATCCACGTCGCGCCCCGGCATGCATCCATCACAGCCACTGCATGCTTGCGGTTCGCCCCAGCCTGCTCCCCTCCGGTCGGTACCCACGTCATTGTGTAGGCGTCGAAGGCAACCGCGATCTCCTGCTCCTCCACATCGCGCCCGACGATGCGGAAGTTCGCCTCCTGCTGCCCCCGCTCACGATAGAGCCCCATGATGGTGTCGGCGCATGCTGCCTTGGCTGTCGCCCCGGCAACGTCGTCGATCACGTCGGCCGTCCTGTGCTTGGTGTGATGCTCGACGACGACGACCGATGTGTCCGTGTCCAGCGCGAGAGCCTGCAGCCCGGCGAAGATTTCGGTCAAGTCGCCGTTGTCGTTCTGGTCCTTGCCGAGCCCGATCATGAGACGGCCGATGGTGTCCACCACCGCTATGTCGAACTCCCCGGTGCCGAGGTGTAGCCGCAAGGCGTCGAAGTCCGCCGCCATGCAGACTGTGAGGTTTTCGGCCTCGGCGGCTGTCCAAGACTGCTCCCTCATCCGCTTTTGGATCCGCTTGGGGCTGTCCTCAAGCGCAACGTAGAGAACGCGCCCCTGCACGGCCGTCCGCTCAAGGGCTTGCCCACCGCAGCAGATAGCATGGGACACCTGCAAGGCCAGCCAGCTCTTGCCGATCTTCGGCCGGCCCGCCAGGATGGTGAGGCCCTCGGGCAGCAGGCCTTCCACCAGCCAAGTCGGATCCGGCAAGTCGGCCGCCAGTAGCTCGGCGCCGCCGATCATTGTCCGCCCACCGAATGGTCGGCGCCGTGCGGATGTCTTCACGGGCTGTGCGTTGCCAACGAGGTCAGCCAAAGCCTGCGCGCTGTACCGCTCGAAGAAGTCGTAGGCGTCTGCCTTCTCAGGCACACTCGGCCAGTAGGAGGCCACGTCAAGCCGGAGTGCTTCGACGCCGATCTCCCCGAGCCGCTCAGCAATGGTCTGCGCGAAAGTCTGCCCCGGTGTGTCATTGTCGGGCCAGATCACGGGCAGGAACCGCGCCAGGGCCGCAAGGGGCCCCGCGTCCGGGTAGACGTTGGCGCCGTAGCCCGAGACGGCCGGCCACCCACTTGCCCAGCAGGCATCAGCCGCCTTCTCGCCCTCACAGACGATGATGGGCGTTCCGGCCGGGATGTCTTTCAGGCGCCACGAGGCATAGAGCGGGAAGGACTCTGGCTTCAGACCGTCGAGACTGTAGGTACCGCCCCGGTACCACCTGAACTTGGGCTTCCCCTCGAACTTGTGATGTTCGGCGATCACCTCGCCGCCGTCCCCGATTACCGCCCACTTGGCGATGGGATTCCCTGCCGGCGCCCTCTGTGTTGGTGTGTCGTCAACGGCGATCCCAAGTACCTCTGCTGCCAGTTGGCAGGCTTCGCCGAAACCCTCGGGTAGCTTGATATTCCTCCTCAGGGCGATGTAATCAATGATGCTCCCGCTCACTCCGCACGCGAAGCACCGGAAGCCGCCGTCGCTCCATATCGTGAAGCTGGGGTTCCGGTCGGCGTGAAACTCACACAGGCCAATGTACCGCTTCCCGCCGGCCTGGGGCTTCAATTCGTGCGCGTAGCCTGCACGCTCGTAAGCTCGCGCCACGTCGCCGGCTGCGACCGCGTCTTTGATGGTCTGGGCGTTGGTGTGTGCCATGCCGTCCCCCGGGCTGCGACGACGAGGGCGAGAACCGCCCGGGGGAGGTGGGCTCCCGCCCCCGCGTCGCTGGTGGCCGCCGATCGC
>CAZXDD010000730.1:0-3639 GCA_964639415.1 uncultured Armatimonadia bacterium
CCCACCCCCACCCTATCCTACACTCTTTCCCTACACGACGCTTTCCGATCTGAGGTAGTCCACCGAGGCGGTGACCGGCCCCGGCTGGCGCACGGTGTACATCCAGTTGCTGCAGATCAAACAGTCGGCTTTGACGGCATGCACGGCGTCGGCATAGGAAGTCACGTGCTCGTTGAACAGGTCGCGGTGGAAGGCCAGCCATTCTTCCCAGTGCTCGTCCTCCGCCTCTGTCGGGATGGCCTTGATCCCCGTCCGCCTGGTGAACTCCTCCTTGCACCGCGGGCACCAGCAGGGCTGGGCGGCCCAGTTCTCCCCATCCACCCAGAAGCCGTCGACGTCGTACTTCCGCACCAGCTCGATCATCTGCGGGATCATCAACTCGTCGTCGTAGGCGCTGAGGCGGCAGGTCATGTTCGGGCTGGGCTTGCCTGCGGCGTCGATACAGGCCCACTCGGGATGCAGCTCGATGGCCCGCGAGTCCCACACACCTGAGTAGTGCATGCCCAGGCGGATTCCCAGCTTGCGGGTGACATCCCGGTGGACCTCCAGAGCGTCCTTGACCACCCCGGGTGAGGTGGAGCCCACCTTGGTCGGCCAGCTCGTGTAGCCCCGGTGGCCCTTGCAGTCGCACTGGATCCAGTCCGGCTTCACCCGCGAGAGCCGCTCCTCCAGGTGCTCGTGGGTCAGTTCGCGGCCCAGCTCGGTATCGTTCTCATTGGCGTGCAGGTCGTAGTGGATGCCGAAAAACACGTGGTCGTGCCAGTTGGCCTTGACGTGGCTCATGGTTGGGCTCCCTGTGTGGGGTGACGGAGGTCGTCGCGTCCGGGCCAGTGCTTCGCCGCGGCGGGCAGGAGACCTTCCGGGGCGGGTAAGCCTGCGCGGGCGGGCCCCAGACACCAGTGGCCCTCGGCGTGGCCGCGGTAGGTCTACGCCGCCGTATGACGAAGGTAGTACATGATACGGATCATCGGGGGCTTCGCCCTCAGGGCGGCTCCTCGGGGGGATAGGAACATGCCCACGCGCGCCTTGGCTCTCGGCCTACTCCTGCTTTGTCTGCTCGCCTCTCCGCTGGCCGCTCTCGACCGTCCGTGGATCGGTGACACCTTCTTCTACTGGTATACCTGGGACTACGACACGGAGATGGGCGGCTGGATCGGGGGCATCTACAATACCCCGCTGCAGGGCTACTACGACTCCCGTCGCTATGAGGACAACCTCGCGAGCCTCCATACCGCCGCCGAATGGGGCATCACCCACCACTTCATGGACTACTGGGGCCCCGGCTGGCAGGACCTGGCGGGCAACCCGAGGGAAGACCTGCTGATCCGGGCCACGGAGAAGCTGCAGCAGGATGGCTACGACGCCTTCATGTCGGTGTACCAGGATGGCACCGACTTTGACATGGCCCAGTTCTCCAAGAACCTCGACCCCGGGCGAGACACGGAGTTCTATGCCACCCGTTTCGCCAAGTCCCCCGCATACCCTACCATCGACGGCAAGCCGGTGTTCCTGATCTACGGTCGCAACGGGAGGCCCAAGACCACCGCCACGGACGAGGGCTTCCGGCAGTGGCTGGAGGGCAAGTACGAGACCCTCGACAGGCTCAATGCGCGCTGGGGCACCGGCTTCGGGGCTTTCGACGAGATCGGTGTCGACTTCGGGGTCAAGGGCCATCAGCGAGCGGAGTCCATCAAGTACCAGTTCGAGCTCTGGGAGGAGGAGATGGGGCGTGTACATGAGGCCGCGCAGGAGCGCTGCGGCCTGCCCGGCTGTCTGTTCTCCTGGGATGTGGGCTATCAGCCCTTCGCCGGTTACGGCTACAGCGACCAGATGAAGGTGTTCGCCGGCCCCCACTCCTATGGCGGGATCTTCGGGGTGCCGCATGCCGAGGACGTGGAGCGCTTCATCCAGGCCCAGGTGGCCAAGCGCTACGGCACCGTGTTCTTCGACACCTTCAAGAACTTCTACCACGACTGGGAGATTCGCATTCCGGGTACCTGCTATCCGCCGGATTTCTGCGCCTTCGACCGCTTCTGGGTTCAGGCCCTGGGCCACTACGCCGAAGCCCTCTTCCACCTGTCGTGGAACGAGTGGTGGGAGGGGTCCAACCTCGAGCCGTGCTACGAGTACGGGAAGACCTACTGCGAGAAGAACCTGCTGTACTCGACGATCATGAAGCAGTGCTTCGACTCGATCCGCGAGTGGAACCGCGGGGCCAAGGTGGCGGTGCTGCTCAACGACTGGCACTGGCTGGCCGGGGGCAGGAACCCGGCCGACATCTACTCCTGCATCCAGGCCCTGAGGCGCAACAACATCCGCTTCGACCTGCTGCCGGATGATTTCGTGACCCGGCGCGAGCTGGATCGGTTCGATGTGGTGCTGGCGCCGGCCGGGGGCGTGGGATTCGGCTACAACTCCGCCGATGAGCCCATCGCCGACCTCCTGCTGGGCTGGGCCGAGGAGGGAGACAGGCGGCTTCTGATCAGCCGGTATCCCGGCCTCGCCGGGCGCCTGAGCCTCGGGAGGCAGTTGGCCCGGGACGCCGGTGCCGCCGAGGCAGGTCCGGACATGAACCTCTTCGTCGATGTGGGCAAGGAGGGCGATGAGGAGTTCCTCGTGGACGGTTGCAGTGGCCGCGAAGACTGGGGAAAGCTCGAGGCCGGCCAGTTCGGAGCCACCGACCGTGAGCACACCGTGCGCTGGACCCCCGCAGCCGGAGCCACCACCACACTCCTCGTCCCGCTCTCGCCCCACCGCGATCACACGCTGCGCATCTCCGGTACCGCCATCTGGGACAATCACGTGGCGGTATCACTCAACGGTGCCCGCGTCGCCGAGTTCGACCTCAGCGCCGGAAAGCAGGAGGTCGAGACCATCATCCCCGCCGCCGCCGTGGGCGGTCTGGCTTTCGGAGAGCTGGTCTTGACCTACTCGCAGGCCAACGTGCCCGGCGAGCGCGATCCGGAGCGCTACGACGACGGGCGCGTGTGCAACCTGGCCATCGACTGGGTCCAGCTCTGCACGGCCGGGCAGGCCTTCTCCACCGAGAAGAACTACACGATGCCCCAGTCCGGCGCCCGCTTCGGCGAGCGGGCACCGGTTGCCCTGGCGGGCCGGACGCTCAGCGGCCCCTACGCCGAGCACGACCCGCTGGCGGTGACCGATGGAACGCTGAGTACCTACGCCACCGACGGCGCGGCCCGAGATGTCGTCTGCGGTCCGGCGGGCAATGTGCTGTACGTCAACGGCGCCTTCAGCGGCGTTGGAGACGAGATCTACCTGGACGCGATGCTCGCCGACTGGGCGGACGCCCGGAGCGAGCTGAACGCCCGCGCCGAGGACATCCTCACCACCGTCCTGACCGCGGGCGACACCGACATCATCCTGGCGTACAACTATGCCGCTCCCGAGCCGCGGGAGTTGCGGCTGCAACTGGCCGACACAGCCTCCCGGCCGGTGGTGGAGATCAGCCCTCTGAGTCGCGACGGCAGGCGCGGCGGGCGCCTGATGACCTACGGAATGGACGCCTCCCTGTCGTTCTCCGAGCAGATCGACTACTACGCCGTGTACCAGATCACCCGCGGCCCGGTGCGGGTGAGCACGCCCCTGCCGTCGGTGGTGCCGGGGGAATCACGCACG
>CAZXDD010000731.1:0-3637 GCA_964639415.1 uncultured Armatimonadia bacterium
CGCCCTGATGGCGGTGGCGCGGGTCGACGTCGACTTCTCGCTGGCCCGGGTGGTGGGCATTGACGCCGGGGAGCGGACACGCTTCGCCGTCGTGGCGCGTGGTGCGGCCACAGGCGCCCAGGTGGTGCCCATGTGGATCGCGGCAGGGTCACCCGAGCTGGCCGCCGGCGACTACATCAACCTGTTCCAGGATAGCTGCGCGATCCCCGGGAGCTTCGGCTTCCTGGACTTCTCCGATAGCGGCGTGTCCGGCTGGTTCCAGACACTCCTGAGCGGCTACGACGTCCCCGCGGAGTTGGCGGAAGCGGCCTTCGTGACTGAGGGCACCACCGAGACCGCATACACCGGCGCCCGCGTGGGGCAATGGGTCAAGTACCTGGACACGGCGACGGGGCAGGACGCCGGCACCGCCCGCCTGGAGCGGGCGCTCAACGATCCCATCTGGTCAACTCAGTCGTTCCCAGGCAGTCCGGACAACCCGCGGCGCATGATGGTGCCGCTGGTTAACTACGTGGAGGGAACCACCGGGACCAACGCGGGGTTTGTAATCGTCGGGCTCGCCGAGGTCTGGCTGGAGAGCATCAACCAGGGCAGCAAGGAGATCTACACCAAGTTCATTGACTATCGGTACTTCAGCGGCGGCGCGGGGGATTTCGACCCCCGCGACGGCGGGACCGGCGGGGTGTACATCACCAAGCCCCTGGCCTGAGGCGCGGCCGCTCCGGGATGTCCGGCGGGCGGTCGCCGGGATGCCGGCCCGGCCCCTGAGCACCGGGCACTATTCGTCGCACCTGCAGGCCGACGCCGCAGGTGCTCGTGACATCACGCCGCTGCGGGGGGGCAGCGGCCCGGACCAACTGTGGGGCGAGACAAGATGGGTCCGATCACCGGCGGACATCGCGGTAACGCAACAGTGCTTCTGACGGCGGAGGAGGAGCAGCAGAGGCGACTGCTGGAGGTCAAGCGCCTGGTTCACGAACGTCTCCTGCGGGAGACGGAATTTGCTGTGCTCGATCGGCTCAGCCCGCAGGAGTTGGGCCAGCAGGTGCAGGGGATGGTGGCCGTGGTGGCGGCCGAAGCGGGCATCCCGCTCTCCACCGGGGCCCTGCACCGGGCCGAGGCCGAGGTGGTGGACGAGGTCCTCGGCTACGGACCCATCCAGCGCTACCTGGATGACGACACCGTCACGGAGGTCATGGTCAACGGCCACGAGACCGTGTACATTGAGCGCCGGGGCAGGATAGAGAAGACACGCGCCCGCTTTCTCAGTGACGACCACCTCATGCGCATCATCCACAAGGTCGTCTCCCCCATCGGCAGGCGCGTTGACGAGAGCTCGCCCATGGTGGATGCCAGACTCCCCGATGGCTCCCGTGTGAATGTGATCATCCCACCCCTGGCGGTGCACGGCCCGCACATGACAATCCGCAAGTTCTCCCGCAGGCCTTTCGGTCCCGACGACCTCGTGGGGTTCGGCACGCTGAGCCGGCGCATGTGCGACTTCCTCCAGGCCTGTATCGAGGGGAAGCTCAACATCATCATCTCCGGCGGCACGGGGAGCGGCAAGACCACCACGCTTAACGCCCTCTCCTCTTTCATCGGCCACGACGACCGCATCGTGACCATCGAGGATGCCGCTGAGCTGCAACTGCAACAGCCCCACGTCATCACCCTGGAGTCCCGGCCACCGAACCTGGAGAACAAGGGCGAGGTCACCATCCGCCAGCTTGTGCGCAACTCGCTGCGCATGCGCCCGGACCGCATCATCGTCGGGGAAGTCCGGGGCGGCGAGGCGCTGGACATGATGCAGGCGATGAACACAGGACACCACGGCTCCCTGGGCACCGTGCACTCCAATAGCCCCCGCGACGCGCTGTCTCGTCTCGAGACCATGATCCTGATGGCGGGGACGGAGTTGCCGTCCCGGGCCATCCGCGAGCAGATCGCGGCGGCCGTGGACCTCATCGTGCACCAGGAGCGCTACCGGGACGGCGTCCGGCGGATCAGCCAGATCAGTGAGGTGCAGCGTCTCGAGGGCGAGACCATCGTCCTGCAGGACCTATTCGAGTTCGAGCAGCACGGGCTGGACGCCGACGGGAATCTCGTGGGACGTCACACCGGCACGGGGCTGCGTCCGGTGTTCGTCACCCGCCTGGAGGCCGCCGGTGTGCGGCTGCCGACCACGGCACCGGAGGCAGGTGGGATGGGATGAACCCGGTCACCCTGGTATGGGCGCTGACTGCGCTGGCGGCGGTATCGGTGGCCGTGTACTTCGTGCTGCGCCTCACCATGGCGACGGAGCACTCCGGCGATCAGCGCACCCTGCAGGACCTGGCCAGGCTTGAGGAGGGAGAGCTCCTGGACCTGGGGGGCCGGCCGGATGCGGTTCCCGGCCTCTCACGGCTGCTGGTACGCAGCGGCCTGCAGCGGCGACTGCAGGTGGCCATCGTGCGCGCCGGCTGGCTTCTGCGGCCCTCGGAGCTGGTGACCATCAGCGTCCTGGGCATCTTCGTGGGATGGACCGCCGGGTACCTGCTCTATCAGGTGCCGGGCTCCGTGGCCGGGGCGCTTGTCCTGGGGTTCGCCCCCTGGCTGCTGATGTCCGCCGCCACCAGACGCCGGCAGAAGGCGCTGATGCTCCAGTTGCCGGACGCGGTGGACCTGATCTGCGCTTCACTGCGGGCCGGGCACGGCTTCGCGGCCGCGCTCAAGAACCTGACGAACCAGGGCAAGCCGCCGCTCTCCCTGGAAGCCGGACGGGTCATCGACGAGATGGGCGTCGGCCTGTCGCTGCACCAGGCGCTGGACCGCATGATGATGCGCACCGGCCAGGAGGACGTGGCCCTGGTCTGTACGGCCGTCCAGGTACAGGCCCGCACCGGCGGCAATCTGGCGGACGTGCTGATGGCCCTGGGGGACGTGATTCGTGAGCGCATGCAGTTGGCGGGCGAGGTGGATGCCCTCACCGCCGAGGGGCGCATGTCGGCTCTGGTGCTGATGTCTCTGCCACCGATCATGGCGTTCCTGATCACCTCCATGTCCCCCGGCTGGCTGACGCCCCTGGTCACCGATCCACTCGGGAACCTGATACTCGCAGGCGGTGTGATCGCTTTCATCATCGGCGTCGTCGTGCTCAACAAGATCGCCCAGGTGGACCTGTAGGAGGTCGCGGCGAGCATGTTGCTGCTACTCATCGGAGTGCTCATCTTCCTGGCCGTGCTTATGCTGGTTCTGGCGGTGACGCCCAACGCCGTGGGACCGCAGATGGCCAGAGAGCTCAATGCCCTCTCCCAGCGGCAGGCGGCCCCGGGGGATCCCGGTGTGCCGCTGTTCGGAGAGATGGAGCTCGGCCTACGAGAGCGTCTCATCACCCCTGCCCTGCTGCGGGCCGGCCGGCTTCTGCAGCGGATAACGCCTGCCGGGACGCTGGAGGAGACCCGGGCGAAGCTCGACCGCGCGGGCAACCCGAACGAGCTCACGGCCCCCCAGTTCCTGGGCATTCGTGCGGCCTGTTCGGCCCTGGGTATCGTGGTCGCATTGATCGTGCTGCGCCTGGGGCTGTTTGAGGGGCTGATGAACCTTGCGGTGGCCGGCCTCGTCGCGGTGCTGTTCTTCCTCGCCCCGGACTACTGGCTGC
>CAZXDD010000732.1:0-3636 GCA_964639415.1 uncultured Armatimonadia bacterium
CAGCTTCTCCCGCACGATCAGGGCGTAGAGCTCCCGGGCGATGAGCTCGTGGCCCACGGCCGTGGGATGCACACCGTCGTCGCTGCGGATGAACGCCGACAGGCAGGTGAGACCAAGATGGTTCTCGGTCGCGCCCGCGAACTCGATGGCGATGGCCTCCGCCACGAAGGCGGCGTAGATATCGCACAGGTAGCACTCGAGCCCGGCGGCGACATCGCGGATGATCTCGGCGTACTCCACGACGGCGCCGTTGCAGCCTCCCCAGCGGTCGTAGTAGTCGGTGCCCCGGGAGTAGACATGCCAGGCGTTGACGATAGGGTTCGGAGTGGTGAACACAACGGTGGCGCCGGCGGCGGCTATCTGACTGTGGATCTGCTGCAGATTGGCGGCGAACTGCGCCGGGGCGATGGCCTTGTCCGGCTCGTAGCGGATGTCGTTGAGGCCGAACTCGACCACTACCACGTCCGGCGAGTGATCCAGGACGGCAGGTCCGATGCGGGCCAGGCCCTCGGCGGTGTTCTCGCCGCCCACCCCGGAGTTGTGGCAGACGACGGAGGCCCGCGTGTTGGCCCGCCGGTTCAGACGGCGCTGGAGCAGGGCGGTGAAGGTGTCGGCGGGATCGACGTGGGGTGTCCCCTGAGTCACCGAGTCCCCGAAGCAGACGATGGTTGCCATGTGGGTTCCTCCTGGTCGGCGAAGGCCGCCGCGCGGCGGCAGGGTCACTCGGTCTCCCGTGGCCACGGGGGAGGTGGCCAGGCGCCGTGCTCTCTCCCCCAGCGCCGCAGGGCTTCGGCGCATTCATCCGGTACCACAACCTCACCCACCTCCACGGGTTTTGGGCCCCCGGGGCCGTGAGAGTCCGAGCCCCCCGTCACGATGAGGCCCAGGCTTGAGGCGATCCGCAGCAGCCGCTGCGTTCTGTCGCCGCTGTGGTCGATGTGGTAGGCTTCAATCCCGGCAAGCCCCAACTCTGCCAGGGCCGGAATGGCCGCTCCCGCATTGCCGATGCCCGGGTGGGCCATGACGGCGATGCCGCCGGCCTCCCGGATGAGTTCGATGGTGCCGGCGGACGGCGGGCGGAATCGGGGGACATACGCGCTGCGCCCGCGCCGCAGATAGCGCTCGAACGCCGTCTGGGCGTCGGGCACGTGGCCCCGTGCCACTAGAGCCGCGGCGACGTGGGGCCGTCCCAGGCTGTCACCGCGGCAGTTCTCGAGGATGTCCTCCAGTCGCAGCGGCACACCCAGATCATTGAGCCGGGCCAGGATCTTGCCTGCGCGCTCGAGTCGGCTCTCCCGAATGCGGGTCAGAAGCTGAAGCAGCTCGCGGTGGGCGGGCCGGACCATGTACGCCAGGATGTGCACTTCCTTCCCGGCGTGGTAGGTGCCGATCTCCACGGCCGGGAAGACGTCGATACCGCGCTGCTCACCGGCCGCCAGGGCTTCGGCCACTCCGGCCACCGTGTCATGATCGGCCAGCGCCATCGCGCTCAGGCCCCGGTCGGCCGCGGCGGCGACCATCTCCGTTGGCGATAGCGTTCCGTCGGACGCGGTGGAATGGACGTGCAGGTCAACCGGCATGCGTGGGCGTCCTCAATGGATCAGGGCTCGGGAGGGAGCTCGGTGCGCGGCCCGCAGTCGCCCATGCGCGGCCGGGGGGCCGAGATGGGCGGGAGCCGCGTCTGGTAGACGTCGCGGCCTTCCGCGGGAGCGGCCCCGCGCCGACCGGCGGCGTGCGGCAGCGAAAAGGCCCCGGAGCGAACTGATCCGGGGCCCGTGGCGTGCTGACAAGTGAAGCCTGCTGCCGTCGGATCTACCGGGGCTCTGGACGACCGACGCACGGCACCTGCGGTCCGAGTCGTGGCGGGCTAGCCCACGGTCTCCTCGGCGATGGCCAACTCCGTGTCCTTGTCGAAGATGTGGGTCCGGTTCATGTCCAGGGTGATGGCCAGCTTCCCACGCTCGGTGGCCTTGGTCGCGCTGTCGACGCTGGCGACGAAGCTGTCCTGACCGGTGTTGAGGTACAGAATGGACTCGGCCCCCATAGGCTCGATGACCTCGACGTCCACGGTGAAGGTGTTGTCCTCGGTGGGCTCAACCACCGGGGATAGGTCCTTGTCGTAGATGTCGCTGGGACGGACGCCGAAGATCACCGGGCGTCCGGCGTAGTCCTGATACGCCGGGGCACGGCCTTCGGGCAGCTTCACCTTGAAGGCGCCCGCGTCCACCCACAGCGCACCGTCGACGGCCACAAGCTCGGCGTCGATGAAGTTCATGGGCGGACTGCCGATGAAGCCGGCGACGAAGCGGTTCACCGGGTGGTTGAAGATATTCAGGGGCGTGTCCACCTGCTGCACCAGACCGTCGAGCATGACGGCGATGCGGTCACCCATGGTCATGGCCTCAACCTGGTCGTGGGTGACGTAGATGGTGGTGATCCCCAGCCTTCTGTGGAGCTTGATGAGCTCGGCGCGGGTCTGGATGCGGAGCTTGGCGTCGAGGTTGGACAGCGGCTCGTCCATGAGGAAGACCGCGGGCTCGCGGACGATGGCGCGCCCTACGGCGACGCGCTGGCGCTGCCCTCCGGAGAGCTCCTTCGGTCTGCGCTGCAGCAGGCCCTCAATGCCCAGCATCTGGGCCGCCTGGTCCACACGGCTCTTGATCTCGTCCCGGGCGACCTTGCGGAGCTTCAGGCCGAAGGCCATGTTGTCGTACACGGTCATGTGCGGATACAGGGCGTAGTTCTGGAACACCATCGCGATGTCGCGGTCCTTGGGGGACACATTGTTGACCAGGCGGTCGCCGATGTAGATCTCACCCTCGGTGATCTCCTCAAGACCCGCAACCATGCGCAGACAGGTGGTCTTGCCGCATCCGGAGGGGCCGACCAGCACCAGGAACTCCTTATCTTGGATCTCGAGGTTGACATCGTGCACGGCGACAACCTCGCCGAAACGCTTGGTCAGGCCCTTGAGGGTGACGCCTGCCATGGACTTTCAGCCTCCCATTGCGTCGGTGCCGTCTGGCCTACCGGGCACCGCTTCACAGCAAAAGCCCCCGTCCGTAGACAAACGGGGGTAACATCGCTCAGGATTATAGTTCAGCCGTGGGCGAGTGTCAACGCGACCGCAACCGCCGCCCGGCAGGGCGCGCACGCACGCTCCGCCCCCCCTCCGGCCGGCCCCTGTCGCCATCTACATACCCTCCGCCCACAGGTTCACAAACCCCAGCGGCATCCCGCTGGGTACCGTCAGACCCACTTTGCCCTCGGCATAGGTGCCGTCCTCGGCCTCGATGGCCAACACATCGTCGCAGTAGCATCGCAGCGAGGCGCCGGCGGCCACCACCTGCAGGCGATGGGGGATCGGGCGATGGATCGAGTAGGGGAAGAAGGCCGCCTTGATGCGCTGCAGCTTGCCGTCCACGAGCTTGGCCAGGACCAGATTGCCGTCCCACCCGTTGTCCAGATAGAGGGCATAACCGTTGTCCGTGTCGCGGCAGCGGAAGAGCAGACCGCCGCCGGCGCGCTCGGGCCCGACCTCCAAGGTGCAGACCCCGGCGCTGCCCTCGGCGAAAGACACGGCGGTCAGTGCCCTGGAGAAGGCCTCGGTCCGTGGGGTGCCACCCACGGGTCCCC
>CAZXDD010000733.1:0-3214 GCA_964639415.1 uncultured Armatimonadia bacterium
GGATCGGGTAGGCGGAGCGCAGGCGCTGGAGGTATGCGCCCTCCTTGCACTCGGCGGGGAAGTCGGCGGTTCCCTCGGCATACAAGGCGCTGAAGGCCGAGCAGACCGCGTCTTTGGCATTCTCGTCCTTCACCGGGGTGAAAAGCCGCCTGCGCACAATCTCGAAGCCCTCCGTGGCTCCTACGGGTTTCCAGACGGCTTCCATGCGGCCGAAGGTGTTCTCGATGCGCTCCAGGGCGGCCTCGCCGGCTGCGCCGCCGATCTCGATGTTCGACTCCGGGATAGCGGCCACGAGCAAGGCATGGGGGCAGCGTCGGGCGGCCTCCGTCAGGGACTGGACGAAGGTCATGTTCGAATCGAAGCTGCCGGCGGACAGGCCCTGCTTGTCGTAGATATTGCGGGCATAGGCGACCAACTCGTCCAACAGGACTACACAAGGCCCCACATGCTCGAAGACCGCGACGAGGTCGTCGGAGCCTGGCGCGGTGCCGCTCTGGTCGGCGCTCTCGACGATGGCGTAAGCTTCCTGTCCGCCGAGCTGCGCCGCGATCTCGCCCCAGAGGGTGCGCACCGTGACGCCGTTGCCGGCGGCGTCCTGACGCTCACGAGACGGGTTCAGCGCAGTGCCGGCGATCACGGCGCATCTCGCCTGTGGGAGCGTCTCGACGCCGACGGCCTGCAGGATAGCCGAGACGCCGGAGAGCTGCTCCGGGGCGGCGTCTGCACGCACCAGATGGTACAAGGCCAGCATGGTGTGCGTCTTGCCGCCGCCGAAGGCGGTCTTGAGCTGGATGACCGGCTCCCCGCCCTGGCCGCTGAGCCGCTCCAAAGACACCTGGAGCAGCCGCGAGATGCCCTCAGTCAGATACGTTCGGGAGAAGAACTCCACCGGGTCTTGGTACTCCGGCTCAGCCCTCCCGGACAGTACCTGCGCCAGGTCAGCGGCGAACTCCGCCTGATGGTAGCGGCCGGTGGCAACGTCGGGATGGGGAGTAGCGATGTCGCGCCAGGGGGTCAGGGGCAATGAATCTCCCTCCACTCCTTCGCGTTTGCCAGCAGGGCGAGATGGTCAACGTTGGTCGTGGCAATCACAACCTCATGGCCCTGGCCAGTAAGCGCAGCAGCTTGAGCAGCCAGGATCACGTCGCCATCGAGTGCCTTCGCGTCCGCAGTAGGTCTGTTCAGCTTTCGCACCTGAGCCCAGAACTCGGCCGCTCTTAGCATGGTCTCGGTGGTCAACGGCACGTATCCTATCGTCTCGCCAAGCTCGCTCAGGCGTTGCACACTCTCCGTCTTCCCGGCCCGAAGTAGCTCCCGTCGCACCTCATAGTCTGCGATCTCGGGCACCAGTACAGCGACCCCTGATGCGAGCATCGCCCTCAACCAGTCACGACACTCCCGAGCTTCGCCAGCAGCTCGCGGGTTCGTCACCATGCCCAGAGGGCCGGCGTCAAGGAGGATGGTCGGGTTCATGGGAAGAGCTTCCTATCTGACAGCCGATCCTCGTCCAGGGCCTTCTTGAGGTACGCCCATGTCTCCCTTTGCTCTTCCTCGTCGCCATCCAGCCACGAATCCAGAAGACGAATGGCACGCTGGGCGCGCTCTTCCTGGGTCGGTTCTGCTCGTGTGGTACTGACCACTCCTATCTGTGAATCCGCGGGGTGTGCAGCGCTGCTTATGCTGATGAATGTCTCTGACAGGACCGTTCTCAGCCACTCCAGGGCGATAGGTGTCTGGGCCGTGCTCTGAACGACGCCATTGCCTCGCCCTTCATAGACGTTCACACAAGCAGGCCTGCCATCTGCCCACTGTGCCGCAGTGTCCCCCCACCACCTTGCTCCACCGGTTGCCGCGGTACTCATTGGGAATGTCCCTCCAAATGCCGCTCGAGCTTGGTGTGCTTGGCCTGATCGAATACGTCCCATACATCCTGGTGGAGACGAAGCATCTCCCGTTGGATGGTCTCTTCGTCTGGCGGCATCCCATGCTCGACGATGCGATCTATGTCGAAGACTACACCGGGCCCCTCGTCTTCGTTGCCGCCGTCTGCAATGGTCACAACCAATCGGTTAGCACCATCAAGGCTAGCATGCATCCGCAGGAGGAAGCCGGGACCGGACTGCAGGAGGCCGGCCGGCACGTAGGGGCCAGGCTTAAGCCAGTTGCCTATGGCATCGTTTCCCGTATCACAGGGCAATCGGTTGATGTAGCGCAGGCCAACCCTTTCAATGGAAGCGGGCTTGAGAACTGCTCGGGCACGCGCCCAAGCCTGCAGCACGTCTTGCTGCATCACGCTCCAGCCCGGATACGGTGCAAGCACATTGACGGTAAACACGCCTTCCCCCAACTGGATCAGCAGGGGACGGCTTGCGTGCCTGAATTGCGTCCGCTGTCGTGGGGGCAGAATGCGCTGCACCATACCCTGCGGACCGTGTTCGAGCTGTAGACCGATCTCAGAGACCGGCTCCATCGCAGGATACTCATCCTGGATGACCTTGAACAACTCACCGGGCAACGACGGATGCCAGCCTCCCTCCCGACGGACATGTACCTCGCAGAGAGCCTCGACGATCGTCGGGTTGGCGTAGCTTGGATGGTCCTGGCTCATCGGTTGCCCCCCTTTCTCACTGGCTTCGGCAAGCGAGCGCATGTGACCTCTACCTCTTCGACGTCGGGGCGAACAGAGCTGCTCGGCCACAGAACCAACGCGCCCCTTGCCTGCTGGCAGCGGCCGGTGGCGACGTCGGGATGAGGAGTCGCGACCTCGCGCCAAGGCTGGAGCCTCATGAAGTCGGACCTCTCTGCGGATTCTGATCCGCGGTCCCCGTTGCGCTCATGTGGCAGAGACCGCGGACCGGTAGGCGCAGCAGCTTGCAGGTATCGGGATCGCACTCGATCGTGTACCCGCATGCGACGAGTGCTACTGAGCACCACAGACCTGCCCGCCGATGGCAGACAAGGTCGATCCCCTCCCCGAACGGGCACACGCCGCATCTACGCGGTTCGCACAGGCGCGGGACGAAGTCGAAAGTCACATCAAGCTGCTCGGGGTAGAATGTCAGGGGCCCGTCGCCAGTCAGTTCATCATAGACGGCACGCGCGATTCGCGGCATGTCGCGTCTTGCCCCCGAGTTGCGGATGTAAGGGGTGAACAGCCCTTCCCGGAAGGTAGCGCTGTTGTTCCAGACATCGCCGGGCAACTCCATCGCATCGA
>CAZXDD010000733.1:3224-3617 GCA_964639415.1 uncultured Armatimonadia bacterium
TGCCACCTGCCCGCGTCGCTGTGCCCAGTCGCCTTGAGGGCCTCAACGAGATGCCCGTTGAACTCGGGGCTCTTCAGATAGTCGCGGACGGAGCACCATAGCCGCTTCTTGCCGAAGCGCTTGAACTTCCTGACCCATTGCCGAACACAGCACTCTGGGTCCGCCTGCAGACATCGCGCCTTGTCGGCGACCACTGGGGTGAGTTCCACCATCCTGGCGTCCAGCGTGTCGGCAGAGACGCTGGAGGTGCCGACGTACGTCATCTCGTCGAGAGCGGCTGCCATGCGCAGAACGCCCTGGTGAAGATCATCGGCCTCTCTGGTGGCCAGAGCAACATACCGGCCCAAACTCCTGTCAGCCACCATGTCCAGCATGAGCAGTGTGCGCCAGATA
>CAZXDD010000734.1:0-3596 GCA_964639415.1 uncultured Armatimonadia bacterium
GGCCGCACCGACGAGCGCGACCTGTTCGGCGAGACGGGCGGCTACGAGCGGCGCCTGAGCGCGGCGGCGGTGGGCCGGCCCTGTCCGGCCTGTGGGGAGGGGGCCATCGTCAAGGAGAGCTTCCTGGGCGGAGCGGTGTACACGTGTCCGCAGTGCCAGCCGCGGCCGCCCAAGACGGAGAGGCGGAAGGGGAAGGGGTAAGGTCGACCTAGGCGCAGTGCCAGACCACGAGCGCTACCAGGCTGCCGGGGCCAGCCCCAGCCGCCGCGCCACCTGGTCGTCGGCTACTGGGTACTCGCGCTCTACCGGCGTCAGAAGCTGCGCACAAGCGGGCGGGGCCCGGCCCCCTACGCGCCCAGCCGGCAAGACCAGCGGGGCCAGACCGGGTTGCGGCGACGTGCGTGAGCGGGTATCATCACCTCGCACACGAGGCCTCGGCGCACGTCTGCGGCCCGTGTCACCACCGCGACGCGCCGTAGATGGGCGACCCCATGCCTGGAAGGAGGTACACCCGTGAGCAGAGTCACCGTCAGCCCGCGCGTGCTGCATTGGGCCATGGAGCGCTCCGACCTGACGCCCGCCGATTTGGAGCGGGCGCTGCCCAAGATTCGCCAGTGGCTCTCCGGGGAGAGCCTCCCAACGCTTCGGCAGTTGGAGGCACTGGCCAAGCGGACCCTGACGCCTCTGGGGGCGTTGTTCCTCGACGAGCCGCCCGAGGATAGCCTGCCCATCCCACACTTCCGTACGCTTGACGACACCGCCCCGACGCGGCCCAGTGCCGAACTCGTGGCAACGATCCGCGCCATGCAGCGCCGACAGGACTGGCTGCGAGACTATCTGATAGAACAGGGGGAGGCTCCGCTGCCCTTCGTGGGGACCGCCGGGCCCGGCGAGCCGACAGCCGTGGTGGCGGAACGCATGCGGTCGGCTCTCGCGATGGAAGCCGACTGGGCTTCCGAACAACCCAACTGGGAGAGTGCCCTCCGCGCTTTGCGCCGCACCATCGAAGATGCGGGTATCATCGTGGTGGTGAACGGCATCGTCGCGAACAACACTTCGCGTAAGCTGAGCGTTGACGAGTTCCGCGGCTTCGTGCTGGTTGACGACTACGCGCCGCTGGCGTTCGTGAATGGGGGCGACGCCAGGGCCGCGCAGATGTTTACCCTCGCCCACGAGCTGGCCCACGTGTTCATGGGCAGCAGTGCCGCCTTCGATCTACGCCAGATGCAGCCGGCAGGCAACCCGATCGAGCAGGCCTGCAATCGGGCGGCGGCTGAGTTCCTCGTACCACAGACGCGGTTGCGCGAGATGTGGCCCGATGAGCAGCGAGACGGGGGACGGCTGCGCATGCTGGCCCGGCGGTTCAAGGTGAGCGAGATCGTCATTGCCCGCAGGGCTCTCGACTGCGGGTTGCTGAGTTGGGGCGACTTCATGGCGTTCTACAGCGAGTGCGTCGAAGGGGAGCGTCACGCAAGGTCGAGGCGCTCCGGGGGCGGCGACTTCTACACCAACCAGGACCAGCGCGTGGGCCGCCGGTTTGCCTCTGCGGTGGCCCGGGCCGTGGAGCGTGAGGACCTGCTCTACTCGGAGGCCTATCAGCTAACAGACCTCTACGGCCAGGTCTTCGACAAGTACGTCTCCCGAATCCCGGATGAGGGGGCGGACTGATGCCGGAGACCGTGTACCTCCTCGACACGAGCGTGTTCACGGAGGCCGGGAGGAGGTACTACGCGTTCGACATCGCGCCGGTGTTCTGGGAGACCCTCGTTGCCTGTGCGTGCGACGGCCGCGTGGTGAGCATCGACCACGTGCGGGATGAGCTGGAGCGAGGGACGGATGAACTCTGGGAATGGGCGAAGAAGCACTTCGCTCCTTGGTTTCTGTCCACGGATGAGGCGGGCGTCGTCGAGCACTACCGCGCCCTCACCAACTGGGCGGCAGCGCAGGCACGGTTCACGGACGCGGCCAAAGATGAGTTCTATGGCGCGGCCGACGGCTGGTTGATCGCGTTGGCGCTGGACAAGGTCGCGACGGTCGTCACGCAGGAAGTCTCCAGTCGCGATTCCAAGAAGCGCGTGAAGATCCCGGATGTCTGCAGTGCATTCGACGTCACCTGCATCGACACGTTCCGGATGCTCCGCGAACTGGGCGTGCGGTGGACATAGCGACCGAGCGTGCCACCGCGGCCCCCTCTACTCCACCCCCCACTTCTCCCTCAGGTACTTGTCGAGAGCCTCCGCCTCGTCGAACCTCAGCGAACGGCTGAAGACCAGAACCTCGGACACGTCCCCTTCCAGCGCCTGGCCCTACCGCAGCGTGTCCGGCATATCGCCGATCATATCGAAGTGCGTGTCGCAATGTAGCAGGGAGGCATTGTAGACTCGGGCAGTAACGGCCACCAGGCGGTCGGTCAGCGGAACCGTGAGCCCGGACCTGCGGAGGTTGTACCCCAGACCCGCCGCCCGGTCCCAGCACTCCTGAGACACGAAGAGCCATTCCAGACCGGCGAACAGAAGCTCCAGCTCGCGGTACTCAGCCCTCGACCGACATCCGGAGAGCAACTCACAGGTCACCACACTGCAGACAGCGGCACGCCCCTCCGCCAGGGCGGAATCGACGGCGTCGGCGACACCGCCGCCCCCGGCTCGGCTGAACTCGATGAAGGCAGAGCTGTCGATGAGCGTCAAAGTGTCACTCATCGACTCTCATCTGCTCCAGTTCGTCATGCGTCAGGCCCAGGAAGCCGGTGCCACGCTTGCGGCGTAGCTCCTCGCGCAGGAGCCGCTTCACGTACTCCTCCAGGGCCACCGTGAGGACCTCGCGTTTGGTCCGTGCCGGACTGAGTTCAAGGGCCCTGGCCAGTAGCTCCTCCGGCAGATCAACGGTGGTACGCACGGTGGATCACCTCCTGTTCTCATTATAGGCCAACAGGCCCCCTCCGAGAAACGTGCACCGGTGGACAGATGACGCGCGCGCATGCAGCTTCGGTGCCTGCCCCTCTACTCCACCCCCCACTTCTCCCTCAGGTACTTGTCGAGAGCCTCCGCCTCGTCGAACCTCAGCGAACGGCTGAAGACCAGGACCTCGGACACGTCTCCTCCCAGCGCCTGCCCGTCCACCGCCGAAGCGCCCATGACGGTGATGGTTCCCAGCGTGGCGCCGGACCGGTGCTGGTGGGAGAACACCCGGGCGGGCCACGTTGAGGGCTTCTCTCCTCCCGGGACGCCGATCATCCAGTTGGGCAGGACCCACTCCTGACCCTCGCCGTTGAAGCTGGCGATGATCCGCTGCCAGGCAGGGCCCACCGCCTCCAGCGCCTGGCAGACCACGAACACCAGCACCGGCCCCGGCTCGCCCCCCACATCCGCTATCCGGAGACTCCCCGTCCCATTGCCCCGCACCGTAGGCCTCCCATTGAGGCCGTCGGCCACCCACTTCACAGACCCATCGGGCAACGCCGGCAGGGCGACGCGGCCCCCGGCGGACTTGTCCCGCCACGCCGTCACGGGGCCCTCCTCGGCCACATCCAGAGAAGCCCTGTCCGCCGCGTCCAGCCACAGGGCCAGGCCCTCGCGGGGCATGCTCGCGGCGGTGAT
>CAZXDD010000735.1:0-3596 GCA_964639415.1 uncultured Armatimonadia bacterium
TAAGCTGCTTAGGGCCGCTCAACTGCCCCCTGGCGTAGTCGAACTGCACCCGGCAACACTGGGTCGAGTCGCCGGAGACTTCGTACACGACCCATGGGTCCAGCAGCCAGATGCGCACCCAGTACCAGATCCCGTTGTGGTAGCCGTCCACCAGGGCCTGGCCCATGGCGCGGTCGACACCGATGCGATCGTCACTGCGGGCGTTCATGCGCCAGTATTGGTCGCCACAGCGAACCATGAGCCCGGGCCCCCAGGAGGCCCCGCCGCCCGGCATGCAGCGCAGCTTGCACTGCACGGCGATGGCGTCATCCGGCAGGTCGCGTTCCAGGTAGGCGCAGGTGTTGGTAAGGGCCTCGATCTTCAAGACCCCGCCCTCGCCGGAGAGCGTCCCGCGGCTGTTGGGGCTGAAGCAGGCCGTCCAACCGCCCTCCAGCGGGACCCGGTGTGTCCGGGCCGGCGGTTGGGTGACGGGCAGCGAGTCCACCGCGGGCTCGGGGGCCTTCGTGACCGGTGGGAAGCTCGCGAAGTCCTCGGAGTACACGGTGTCCAGGTCCCGCATGACATCGGGGGTTTCCAAGGTGCTCCACAGCTCCCGGCTCTCCTGTTGCCTGGCGGCGCAGGCGGCCTCAACCCGGGGGCGTAGGGCCTCATTGAGTGCCGGGAAGTAAAGGGTCTCCACCACCTGCTTGCGGTAGTCCTCCAGCCAGCCGGGGATCAGGTGCAGGCGGATGTTGTTGTCCAGGAGCCTGTCCATGAAGGCCTGATCCAGTGTGAAGTCGTTGTTGTTGCACAGCACCCCGATGGAGTTGCTGATGTTGTATGTGGAGACGAAGTACCGCAGGTAGTCGTCGCTGCCGTACATGGACTGGACGCCCTCGCCGCGGAGGATGAAGTTGAAGTAGGTGTCGATCTGGGGCAGATACACCCCGCCGCCGGGAGGACTTCCGGTGGCGTGGTACTCCAAGATGCCCTCATCACCCACGACCTCCCTGGCCTTGCGGGAGATCAGGTACGTGCGCACGATGTTGTCGTAGATGCCGTCGAAGTAGAGGCCGTCGGGCTTGTACTGCTCCATGACATGCCGGATCTGGTCCAGGAAGATGGGCCAGTTGAGGCCGCGGCCGTCACCGGGCGAGAAGCCCGTCACGGCGAAGTTGTCGAAGCTGTTCATGGCCTTGTCCTCGAGGTCGGTGCCGGTGAGGAAGTAGTAGGGCGAGGTGTAGACGTAGTTGCGCATGCCGTGGCGCTCGCAGGTGTCATTGACGCGCCGGAACTCCTCCACCCCGTCGCGCGGGATGAAGCGCAGGCTCCAGTCCTTCCAGAGCATGACCTCGGCCTGCTGCAGGAGCATGTTGCCGTAGCGACTCCACCGGGCAATCTGCTCGTCGGTCGGGTAGCCGGTCTCCATGGACCAGTGCCAGACCACGCGGTCGTTATAGGAGGCCTCCCAGTCATACGGACGCGGCGGACCCACGGACAGCCACAGCACCTGCCCGGCCGCCAGAGAGTAGTCCACCTGCCCGGCCCCCATCGTCGCCGTTCCGCCTTCGCCGGCGGCGATGTAGCTGCCCACGGCACCGTATTCGTCGAGGAACAGGAAGTCCGTGGCCCGCTGGCGCAGGCCGGCGGGCTTGAGGCCCAGGCGGTACGAGAGCTGCGCCGGCCTGCTGTCACACAGCATCAGCAGGCTGTCTGAGTTGATGCGCAGCCGCAGCTCGCCATCGCGGGCGGAGAGCAGGACGCCGCCGGTCCCCTGCCGCGTCACCCGCAGGCCCGAGAGCATGCCCGTGGTGAAGACGGCCTCCAGGGCCTCCCGCTGCTCGCCCAGGCGCTGGTGCACGGTGAGACGATCCTCAGAGGGGAAGAAAGTGAACATGGCTCCGGTGGTCCGCACCACGATCGGCGGGCCGGGGAGCACTTCCTCCACGGCCATGCCGAACTGGGCGTCCATGAAGTCCTCGGTGGTCAACAGGTACTCGGCGTCGGCCTCGATGGAGGGCGAGACCTTGATCTCGTCGGCCGCGTAGCCCTGCGTCGCGGCCAGCAGTGCGATAATGGCGGGTACCATGGCGTTCACTCCTGTGCGTGGTTCGTGTGCCGGGGCCAGTCTCGAGCCCCTTGTGTGCGGAGATCCGTCGTTCGTCGTCTGCCGTCCCGAAACCGCCGGCGTCCCGCCCGCATGGCGTTGCCGCTCGCCGTGCGCCTCGCCGCACGAGTGGAGAGGGGAAGGTCAGGACGCCGTCACAGCCGTTGGCCGCACTCCCCCTCCGTCTCCGCAGCCGTATCGCGGAGGAAGGGAGAGGGCGCAGGGGGGTGAGGACGCCGTCCGTCGTTGGCGCCGTCCGCCGTTGACTCGCGACTCGTGACTCGCCGACTCGCGACTCACCCGTACAGCAGATAGCGCTTCCGCCGCCTCAGATAGTCATCCACCTTTGGCTTCCAGTCGGCGATGATCTTCTCCGGCTCGCGGCGGCCCTTCTTGATGGCCTCGGCCACCTCCTGGCCCCCCAGGAGCTTCTGGCTCTTCGTCACATCGAACCGGCGCGGGTAGAGCTTGCGTAGCTCGTAGGCGATGCGGACATTGGCCTCCGCCGGGCGGAGCCTGTCGCGGTCGGTCGTGAGCACGAAGCAGCCCTGACAAAGCTCGCCCGAGAACGCGTGGCCCTGGGGGGTGAACTCCACCGGGACGAAGCGCAGGTGGCAGTCGGGCAGTGCATTGAGCCGCTCGGCCACCTCCAGAGCATCGAAGTACGGGGCCCCCAGCAGCTCGAAGGGCATCTGGGTGCCGCGGCCCACGGAGACCTCGGAGAACTCAATGCCCGCCAGGGCGGCGTAGAGAGTGGTCTGATTGAGGTTGCGCAGGTTCGGCGAGGGGTTGACCCATGGCAGACCGGTCTCGTCGAACCACATCGAGCGTTCCCAGCCCCGGCAGGGGACGACCTCGAGGTTGCAGTTCATGCCGTACTCGCTGTTGGCGTACTGGGCCAGCTCGCCGGCGGTGAGACCGTGCCTTGTGGGAATTGGGTGGTAGGAGACCAGGTCGCCGAAGGCCGGCTCCATGACCGGGCCGTCCACGGCGACGCCGGTGATCGGGTTGGGACGGTCCAGCACCACGAAGCGGACGTCCAGCCACGAGGCCTCCTCCATGCAGTAGGCCATGGTGGTGGTGTAGGTGTAGTAGCGGATGCCCACGTCGGCGATGTCGAAGACGAGGGTGTCGATGCCGGCCAGCGTCTCGGGGTGCGGGCGGAGCTCGGTGGAGAACAGGCTATGCACCTGCAGGCCGGTCTGCTCATCGGTTCCCGAGTCGACGCGCCGGCCCTCGTCGTGATCGCCGCGGATGCCGTGCTCGGGGCCGAACAGAGCCACTACCTCCACCCCGGCCTGCAGCAGGATGTCCAGGATATGGCGACGATCGCGGGTGATGGCGGTGTGGTTGGTGATGACGCCGACTCGCTGCCGCAGGAGGGTTCGGCAGTCCTCGGCGGTCAGGACGTCCAGTCCGGTGAGTACGGGCATACGAAAACCTCTGTGCGCGATGTGTGGGGGCGGGGCGCCGGGTCCGCCGGAGCAGTGAGGTTCCCCGAGAGCGCTGC
>CAZXDD010000736.1:0-3595 GCA_964639415.1 uncultured Armatimonadia bacterium
TAATGAGCGGTGACTGGAGTTCAGACGTGTGCTCTTCCGATCTATGGCGTCCCAGCTCGGGCCAAACAGCTCGCTCCCGCGCCGGGCCGCCGCGCCGTACACGCTCTTGTGGGGGGTGAAGCAGTGGGCGGGGACGAAGGTCCCGCCGCAGGCCAGGCAGATGGCCAGCAGCTCGCGGGCGGGCAGGCCGCAGGCCTGGCTGGACAGCTCCCGGTTGGTCACATGCCGTCCCATCACCTCGGAGAAAGCTTTGAGGGCGTCCAGGTCGGGGAAGTAGCTTACATGGTGGGACATCCCGCCCCCGGGCTCGCGGGTCTCGAACTCGGCGCCGCAGATGACGGTGACTTGATCCCGATAGCGCAGTCCGCCGCCGTCCAGCGGGACCATCTCGCCCTTGTCCAGCAGCGCGCTGATGTCGTCGATGACCGGCGGCGAGGCGCAGTCCACGATGCCGACGATGTCGATCCCCTTGCGCTGCGCACACTCGATGGCGATGTTCTCGAAGGTGAGGTCATGGGCGGCGGTGATCTTCACCGCCCGCCCACTACTGCTCTTGCCGATGTGGACGTGCAGGTCGCAATACAGGTACATGGGAACCCCTGAGGACGGCGGGTGATCGGGACAGCTCGCCAATGCCGGTCGCGCCCGGCCTTTTGTCTTACCCTCCGGCCTCGCCCTGACCGGCCGCCGCCGTCGCTCCGGCGGCCGCATCGGACCGCCGCATGCGCCGCGCCCTGCGCAGCGCTTGCCGCAGATCACGGGACAGCGCGCCCATACGCCGGCGGCTGCTCGACACCTGCCCGGCGGTGCGGCGGCGACTGTAGCGCAGGGCGTAGAAGTCCTCCACCGTGGCGCCCAGCTCGGCCCGCAGGGTCGCGTCGCCGTCGAAGCCCGGAACCTGTGAGAGGGTGGCGACGGCTTCGGCCGGGGTCATCCCGAGCCTGTAGCGCCTGCCGGAGAGCCGGCAGACCAGTCGCAGGAGCTCCTGCATCTCCAGGGCCGCCAGGTCGATGGAGCTCATCCGCCAGCCGATGCGCCGCGCCAGTCTTCCCAGCAGCCGGCGGGGGTCGATGAGGGCGCTGAGGACCAGGTACAGGCCCAGCAGGATGCCGACGATCACCAGCACCTGCCGGGTCGTCCTGCTCAGCGCCACACGCCAGTGGCCGCTACGCAGCAGGGAGAGCAGGCCCTCGCGCTCCAGCGAGCGCTCCGCCACGGGATCGAACACGACCCACCCTACCCGGGGGAAGTACACCTCGCTCCAGGCATGGGCCTCGGTGCCGCGGACGATGAAGGCCCCCTGGTCGGGCTCATAGGTCCCGTGGTTGAAGCCCGTGGCCACACGGGCCGGGAGGCCGGCCAGGCGGCACATGACGCTCAGGGCGCTGGAGAACAGGTCGCAGGCGCCCCGGCGGCTTTCGGTGACGAAGTACACGACGGCGTCCTGCCCCGGCGGGGTGGGCGGGGCGTCCAGCGTATAGAGGCATTCGCGCTCCAGATACCGCTGCAGGGCGATGGCCTTGTCGTAGCCGTTGTCCAGCCCGGCGGTGATCTGCGCCACGAGCGGGCCGAGCTGCGTGGCGGGCTCGATCCCGATCTGCTCGACGTACTGGTCCTTGAGGATCTCGGGCAGATCGTCGAACGAAGCGCGGCGCAGCGTCTCCTCGGGGAAGTCGGGCACCCGCGACCACGCCTCGTAGCGCTGCCCCGGCTGCATCTGGGACACGCTCTCGATTGAGCCGAAGTGGTCCACGGCGATGCGCGCCGTCTGCACGCGGCCGAGCACCCCGCCCCCCGGCACGATCCGGAGGGTCGCGGCGAAGGGGGGCACGAAGACGGCGCCCGTGGCGTTCCCGAGGATCTCGGCCTCGATCATGAACTCGCGTCCGCGCAGTGGGGCCAGATCCCAGTCCGGCACGCTGGGGGCGTCTTCATCCTCCTCCCGGCCCCCGGGCAACCCGCCCGGGCCGAGGAGGCCCGTGGGCGGCGGAGAGGGGCTACCCAGGCCGGGGGGACTTGGAGGGTGGCCGCTTTCGTCCGGCGGCAGGGGAGCTCCCGGGACCGGGCCGCCCTGGGGCACCTGTGCTCGCGGCGCCGGACCGGGCCCGGCGGCCTCCTCGGCACCGGACGGTTGGCCAACCGGCGGCGCATAGCCGGCGGCGTCGCGCTCCCGCATGACCTCGGGAGGCAGAGGGAACGTCGGCACCGGCACGCCGACAGGCGCGGCCATCGGCTCCGGCCTGGGCTGCACCCGGCGCACGTCGAAGGTGCGCTCGCCCAGATCCACGGCACGCCCCGACTCCCGCGTGCTGCGACGCCACCCGCGCCCGTTGTAGTAGTCATACGCCCGGCCCCTCAGCAGGCTCGGGGCGTCGGCCCAGACCTTGAGCACGGGCTCGTGGGACAGCCGGATCGGCCCGCCTCCCACATCAAACCCATTGCGGAACAGGAAGTACCCCTGCACGTGGGCACCGGTGTAGTTGAGGATCCGCTGCTGCAGACCGAAGCCCGTGTACATCCGGGGGGTCGTGTAGTACAGCGCATTGCCCAGCACACCGGCGCCGAGAGCCGCGACGGCAAACAGCAGCACCGCCCCGGAAATGTGGGCCTGGACCCACGGCCACAGTCTGGCGAGCTTCCCGGCGCGCTCGGCGATGGACAGGAAGTGCTCGTAGCCCCAGCAGAAGATCGAGGCCAGCAGAAACACCATGAAGGCGCCCAGCATCACCGGGTTGAGGTTGCGGGTAGCCATCAGCCCAAAGATGGAGAGCCCCGGCACGAAGATGAAGACCAGGTTCTGCCGCTGGCTTTGCATGAAGCAGAAGCCCACCAGGAACCAGGTCATCAGCGTCGCCAGTCCGGGCTCCTCGTCGCCGACGACCTCGGTGGGGTAGAGCACCTCCACCCCCGGGAGACCGAGCTCGAAGCGCAGGGCGTAGCCGGTGAAGGCCAGGAGCATCACCGCTCCGCCGAGGAAGCTCAGGTTGGCCCCGGTACGCACCGCGATGAAGCTGGCCAGTACCGCCACGGTCACCCCGGCGTGCACGGCGAACTCGTAGACCGGAGCATCCGTGGTGACGGTAACCGCCGCCACCGCGGCATGTGCGGCCACGAACACGCCCACAAGCAGCGGAGCCAGCAGGCGCGCGTCCTCGGCCCGCTCCCCGCGCCGGCGGTCTCTGCGACGGAGACTTTCCGTTGACGTCGCCCTAGCCTCGGCGGACACGCCGACCCCTCCTCCACAGGTTGGTCTCCAGAGGCGTCGTGCCGTAGATGCGGATCACTCGCGCCCCCTGGGCGGTCAGCCGGCCCACGAACCCCTCGTACCCGGGCTCGTCATCGGGCTCGCCGCCGCTGAAGGTGTGAGGTGCCAAGGAGCACCACAGGACGGGATGCTCCAAAGCGCGGAGCCGCCCCGCCACGTGCACGGCGTCCTCGTCGGTAGCCGGCGACACGACGGCGATGACACAGCCCGGCGTCAGGGCTCGCTGGTGCCGGGCCAGCACCGGCATCAGTCCGCCGTCACAGTCCGGGGCCACCCGCGAGATCGGAAGAGCGTCGTGTAGGGAAAGAGTGTAGGAGAGGGTGTAGGTCT
>CAZXDD010000737.1:0-3586 GCA_964639415.1 uncultured Armatimonadia bacterium
TGGCGCGGGCCTGATCCTGGCCTGGGACAAGGACGACCAGAACTTCTACCTGTGCAGCAATCCCGCCGACCCGCAGAGCGCGGGTGCGGCCGGCCTGATCTCGGGAGCGGCCAATGGCACCTTCACCGTCAACGGCGTGCAGGTGACCGTGACGGGATCGACCAACAACCGCACCGTGAGCGTGAACAACACGGCGGGCATCGCCAACACGCTGCAGGTGCGCTGGTACGTCCGCAGTGGTGCGGTCTCGCAGGCGTACGCGTACAGCACCATCGCCAACGTGAAGAACAACGCCACGTTCACCTCCGGCCGGACCTTCATCGACGGCCAGTACAAGACGGGCTTCTGGGGTGTGACGCACGCCCTGGACGCCGCTGATCCGACCTCCATCACCTACGGCGCGACCCAGCAGCCCTAGGCATCGCGACACCGGGAGCGTCCCGCCCGGCGGGGCGCTCCCGTCCTCTCCCGCAACATCAGTAAGCCCTCGTCTGTTTCCGTCCCCCTGACCGCTCAGCTCACCAGGCCGCGCAGAGCGACGACCGACACCGCCGCGGGAGAGCCATCCGAGGCAGGAAAGGGTCCCCGGTGTGCGGAATACCCCGTCACGACCTCCATATTCCCTGGGAAATGGGCCTATCGATGGCTGCCAACACGCAAGTGGATGTACTCGGCCTCGGCGTGGCCGCGGTCGACGACCTGTTCTTCGTCCACAGCTATCCGGTACCGGACACGAAGGTGCGCGTCTCGCGGAAGGAGCGTCACGGCGGGGGGTTGACGGCGACGGCCCTGGTGGCCGCCGCCCGCCTGGGAAGCACCTGTGCCTACGCCGGGGCGTTGGGGTCGGACGAGCTCTCGGCCTTTGCCCGGGAGGGCCTGCGCGCCGAGGGTGTGGACCTCTCCTGGGTGTCCAACCGCGAGGATGCCAGTCCCATCCATGCCACAGTGATCGTGGACATGGCAGCGCACACGCGCACGATTCTGCTCCACGGTGAGGGCATCTGCGGGGCGGTGCCCAACTGGCCGCCGGAGGAGGTCATCACCCGGTCACGGGTGCTCTTCGTGGACTACGTGGGCCTGGAGGGCGTCTTGCGGGCGGCGCGGATCGCCTCGAGGGCCGGTATCCCCATCGTAGCCGATGCCGAGGGGGGCAGTGGGGCGCAGCATGGGGAGCTCATGCATCTGGTGGACCATCTGATCGTCACCTCGGAGTACGCCTCGCGTGCCACCGGCCGCGAGGACCCCGGGGAGGCGGTGGTGGCACTGTGGCACGAGGGCCGGCAGGCCGTGGTCGCCACCTGCGGCAAAGCCGGGGCGTGGTACGTGGACGCTACCGCGCCGGACAGGCCCCGGCATCAGCGGGCCTTCAGCGTGAGCGTCGTGGACACCACCGGGTGTGGCGATGTGTTCCACGGCGCCTACGCTTCGGGCCTGGCCCGCGGGCTGGATATGGCCGGTCGCATGCAGTTGGCGTCGGCCGCGGCCGCCCTCAAGGCCACTCGGGCCGGCGGTCAGAGCGGGGCGCCGACCTTGGCCGAGGTCGAGGCCTTCCTGCGTGAGGCCGGGCTATGACCGTCGAGGCGCTGGCCCGGCACATAGACGAAGGCCTGCGTGAGGTGCCGCTGTTCGACATCCACACCCACCTGGTGGGCGGGCGCTTGGGGGCGGCAGGGCTCCACGACGTCCTCCTATACCACATGCTCATCAGCGACCTGTACTCCGCGGGCTGCCCCAACGGCCGTCGCCTCACCCAGTTCCCTGGAGAGCCGGGCGAGGCCGAGGCGCATTCCCGCATCGTCGAGGCGCTCCCCTTTCTCAGGCGCGTTGTGAACACCAGCTCGTACTGGGGACTGCGCCTCGTCCTCCGTGACCTGTACGGGTGGGAGCGTGAGATCACCGACACGAACTGGCGCGAGCTGGACGGGGTCATTCGGGAGCGCGCCGCCGATCGCGGTTGGGCACACTCGGTTCTGGACAGGGCCGCCATCCGCCTGTCGGGCACCGAGCTGGCGCGTCGCGGCGCCAAGGAGGGCGACGGTCGCTTGGTCTACGCCCTGGAGTGGGGCTTCTTCACCCGCTGTCAGTGGGGCGAGTTCGACACCGCGTTGTATGAGCTGGAGCGCTGCTGGGGGCGTACTCCCGATAGCCCGGCTCCGATTGGGGCCGGGCCGCGTCCGCCGACCGACAGGGTCATCCACAGCGTTGACGACGTCCACGCCGCCGTCGAGCACTACGTCAGTGCCATTCCGTTTCCCGACGTGTACGCCATGGCCACCCACATTTCCACCGACATCAGCTTTGGCACGCCCACCGAGGATGAGTTGGCGCAGGCCCTCAAGGCGCGTGACGGTGCGGGGCCGGCGGAGCGGGACCTGTACGCCTCATATGTCAACGAGGCCCTCCTTACCGCCCTCGAGCCACATGCAGACGCCATCGTGTTCCAGTTCTCGCTGGGAGCGGAGCCCCTGCCCTTCGAGACGGGCAGTCGGCTTGGGCAGCGCACTATCGCGCAACTGGCTGAGATGATCGCGCGCCACTCGGACATCCGCTTCCAGTGCTTCCTGGCCTCGGCCCACGGCAACCAGTCGCTGTGCACGCTGGCCAGGGAACTGCCGAACCTGAGCCTGGCCGGGTACTGGTGGCACAGCTTCTTCCCGGAGGTCATCGGGCGCACGATCTCCGAACGTCTGGATATGCTGCCCGTCAACAAGCAGGTGGGGTTCTTCTCAGACGCCTACTGCGTGGAGTGGGCGTACGCGAAGGCATGCATCGTGCGGAAGCTTCTGTCGCAGTCGCTGGCACAGAGGGTCATGTGGGGGCAGTATGACGCGTCCGAGGCACTGCGGGTGGCCGAGAGCATCCTGTGGAGCGGTCCTCGGGAACTCCTGGGCGTCTAGGAGACGCTCGAGTGCACGGCCATCGTGCGTCTCTTCGGAGGGGTGAGAGGACCCCGGCGGTGGCCGCCGGGGTCGTTGCGTGTGCACTGCTTGGACCTGCGCTACTTCCCCGGCAACTGCAGCTTGACGGCCACCGGCGACTGCACTTCGTACACCCCGCGCCGGACCCTCTTGACCGAGATCGAGTAGGGCCAGACCACCTCATCACCGACCCCGAAGTCGTAGACCTCGAACCAGCTATCCGGCGGGAACTGCTGCTGAAGCGTGGCCTGGAGCGCGTCGGGATGCGCTGCGCGGTCGATCGCCGCTCCGCTTTGGCTGCGTACATCGTCGATGCGGTATTCGGCGCTTCCGTCGTGGTTGAGCAGACGTGCGCCGTGGTAGTAGCGGTAGCGGTTGAGCGGGAACTCGGTGGCGGTGGCGACCTTGAAGTCCTCCACCCCCGTCACCCTGCCCGTGCCGATGCGGCTATCGAGGTCCAGATGGAGGCGCACGCCGTCCGGGACCGCCTCGGCCCGCAGCACCTTCTGGGCGCTGCGCCGATAGGGGTTGGTGGTGAAGATCGTTTCCCCCACCATGGCTTCGATACCGGGGGGCGCGGGGCTGACGGTGATGGTCTCGGCGCCGCGATCCACGGCGGTGATGGTGCCGCGGAACTCGGCGCTGTCGGCCGTGACTCCGAAGCCACC
>CAZXDD010000738.1:0-3573 GCA_964639415.1 uncultured Armatimonadia bacterium
ACTGCAGCACATCCACACCGATGTCGACGAGGGAGGGGATGATGTCCTTGACATACCCGCAGGAGTGCATCCAGACGGTGAGGCCGCGGCTGTGGGCGCGCTGGACGAGGCGCTCGAAGGTCTCGCGGAAGAGCCGCTCCCACATGCGCGGGCTGACCATCAGCCGCTCCTGTGTGCCCCAGTCTTCGCAGAAGAACACGCCCTGGGCGCCGATGTCGGCGTAGATGTCCACCTGCGCCAGGACGATGTCGCTGACCATGCGGTTGAGCCGGATGATGTTCTGGGGCTCGGCGGCGCAGTCCAGGAGGTAGTTCTCCAACCGTCGCAGGTATCTGGCGGCGTTGAAGCAGCAGCCGGGGAGGCTACCCAGGATGTAGCGGTCGGTGGTCCGGCGGCAGGTTTCGGCGGCGTGCCGGTATCTGGCGGGATCGTCCAGGGTGGGCGGCCTGTAGTGCTCCAGGTCGTCCCAGGTCTTGAGGGGCGCGTCGATCACCTCGCCGCCGAGGGTCCTGCCTTTGAGGCGGCGCCAGACACAGCCCCACTCATCAACGTGGCACTCGCCGCCCCGGTCGTCTTCCCACTTCCGGGGCTCGAGGCCCGGGTCCGGTGAGGGGCCGACTCCGGCGGTGTCGCACAGGCGCGGCTGTGTGTCGTAGGGGGAGTAGGTGAGGCCGATGCGCTCGGGGAGGGAATGGGCAAGGACGTGTGTGATGATCTCGCGGCCGTTCATGGCAGGGGGCTCCTCGCTGCGCGGGAGGTGTTGCAGGAGCGCGGCCGAACCGCCGGCGTGCAGATAGCCAGAAGGGTCGCCGGTGCATCGGCGACCCTTCTCGAGGCTTCTATCTTCCGCGGACGTCGCGCAAGATCGCGTGGCCGCAGCGGCCCTGGGGACCGAGCTTACTCGGCCGGGGCATCTGCCGGGGCATCTGCCGGGGCGTCTGCCGGGGCGTCTGCCGGGGCATCTGCCGGGGCGTCGCCCTCTACGGGCTCGGCGGTGTCGCCCTCGACGGGCTCGGCGGTGTCGGTGTCTGCGGGCTCGGCGGTGTCGGTATCGGCGGGCGGCTGGCCACCCTCCATCTCACCGGGCGGCGGCATGGGGTTAAGCATATCGGGCGGCGGTACATTCTCGGGCTTAGGCTTGGGGCAGCCGACGAGAACCGCCGTCAACAGCACTGCAAGGCCGACGATGAGCAGCAGGTATCCACTCCTCATTCGTACTCTTGCCTCCCTTCGAGCTTAGCGGCAGTATTGCCGATTGAGACGTGCATTACGATACGCGCTTCAGTATCGAATGTCAAGGGTATCGCCCTGCCCGTCGCCGGGCGAAGCCTGAGGCGAAGCCTGAGGCTCTCTTGCGTTCTCGGAGCCGCTTTGCGTAGAATGACGGCTGTGTCGGCCGCCGGGGATTCGCCGGCGGCCGGTCCGAGGGCCCCTTCCCACGCACCTACACTCGCCGGACGGGAGTGTCTCCATGGACGGTTGTCCCGACTGCAGACCGCTCGCCTCCAGGAACGAGCTGGAGCAGGTACTCACGGATGTCCTCGATCGCACCCCCATACTGGACCTGCACACCCACGTGTACAGCGCGGACTTCGGCGACCTGCTGCTGTGGGGTGTGGATGAGCTGATCACCTATCACTACCTCATCGCCGAGGTTTGCCGCGCCCCGCACGGCCCCACGCCCGAGCAGTTCTACGCCATGGACAAGAGCCGGCAGGCCGAGTGCATCTGGCAGAATCTGTTCGTCGACGGCTCGCCGGTGTCCGAGGCCTGCCGGGGCGTGCTCACCACCCTGTCGGCCCTGGGCATCGACGTCAACGACGGCCTGGGCGCCGCCCGGGACTACTTCATCGATGTCACAGTCGAGCAGCACATCGACAGGGTCCTACAATTGGCCAATGTGGAGGCGGTCGTGATGACCAACGACCCCTTCGACGCGCTGGAGCGCCCGGTGTGGGAGGCCGACGGCTGCACCGACCCGCGGTTCATCCCGGCCCTGCGTATCGACGGTGTGCTGGTGTTCTGGGAGCAAAACCGGCCTATCCTTGAGTCCTGGGGCTACGAGGTATCCGGCCAACCGGACCGCCGGACCTTCGGGGAGGTGCGGCGGTTTCTCTCCGATCAGGTGCGCTGCATGAAGCCCGCCTACATGGCGGTCTCGCTGCCCGACACCTTCGCCTATCCGGCCCAGACGCCGACGGCGGCGCTCATCGAGAACTGTGTCCTGCCCGTCGCCCGGGAGACCGGGACCCCCTTTGCGATGATGATCGGGGTCAAGAGACAGTTGAACCCGGCGCTGAAACTGGCCGGCGACGGGGTGGGCAAGGCGGATATCCGCGCGGTGGAGACAATGTGCGCCACCAACCCGGATGTCAGGTTCCTCGTCACGATGCTGTCCCGTGAGAACCAGCACGAGCTGTGTGTGGCCGCCAGGAAGCTGCCGAATCTGATGCCCTTCGGCTGCTGGTGGTTCCTCAATGATCCCAGTCTGATCGAGGAGATCACCCGCATGCGCCTGGAGCTGCTGGGGCTGTCCATGGTCCCGCAGCACTCGGATGCGCGGATTCTAGACCAGCTCATCTATAAGTGGCGGCACTCTCGGGTGGTGTTGCACAAGGTCCTGACGGACAAGTACGACGACCTCATGGCAACGGGCTGGGCCCTGACGGAGGAGGCGGTGGAGGCCGACGTAACGAGGCTTTTGTCCGGGAACTTCCGGGAGTTCGTGGGGCTCTAGGGACCGGTCATTAGGACACAAGGCCAGGTCGCCGCGCCCACGGGCGAGGCGATGGTCTACGAGCAGAAGCGACGGCGCAACCGGCGCCATGGAGGGACGAGCAGGCATGGCAAGGACCCAGATTGCCGCACAGCTCTACACCATACGAGACTTCACCAAGACGCCCGCCGAGGTGGCCAAGTCGATGGGCAAGATCCGTGACATCGGCTATGAGGCCGTGCAGATCTCGGGGATGGGCCCCATCGACCCCGGCGAGTGCCGGAAGATCATGGACGACAACGGGCTGGAGGTGGCCGCCACCCACATCGGCTTCGAGCGCATGCGAGACGAGACGGCGGCCGTCATCGAGGAGCACAACATCCTGGGCTGCAAGTACCCGGCCATCGGCGGGCTGCCCGGCGAGTATCGCACCGCTGCCGAGGGCTACGAGCGCTTCGCCAAAGAGGCCACCGAGGTGGGCCGGAAGCTGGCCGAGGCCGGTCTGACCTTCGGCTATCACAATCACAGCTTCGAGCTGGAGCGCTTCGGTAACCGCACCGGGCTGCAGATCATCTACGAGGACAGCGACCCCACCTACGTCACCGGCGAGATTGACACATACTGGGTGCAGCACGGCGGCGGCGACCCGGCGGCATGGATCCGCAAGCTCCAGGGACGAATCTTCCTGGCGCACTTCAAGGACATGCGCATCGTCGGCGGCCAGCAGCAGTATGCCGAAGTGGGCGAGGGGAACCTCAACTGGCCCAACATCATCGAGGCCTGCAAGGGCGCCGGGGTCGAGTGGTACATCGTCGAGCAGGATCAGTGCTACGACCGCGATCCCTTCGATTCGCTGA
>CAZXDD010000739.1:0-3570 GCA_964639415.1 uncultured Armatimonadia bacterium
GATGGAATCTCGTGACTGGAGTTCAGACGTGTGCTCTTCCGATCTCGGCACGGAATTCGATATCGAGGTCCATCCCATCATTGGGCTGGGAGCGGTGGGCGTCCGCGGAGCGGGGATGTACGACCCCGGCGAGATCGACAACCTCCCCTCGTGGGCCGGAGGATGGCCCTGTGCATCCTGGGCCGAAAACCGACAGCTCACCGTGCGCGTTGCCCAGGAGATGCTGGACGACTACGAGCCCACCGGCCTGCACATGGACTACGTCCGCTACCCCAATAGCGCGGTGCTCGACACCCATCCCTGCCGCTGCGAGCGCTGCCGGACCGAGCGGATGGACTGGTTGGGCAAGGAAGTCCCCAGCCTAGAGGACCTGCAGCGTCCGGCGGTGCTGTACAAGGAGATCCAGATGCGCGGGGGCTTCGTCAAGGCGCTGGTGCAGGGCCTGCGTGACGCCGCGGACGACGCCGGGGTGCCGCTCTCCATGGCCGCACGGGCCAGGTATCTCAAAGACGCCGTGGCCGAGGGCCAGGACTGGGCGGAGTGGGCCGCCGACGAGCTGGTGGACGCCGTATGCCCGATGAGCTACAACCCGTGTAACGATCGCTTCGCGCGGTTCCTCGAGGAGCATACCGGGCTGCTTGCCGGCTCGGATGTGCTGTGGTACGCGGGGATCGGGCGCAAGAGCAGTCTGGGAGAGATCGGTACACCGCAGATGATGGAGCAGATCGAAATGGCGAGGCGCGCCGGTGCCGACGGCATCTGCATCTTCCACGCCAACGCGCTCGGGGACGAGGACTTCACGGCCCTGAGAACCATCGATTGGGACTAGAGGCCCGCGGGGGCAGGCGAGACGACCACCGATGGCGCGCCAAGAGGCAAACCCGGGGGCGGGATGACGGATGCCAGGACAAGTGGGTTACCGGGGTTGGGAGGGGCTGCCGGGGACGGCAAACCTGCAGACAAAGTTGAACCCGCCTGGCTGATTCTGTCCCGGTTGCGCTTGAGGCTTTCTGCCTCAGTCGGTCCGTTGTGCGCAGCTTCTGGAGGTGCGCGATAGGACCGTATGCTTAACCTTCACCGGTCAGGCCAGGCGGGTTCTCAAGAGGTCCGGTGTCGTGGCTATGCAGCCATCACATCCCTTCGACGTCTTGGGGGCTATCCGCAGCAGTCTCGGTGACCGCTACCCCTACGTCCACCTCTTCTTCCCTGTTCTCTGTTTCCCCTGGTTCCGCTTATAGTATGCCCCGTCTTCTGATGGCCCAAACATAATCCGCCCACAGAAGTATGTAAACAGCGGAGGCACGGGAAGATGCGTCATCTCGTGGCTTCCCGCAGTGCCACGAGCTTGGCGGCCGCGGCCCCCGAGTCGATGGACTGCCGCGCCACGGAGAGCGCTTCGTGCATGTCGACGGCCTTGCCCCCCACGTAGATGGCGGCGGCGGCATTGAGAAGCACTACGTCGCGTCTGGGGCCTTCCTCGCCCTGCAGGACGGCGAGCAGCATCGCCGCCGACCTCTCCGGCGGACCTCCGACGAGTGCGTCCAATTCCGCGGGCTCTAGCCCGAACTGCTCCGGTCCCCACAGGGCGCTGTGGACCGCGCCGTTGCGCAACTCCGTGACCTGCGTGTCGCCGCAGGTGGATAGCTCGTCCATTCCCACCAGCCCGTGAACCACCAGGGCATGATCCGCTCCCAACTCCAGAAGGGCGGAGGCCAGAAGCTCGGTGAACTGCGCGTCGAACACGCCGATCACCTGGCGCCTGGAGCCCGCCGGATTGGTGAGCGGGCCCAGAACGTTGAACACCGTGCGCAGGCCCAGGTCCCGCCGCGGGCCGATGGCGTACTTCATGGCCGGATGCAATGTGGGAGCGAACAAAAAGCCGATCCCCAGCTCATCCAGGCACTCGGAGACCGTCTCCGGCGGAGCCTCCACATTGACCCCCAGCTCGCGCAGCACATCGGCACTGCCGCACCTGCTGGACACCGCCCGGTTGCCGTGCTTGGCGATCGGCACCCCCGCTCCGGCGGCGACGAAGGCCGCCGCCGTGGAGATGTTGAAGGTGTCTGCCGAATCCCCGCCGGTACCGCAGGTGTCCACCACATTCCCGTGCTTGCTGGTGATCTGCACCGCGCTCTCGCGCATCGCCCGAGCGAACCCGCCGATCTCCGCGGGGGTCTCGCCCTTCATGCGCAGAGCGACCAGCAGGCTCCCGATCTGCGCGTCGGTGGCCTCGCCCTGCATGATCACGCACATGGCGTCATGGGCTTCCTGAGCGGTGAGACTCTCGAAGTTCACGACCTTGGCCAGTGCGTGCTTGAGCATGGCAGCCTCCCTTTGGCGGGCGATGTCCCGAGAGCGGCCGCCGGGGCCGGCGGCCGGCGCGTGACGACGGCGCAGCGCTATTCGACATCGCGAGCTCCAATCCCTCCGCACCGGATCGGCCATGGACCTGCGCCGGGCATCCGGAGCGCGCCATGGCCGGCGTGTTTGGCCGGGCACGGCGCGGTTGCTCTGCCCGCGCGCCTACGCCACGACCTCGCGCTTGAGGAAGTTGCGCAGCAGATCCATCCCCGGGCGGGTCATGACAGACTCGGGGTGGAACTGGACGCCATCGATCGGATAGTGCTTGTGCCGCAGTCCCATGATCTCGCCCTGATCGCTCTCCGCGGAGATCTCCAGGCAATCCGGCAGACTCTCGCGCTCCACCAACAGGGAGTGGTACCGAATGGCCTCGAAGGGGTTGGGGAGACCCTCGAAGATCGTCCTGTTGTCGTGGTGGATGGGCGAGGTCTTCCCGTGCATCAGGCGCCCGGCGCGTACCACCTTCCCGCCGAAGACCTGCCCCATGGACTGGTGGCCCAGACACACGCCGAGAATGGGCACCTTGCCGGCCATGTGGGCGATGAGATCGCAGGAGATCCCGGCCTCCGAGGGTGTGCACGGCCCCGGGGAGATCACGATGCGTTCCGGGCCCTTGTCCTCCACTTCCTGCACGGAGATCTTGTCATTGCGGTACACCTCCACGCTCTCGCCCAGCATGGAGAGATACTGCACCAGATTGTAGGTAAACGAATCGTAGTTGTCGATGAGGATGATCATGGTCTGTGTGTGTCCTCAGGGGGGCGATTTGTGGTCGGTGCGGCCCGGCCGTTGCGCGGCTATTCTCGCACGTGCGCGCGGGACGCGTCAAGCAGGGCACGTCTGCGCAAGGAAAGGTGACGGCAAGGGCGATGACGCGCTCCCGAGGCGGACCGGCGCCGGATACGGCGATACCGTCCGGGCCGGGCCGAGGGCGCCGTCTGGCGAAGCTCCGCCGCGGACCGACGAGCACGGCGCGGAGCTTCGCCTCGGCCGGCGCCACGGCCAGGCCGCGATCCCGCAAGGCGGGAGGGTGGCCAACGGCGCGGCTGCGAACGCCAGGGCCACGCCCCGGAACCTGCGCCAAACGTCAAGCACTGCGCCCAGACAGGCGTCTACTCCCACACCAGCGCGACGCCCAGCGCCTCCCCGGGGTGCTCGTAGAGCAGATCGGAAGAGCACACGTCTGAACTCCAGTCACCGCTCATTATC
>CAZXDD010000740.1:0-3565 GCA_964639415.1 uncultured Armatimonadia bacterium
GGCGCACGGTGGTCTCGGAGATGGTGGGCTGGGAGTTTGCCTTCGCCTCGGCCTGCCGGGCCCTGGCCTCCGCCGTCTTGATGGCCTCTTGGCGCTGCTTGATGGTGGTCTGAGTCACCACCGCCTGGTGATCCAGGGAGGCCGCGGCCTGGTTCACCCGGGCGCGGGCCGTCTTGACACCCTCCCCGGCGGCCGTGACCTGAGCCGGCTGCAGCCGGCTCTGGCGATCCAGCTCCGCCTGCGCCTCCCGGATCCGTGCCTGGGCGGAAGTCACATCGGCGACCGCCTGATCGTAGGCCGCCTGCGTCTCGGTGGGGTCGATCCGTGCGATCAGATCGCCGCGCATGACACGGTCCCCGCGATCCACCGCCAGCTCCACGATCTCACCGGCCACGTTCGCCTTCACATCCACCGTCGTCAGCGGTTCCAGCACACCCACCGCGGTCACCGACACGACGAGATCCTGCCGCTCTACCTTGATCGTCTCGGTCTTCGTGCCGACCTGGGCCGTCTTCCGCCTGTGGAAGAACAGGGCCAGACCCGCGACGACTGCGATGCCCAGGACGATCCACACGTAAGGTAGAAAACGCCGCATACGGTTCCCCTCGGAAGCGTCGGTGAAATGATGCGTCACGCGCTGTCGCGGTGCTTGCCGGCGCCACAGCGCCGGCGATGCGGAACGCGGCGCGGAGCACGTCTACTCGGGCCGCCCGTCCAGCCCCAGGGCGTAGCGTAACCGGGTGATGGCCGAGTAGATATCAAACTGAGCGTTGATGGCCTCGATCTCCAGCACCGTCAGTGCGGTCTGGGCATCGAGGACCTCGATGCCCGTGCCGTACTGAACCTCGTAGCGCACCTGGGCGATGGCCAGGGTCTCCCGAGCCTCCCGGATGCCGGCCTCCGCCACATTGAGACGCTCCCAGGCGTCCTGGAGCGCCAGGTCCGCCTGTGCCAGCTCGAGGGCGATGTCGTGTCGCAGGGCCTCCAGCTCCAGCTCAGTGGCCTGCAGCCGGGCGGCCGCCTGGGCCTCGGCGGTAACCTGTGCGTCGCCGTCCAGCAGGGCCTTGCTGCCGCTGGCGCCCACCCGCCACCGGAGTTTCGCACTGCCGTCCAGCAGTGGGCTTTGGGACAAGGACCCGGACAGGCCGGTGGTCCAGTCCGAGGTGGTGGCGGCCAGGCGGACGGAGGCCTCGGACTGCCCGATCGAGGCCAGAGCCCGCGCGATCTCGGGGCGCAGTTGGCACGCCAGCTCCAGACGCTCCTGTGCCGTGCCTCCGGGCACCGTCGGCGGCGTGCCGGGGTCTACGGCCAACACGGTGTCCTGAGCCAAGGTGAGCAGGCGTTTGAGAGCGGCCAGAAGCTGCTCCAGCGTGGAGCGGGCGGCCACCTCGTCGCCGATGGCCGCGGAGGTTGCGGTCTCGGCCTGCACGACGTCGAAGTCGGCCACGGTCTCGGCCTGGCGCAACATGCGGGTCAGGTCCAGGTGAGCCTCCCGCATCCGGGTCTGCTCGGAGGCCGCGCGGACCAGTTGCTCCTGGCGCAGGATGTCATAGACCGCCAGCCGCGCAGCCAGCTCCAGCTCGCGGACGGTGACGGGCTCGTCCGTCAGGGCCCGGGCCACATCGGCCTGGGCCACGTCGCCTGTGGCGATGATCCGCGGCGTGCGGAACAACGACCGGTTCAAGGAGACGCTCCCGCTTCGGCTGTCACCGGAGGGTTCGTCGCCGAAGCTGCCGCTCACACTGTACGAGACCGAGGCGGAAGCGCGAATGTCCTCCAGGCCGTCTATCTCCAGCAGGGCCGCACGCGTCCGCCACACCGTCACCCGCGCCAACGCCACGTCCAGGCCGTTGTTCCGGGCGATGGCGGCGGCGAGCTCGGGGGTGATTGCCGCCTGCAGGGGCACAGCGGCTACAGGGGGCGTCGGCGCCGGAGCGACCGGCTGCACGCTAGGCCCCAGCGGCCGGACGCCCGGCGCGTCCTGGCCTGCGCCACACACCGGCAGCCACAGCAAGACGGCGAAGACAGGCAGCGCGAATGCTTGCCCACGGGCGGGGCGCACAGGTCGCGGCACTGAGTGACGCCTCGGGACCATCACCAAACCAGCCATCCTGTTGGGGCAACGCAGAACCGCCGGCCCCGCACGGTGGCGGACGCCGGCGAGCGGCGCTGAGAGATGAACGTTCGCGTGCGGGCTGCGGAGCAGGGGCGGGAAGGCACGGGAACTATCGGCAGGCGCGAAGGCGGGCCCGGGAACGGCCGACCCCTCACCTGGAAGTGTGTCGATACCCGCTAAGGTTACACCGAGTGCGCCCCGCGGGTCAACAGCCCCCTGCCGTCAGGCGGATGCACACCGGCATCGACACCTCCGCCACGTCTCCGGTGGCCGTCAGGGTGCCCGACGCCTCATCCACCGCGAACGTTACGATGGTGTCGGTATCCTGGTTCCCCACCCAGATCCAGCGTCCGGACGGATGGATGCAGAACCCCCTCGGGTTGCCGCCGCCGGTGGGGGTGTGGGCCACGAAGCTCAGCAGCCCCGTACCCTGATCCACCGCGTAGATGGCGAGACTGTCATGCCCCCGATTGGAGCCGTAGACGAAGCGGCCCGAAGGCGACACGTGGATGTCGGCGCAGTGGCTCGTCCCCGCGAAGCCCTCCGGCAGCGTGGACATCGTCTGCAACTCCTCGAGCCGCCCTGCGCCGCCATCGTAGGAGTAGGCCACGATGGTGTTGCCAAGCTCGTTGATGAGGTACGCAAAGGGCCCGGTGGGGTGGAACGCGAAGTGCCTCGGACCGGCGCCGGGGGCCACACTCACCGTGAGCTCCGGAAGCGGCGTCAGCGCGGCCCTCTCAGGGTCCAGGGCGTAGGCCATGAGTCGGTCCAGGCCCAGGTCGGCCACGAACACGAAGCGATTCGTAGGATCGATGGTGGCCGAGTGGGCGTGGGGGCCTTCCTGGCGTTTGAGGTTCACGCTCTTGCCCTCGTGCGCGATCACCTGCGAGGCCTCCCCCAGGCGCCCGTCCTCCTCCACCGGGTAGACGCTCACCGTGCCGCTGCTGTAGTTGGCGACAACCACGACCTTCCCCGTCTGGTCCACGGACAGGTGGCAGGGGGAGGAGCCGTGGGCCGGTTGGCGGTTCAGGGGCCGCAGCGAGTTGCTCGCCGTGTCCAGCGCGAAGCCCATGACGGCGGCGTCCGCCCCGGTCTCGTGCACGGCGTACACCAGCGGGCGCGTGGGGTGTGCGGCCAAGAAGGACGGGTTCTGGATCCCGCCCACATGGCTCAGGGGCAGGAGACGGCCGCTGAGTGCGTCTACCGAGTAGACATAGATCCCCTCGCTTCCGCGCTGAGTGTACGTCCCGACGAAGGCGAGCTCGCTCTGTGCGGTGGTGTCTGACATGGGTCTTGGCTCCCTTGCAGTCTGTTTCGGACGGTCACCGGTTGTTTCCGTTCGCCGTCCGCCGTTCGCCGTTGGCCGTTGTAGGGCGGCGACCTGTGCGCCGCCGCCGTTCTTCGTCGGCACTGGAGGGCCCCTCGGCGCGGTACAGGCCCGCGCCCTAC
>CAZXDD010000741.1:0-3552 GCA_964639415.1 uncultured Armatimonadia bacterium
TGGTCTGGCTTCTGACGGACGGGAGGCGGCTCCCGGTGCGGGCCTGGGGAAGCGTGGGCGCGAGAGCAGCCTCCTACTGCAACCAACCGAGGTGATCGCGATGTCTCGCGAGATTCGACCGGCCCTGGCCGCCGCGCTGCTTGCCTGGGCGATGGCTACCCTTGCCGCACCCATCGACCCGGGCATCGACGACGTCCCGGGCCCCTTCTCGTACTTCAGCCGCCCCAGCACCGTGCTGGGCGTCGCCGACGGCGATGAGGGCACTCAGGTCGGCCCCGAGGGGTGGCTGTGGACGGGCAGCGCCCAACTGATCTTCCTCGCCGGGCCGGACCTGGAGCCCCTGCGACAGCGCATCCACACACTCCAAGACGGCGTGCTCCCCATCGTCAGTCACTCGACGACGCTCGAGGGCATCCAGTACCGGCTGACCATGTTTGGAGCCACCCTGGACGGCAGGCCGGAGAGCGATCTGGTCAACTTCGTCCGCGCGACGATGACCAATACCGGCGGGACCCCGGCGACGGCGAGCTTCGCCACCGCTCTGCGCGGCGAGGGGCCCCACTGCTGCGACCGCCTGCGGCGGCCCTGGGTCCCGCTCAGGGCGCGCTACGAGCTGACCGGGGAGTGCGCTCTGCGAGACGGCCGGGTGATGTACACCTTCGACGCCAAGCACTCGCCCCTGCGCCTCATCGTCCCGGACAAGCCGGGCTCCGGGCCGATCGAGGCCGGGCAGGAGGGCGTCATCATCCGGGCGCCGGTGTGCATGGTGCGGTATGACATCGAGCTGGCCCCCGGGGAGAGCCGAGACCTCGACTTCAAGATGCCCTATCTGCCGGTGTCCGCCGAGGATGCCGCCGCCGTCGCGGCCCTTCTGGAAGCCGATCTCGACACCTATCTGGCCCAGACCGAGACCTGGTGGCGCGAGTACCTGGGCCGCGGTATGCAAATCGAGCTTGCGGAGAGGAAGGTCACCGACACCTACACCGCGGGGCTGATGTACGACAGCATCGCCCGGGACAAGCACGGGGAGGACTACATCCCCACTGTAAACCAGTTCCAGTACCACTACTTCTGGATCCGGGACGGGGCGTACATCGTCAATGCCTTCGACCTCGCCGGCAGGCACCGCTGGGCCGAGCAGGGCCTGGACTACTTCCTCAAACACCAGCGGGACAACGGCATCATCTACCAGCCACCGCAGCTCGACGGCTTCGGGCAGACACTGTGGGCCTTCGGCTCGCACTGGCGTCTGACCGGTGACGGCGACTGGGCCCGGCGGGTCTACCCGGCGCTCTGCCGCCACGTGCGGGGGGCCTTCGTCGAGATCGACAAGGACCCGCTGGGCCTGGTCCCGGCCGCCCCGCCGTATGACAACGAGGCAATCGACGGCCACTATACCGGGCACAGCTTCTGGATGCTCATCGGTATGCAGGACATGATCGCCATGGCCCGGGCTCTGGGGCACGACGAAGATGCCCGGGAGTTCGCGGAACTGACGGAGGGCTATCGCGAGCGCTTCGAGAGGGCCCTCACGGAAGCCACGGACAGGACCGGAGGCTACATCCCGCCGGGCCTCGACGCCGAGGAGGGCTGCGACTGGGACAACCTGATCTCCCTGTACCCTCGGGGCGGGGTCCCCGCCCGGGGCGCCCTGTCCCCAACCGACCCGCGGGTGACCGAGACGGTGGACCGCGTACGGCAAAGCAAGTACGCCGAGGGGATCATGACCTACGGACCCGGTCTGCGCGTGGGAAGCCTGCACCACTACGACACCATCAAGCTCACCGAGGCCCTGGTCGCCCTGGGCCGGCAGCAGGATACGCTGGCGGACTTCTACTCCATCCTGGCCCACACCAGCTCCACTCAGGCGGGTTTTGAGTTCTGCATCACCCCCTGGGACAACCGGGACCCGGGCGGCAACTACCCGCCCCACGGCTGGTTCGCCGTGGAGTACATCGGCCTTCTGCGCAACATGCTCGTGCGCGAGCTGGACGGCGACCTGCACTTGCTGGGCGTCGTGTCCCCTGAGTGGATGAAGCCCGGAGACAGGATCGCCGTGCGCCGCGCTCCCACGGACTTCGGCGTGGTCTCCCTCACGGCCGATGTGGCCCGAGACGGCATGACCGTGCGGATCGGCTCCCGCTGGCGACAGGCGCCGGCAAGCCTCATCGTGCACCTTCCCTGGTTCGTCAACGCGGTGAGTGCGAGGGCCGACGGCAAGAGCGTGCCCATCGGCCGTGCCCCCTACGGAGAGGGGCAGCAGATCGCCCTGAGCCCGGGCGTGCGGGCCCTCGAGGTCAGATGGAACCACTCGGCCCCCCCGAAGCTCAGCTACGCAAACACGGTGGAGCGCTGGAAGCAGGAGTACAGGGAGCGGTTCGAGGCCTACGTGGCCCGGGGCGGGCGGCCCGAGCCCCTGTGGCCGGAGGCCTCGCTCCCGATGACCGCCGAGGCGCGCCGGGAGAGCTGGGCGGCCCTCGAGGCCCAGGCGGGGATCGCCGTGGGCTGTGAGGCGACGGCAAGCTCCTCGGAGCCGGGCAATGGCCCCGAGCACGCCGTGGACGGCTCAGTCGGCCGCGAGGCCTACTGGGGCGCCACCCCCTTCCCCGCCTGGTGGCAGGTGGACCTCGGGCGGCAGGTCAAGATCGACCGCGTGCGCGTGGTGACCTACTTCGACCCCGGCGGTGACGGCCGCGCGTACCGCTACAGGCTCCTTTCATCCACCGATGGGGAGAGCTGGACCGAGCTCGCGAAGGTGGCCGAGGCCGACGAGCAGCGCGCCACCCAGCAGGGGCGGATGCACACCTTCACCCCGGTCACCGCACGCTATGTGCGCGTGGAGATGCTCCACAACTCGGCCAATACCGGCGTCCACCTGGTGGAGGTCATGGTCTACCCGGCCGTTGTCGCACCCCTCGCCGCCCCGCCGGCACAGCCCCGGGTCGCCTGGACCGCCGAGGAGCAGACCGGTGCCGTGGCCTCTGAACTGCCCAACTGGGCCTTCATTGGTGCCCAGCGGATCGTGCTCAGCGGCGAGGCCGTCAAGGTCGGCGGCGACAGGGCCCGGCTGCAGTTTGGCGGCGCCCCGAGCGGCAGCATCGCCATCGGGGACGTCTCCATCGCCCTGACCGACCCGGAGAACCCGGCGGACATCCTCCCCGGCTCCCGGGTGCCCGTCACCTTCGCGGAGGCCAACTGCGTCGAGATCCCGGCGGGTGAGACGGTGAGCAGCGACTGGGTCTGCTATTCCATCCCCGCGGGACGCGACCTGACGGTGACGTTCAGCGTCCTGCGCGAGGGCGCCGCCAGCCTGTGGTCCAGCGAGAGCACGCAGCGCTATGAGAGCCGGGACGCCGGCGCGGCGACCGCAGGGAGATGGTCCTCGCTGCAGCACTCCACCACGTACAACCTGTACTTCCTCAGCCGACTGGAGACAGGATAGCGGTCCCGCCCTGCGGGAGCAACGACAACGGCAGACAGGATGGAAGCGACAACGGCGGATAACGACAACAGCAACGGCGAACAGGATGGACAGGATAACGGCGGATAACG
>CAZXDD010000742.1:0-3543 GCA_964639415.1 uncultured Armatimonadia bacterium
ATTGTGCGGTGACTGGATTTCAGACTTGTGCTCTTCCTATCTGGCGCCGACTGCACGGTGGGCAGGTCGGCGAGGCCGGCGACATCGGTGGTGACGGTGGCGGTGCCGCAGGCCATGGACTCGAGGGCGGAAAGTGAGGTGCCCTCCCCGCAGAGCGTGGGGATGAGCGTGAGGTCGCCGGCGGCGTAGACCGCCGGCATCTGCTCCCACGGCGCGGGGCCGAAGAACACCACTTCCTGCCCCACCCCCAGCTCGGTTGCAAGGCCCCGGCAGCGGTTCAGATACCCCGGCTGCCCCTCGGCCCCCACCACCACCAGCTTTGCCCCCTCGAGCTCGCCGGCACACCTCGCGAAAGCGGCGATGGCCAGGTGTACCCCGCGGTTATGGTACAGATTGCGGGGCACCAGGATGGCGGGCCGCGGAATGCCCGGATGGGGCTCACCACGCGAGAACTGCACCGTGTCCACGCAGTTGGGGAAGAAGAACCGGCCCGGCGCCACCTCGGAGAAGGGTTCGGCGCCCGGCGCCACGTCCCGGCCGACCTCGCGGAGGAAGAAGGTGTCATTGGCCACCACCAGCGAGGCCCTCTCATAGGCCCGCCGGGCGAGGTTGCGCTTGATGCGACTCCGCAGCGCTCCCGGGCGGTCATCCCAGAACACTCCATGGGAGATGAGGATCGTCGCCGGGTGCCATTCCACGAAGCGGTGATAGTTGGGGTAGTGGACGATCAGGGCGTCGTAGCGGGATAGCTCATCGCGCAGGCCGGGCAGGCCCAGGGGGAGGGTCCAGAACTCCCCGCGCCCGCCCAGCAGACGGCTGATGCGCGAACGGATCAGTCGGACGCCGGGGTCGGCAATGCCGCTCCGAGGCCGCTGGTAGACGTGCATCGGGTGTCCGGCATCCTCACAGACGCCGCGCAGGAGCTGCGCGTATCCATCGGCGCCGCCGGTGATGGGTTTGTAGCTGTAGGTGATCTGGGCCAGGTCCATGGGTCAGATGCGGGATCCGTCGTCTTCGGGGCCGCGGGCGTCTCGGCCGCTTTGCGGTTCGCCTGCACCCCTCTCCCGGCCGTATCCGGGAGAGGGGTGCAGGCCGACTGGGTCCTACTGCCTGAGCTCCCGCACCATGGCGATGATCTCGCGACGGACGATCTCGGCCTCGGTGCGGTCCTTGTCGGTCATCCAGCCGATGAGCTGGTTGCCCTCGGCTTCCACCACGCGGACCGGTCCCTCCTCAAGGAGCGTTCTGGCCCGATCGAGCAGGGCCCTGTCGCCGCCGGCCGCTTCGGCCTCCTCGATGGCCTTCTTCAGCGTGACGAGGTATTCGAAGTCATAGAGACCCTCGCGGATGGCCTCCATGTGCTTGGAGGTCGTGCAGCCGTCGGGCCCCAGGAACTGAGGGCTGTAGCACAGCCCGCCGGCCGCGTACTCGTTCCACGCCGAGCCGCCGCCGTTGTCGCCGAAGGCCCAGAAATGCCCCATGATCATGTTGTACCGGTAGCAGTCCCAGGCCTGGAGGCGATGGTAGCTGTACGGGTCCAGATCGCGTACGGGCCCCGAGCAGCTATAGAAGGCGAGCTTGCGGCCCTCCGCCTGCTGGGCGAGGAATACCTCGGTGAAGGCCTCCGGATTCGCCATCCACATGGGGCGATTGGGGCACAGGATCGTGGACTGCTCCAATAGCTCGGGAGTCATCTGCCTGGGGTCTCGCCAGGTGGGATCGGTGAAGAGCTGGACCTCGGGCTGCGCCTCACGGATGATCTTGCTGTAGCTGACGATGAGATCGTTTTGCTCCTGGTTGTGAGGCTCATCGGCCAGAAGCAGGCAGAGCTGCTCGGCCTTGATGTCCAGTGACTTGAGGTGCTCGACCCAGAAGGTGATCCACTCGGCGATCTTCCTGCGGCCCGCCTCGGTGTCCGGTACCGGGCTGCTGAAGGCATTGAACACACAGTAGTACCGGGCGGTGGGCCAGCGGGAGACCCAGCGGTCCATGGAGGCGGTGCCGGGCGGCTCGGTCATCGAGCCATCGGCGGCGTGGGTGCCGAAGGGCATCACACCGGTGGTGGCCCACGGGCAGTCCACATGGTACTCGGTGAGGAATGCGACCACGGCATCCACGTTGTCGTTGGTCACTCCGCGGTGCGGCCCGTCGGTGTAGTCCCAGCCGCCCAGGGACAGAGTGAGCTCATCGGGAAGCTCCACATCGGCCACGTCGATGCCCAGCGGCACCTCGGAGGCATCGGCGCCGGCGGGCGTCAGGAGCATCGTCCCGGAGAACTGTCCGGCCTCGAGCCTGCGCGAGTCAACGTTGAGCCACAGTTGCTGGGTGGTGCCCGCGGGCACCTGCACCGACCAGCCCCGGTCGGTCTTCTGAGCCGGCAGCAGGGCCGAGCCCACCGTGCCGCCGCCGCGCTTACCCGTCCAGGTGACCACCTGCAGGTCGGCCCAGTCGGGGCAGGGGGCCTGGGGCACGCCGGTGAGTGCGACGGCAACCTCCATCGGTCCATCGGAGGCATTGGTCAGGTTCAGCGTGGCCGGACGCACCTCATTGCGCATCATCGCCACATCGAGCACCGGGGCAGTGGCGCCGGCCGGTGGTGTGTCGTGGATCTGCAGCGGATAGTAGGGTTCCGTCTGCCACACAGAGAGTGCGGGAAGCCCCGAGCTTCGCCACAGGGCGGCGCGGACGGCCATCACCCGTGCATGGGCGTCGTTGAAGGGCGCGATGGCGCGGAAGCTGTCGTCGGTGGCCGCCACAATGCCTGCGGTGTCGCGCAACGCGGCGAGGCTTTCCTCCAGGCGCTGCTTGTCGGCGGCCGGGAGGTTCGAGGCGTCCAGCTCGTCCCGCAGACGGCGGGCCTCGTCCAGCACTGTGGTCCCGATCGCCGAGGAGATGACCTTCGAGCGTGCCGCGGCCTTCGCGTCGCCCAAAGCCGGACCGCGATCGGCGGCCAGGAGGTCCTCAGGACCTCTGTAGACTTCGACCTCATCGCAGAAGGTATAGCTCGTGCCGGGCGCCACCAGCAGACGCATGTAGCGGCCGTGGGTAGCCATCTCGCCCGTCCAGAAGCGGTGTACCGCATAGCCCTCCAGCGGCGGCACGCCGTTCTCGGCGCTGAGGCTGCGTAGCTCTCCGGCGTCGTACCACGCCTGGCCATCATCGGATACCATCATGAAGATCGCCGCGGGCCACCCCACGTCCGCCACTCCGGCGGCGGTGTTGTAGCTCACCCCGCAGATGGGCTCGACCTGGCCCAGGTCGATGGTGATGTCGGCAAGACCCGCGCCCGTCCAGCCCACCGTGGTCTTCTGCACCCAGAAGTAGCCCACGCTGTAGACCCCGTCGGTGAGCTGTGTCGCATCGCCCTCGTCCCTGGAGTACCCGTAGCCGGGAGTGGGCGACAGCGTGTAGGGCTTGCCCAGCGCGATGTTCTCACCGGGAGCCCGGCGCATCAGGCCGCCCTCCACGGCGAGATCGGCGGGGGCCTCCGCCGCGGGCCAGACCTGGATGTCATCGATGGCGCCGGTGCCTGCGGGAGCCCTG
>CAZXDD010000743.1:0-3519 GCA_964639415.1 uncultured Armatimonadia bacterium
CCCTTGCGGCGACCTCCGGCGAAGCGCGCTCTCAGAACACCGTCGGTGACCACTCCGGGTTCAGGCCGGCACCGAGATACTGCGGAGTGTCCCCGGGCACTGCCTCGACCTTATAGATATCGTCACGATCATAGACAAAGCCGGCGCCCTTCTTCTTCCAGACCCTCACCCAGTAGGCCAGGTGGCTTCCATCCGGCGCCCAGGTGGGGAAGCGCAGCGAGTAATAGAAGTCTTTCGTGTTCCCATGGTAGGCGACCCGTTCGGCCTGCCCAGTCGCCTCTCCCGTGTCGTCTACCGGCACAACCCACAGCCCGTTGTCGTCAGTGTACGCGACATGGGTGCCCGTTGGAGACCAGGCAGGCTCCATGACTGGGACGATGGCTGACAGCACCCGGCTCGGCGTCGCGCCTTCCTCAGCCTCCACGACGAAGGCGTGCCCGCCGTTTTCGCCCTCGTACAGGATCCTGCTACCGTTTGGTGACCATGTAGGAGAGCGCAGGCCCCAGCGCGGATAGCAGATCTTCGTCACCGCCGGAGGAGACTGGTTCATCTCAAGCACGGCCAGAGTGGTCGCAGGAGCATCGACGAGCCCCCGGATTCCGAAGGTGATGCGGTTGGGGTCCGCCCAGCACCAGTGGGGACCTTCGTGGTCCTCCTCACGGTCACTGAAGCTCACCTGTCGCTGATTGCTGCCGTCGTTGTTCATCGCGAACAGCCTTACCTTGCCGGTACGATTGGAGACGAAGCAGATCTCCTGACCGTCGCCGCGCCAGCACGGCGACCCGTTGCCGCCCTCGCTGGTGAGCGGAACCGCACCCGTGCCATTGGTGTACATGGTCCAGACCTGACCGTCGCGTTCGAACGCGATCTTCTCCGGGGTAGGAACCGGCTCGGGCGGAGGGGGAGGCGGCTTCGGGGCCGGTTTGGCGGCGGTCTCCGCCGCCGACCCCGCAGTGTCGCGTCCGCCTCCACACCCACTGAGACCGACAAGCAACGACAGTACGCCCGACACAGCCAGCAACCACAGTGCTCTGCGCATCTCTCTCGTCCTTTCTGTCGGCGTATTCCGGCACGACACACGTGCAGTCCGGTCTGTCAACGGGGTCCGGCCCGGGACCCCGGCGAAGCCTGAGTTCAGACCCGGCAGGCGCCTCGCCGACGCCCTCGTGATCGTGGCGACCCGGTTCGGGCCAGGGCCCAGGACGCAGGCGATCCGGGGCGGCGGCCTGCCCGGCTGCTACACGCCCACACACCTGTTCAGCGCCGAGCCCCTGCCGGGCGACGGGTCTGGCGCCTTCGGGCAGAGCTAGAGCTGGAAGTCCAGCGTGGTGGTCTGATTGGGCGCTATGCTCGCCGACTTCGTCTGTGATGCCCCCCGGTATGCGGCGGTGACATCATGGGTGCCGGCAGGGATTCCGCCGATGCTGTAGCGCCCCGCCGCATTGGTGGTTGCCGACTGACCGGTGGCCAGTACGGTGACTGTCGCCCCGCTCACTTTCTTGCCGCCGGAGGTCACTGCGCCGCTGAGGCCGCCCTCCCCGGGCGGTGGGTCGGGGACGCCGGAGAGCACGAAGTCCGTGGTCACCGTGGTGTTGGCCTGTACCGTCACCACCTGCGTCGCGGACGAGTAGCCGGCGGCGGTTGCGGTCATGTTGTAGGTACCGACAGGGACCCCGGTGATCGCGTAGGCACCTCCACCGCCGGTGGTGGTGGAGAAGCCTGTGCCTTCCACCGTCACGGTGGCTCCGGCAATGGGTAGCCCGTCACTTGCCGCTACCGTGCCCCCGAGGTCGCCTGTCTGCGGCGACGGCGGAGTGCCGAGCACCGGCGACCACTCGGGATTGGAGCCTTCGGTCAGGTACTCGGGGAGGCCGGTTCCGTCGGCCCTGGACTTGTAGATCTTGCGGACCCAGGCATTCTTCTCCTGGACGGTCACCCCGTAGGCGACGTACTCGCCGTCGGGCGACCAGGTGGGGAACCACGCGGGGTACGCGCCGGCAGGCGTCTGCAACTGCACGGGCTCGCCTGTCTTCTCGCACGTCTGGGGGTCGACCGGTACAACCCAGATGCTGCTGTGCCCGTTGCCGCTGTAGGCAACCCTGTCCCCGGTGGGTGACCACGCCGGCGTGTGGACATAGAGGATCTCCGACAAGACCTGGGTGCGCGTCGCATTCGGCGCCTGCGGTACCGTCCAGACCCGTCCGTCGAACCCGCCGGCATCGGAGATGGTCCCCTCGAACAGGATCAGGCTTCCGTCCGGCGACCAGGTCTGCGACCGCGTCCTGCCCGGGGAGACCGCGGTCAGTTGGCCACCCTGGAGAACCGAGAGACCGTACTGCGGGTGCGAGAACACTATCTTGTCGGTGCCCGGGGCCCAGCACCAGTGCGGGCCCGACTGATCGGATTGCGAGGGCTCGACTGCCTGAGTGATCCCTGTTCCATCGCTGTTCATGGTGAACAGGCAGAGCGAGTTCGTCACCTCATGCTTCCTCGTGAAGGCGATCTGCTGACCGTCGCCGCTCCAGCAGGGGGCATAGCCTGCTTGCCGGTCACTCAGGCCGGTCAGTTGCGTGACGCCGGTCCCATTCGTGTACATGATGAAGACCTGGTTGACGCTGCTCTTGGTCACGGGGTCATAGACCGGTCGGTCAAAGGCGATCATCTCCGGTGTGGGGACCGGGGCCGGTGGTGGCGGGGTCGGCTTCGCCGCCGCGCCAACGCTCGCGTCACCTGCTCCGCCCGAGCCCCCACATCCGTGCAGCCCCGCGACCAGAACCAGTGCAACCAATGCCGCCGGCAGCCATGCGATCCTGCTCATTGCTCTCGACCTCCTGGTTTTGAGCTACTCACCTTGCCCGCCCCGCCGCTGAAGCGGCGCATGGCGCGGGCCAAGTTCCTGCAGGACTGAGGTCCCCCCATTGCCAGGACGGCGGAGGAGCCCACTCGGGGCCTCCGAAGCCTCCCCAGGTCACCTGGGGGACGAGGTTGGGGACGTCCTGCCCACGCCGGCGGAACCGCGGCGCCGGAACCCGCCTCAAGCGTCGGCAGGTGCGCCCGTGTCGGCGTGTTGCTCCGGCTCTGCGGACAACGGCGATCCGGACATCACCGGACGGCGCCGCAAGACCTCCGTGCTCCGAAGCCGTTGGGGGCCGCCCGGCACCCCGGCGTGGGTCGGGCCCTGCGGGTGTCACCGGCATCTGCCGCGTCCGGTCCGCGCGCGCCCCGCGTCTGCGGCCCCCAGTCCGGCTCCTGACCCTCCCCGATGTCCTGCTCCTCCCCGGTGGCTGTGTCCAGCACTATCAGGTGCGGCGGCCTGCCCGTGCCGTCGGCGGCCCCCCGGCTGAACACGATGCGAGCGCCGTCCGGGGACCACGAGGGGTGACGGTCCTCAACCCTGGGGTCGCCGGTGAGCTGCCGGGGCGGGCCGTCCACTTCGCCACCCTCACACACGGCGATCACCCACAGCAGGCCGCCGTGGGAGTACGCGATCCGGCGGTTGTCGGGGCCCCAGTCCGGGTC
>CAZXDD010000744.1:0-3511 GCA_964639415.1 uncultured Armatimonadia bacterium
GCTGGGGGGGTGAGGCGACGTGAATCGGCGCTTGCCCGGAACCTGCATAATCTGACTGGGAAGCCCGCCCCCCGAGGGCCGCGACCTCACCGAGGGCCTCGGCGCCACCTGGAAGTCCGGCCGAGAAGTCCGGCCGGCCTGGTTCCTGTCATTCTGCGCGTCCATCTCGCGCAGGGAGATAGCGAGGAATCTCGCTGAATGCCGGGAGATTCTCCGAGCTGCTCCCTCTGGGAGCGGACGCTCTCAGAATGACATTGCCGGCGAAGCGGGGCTCTCGGCCGCGGCTCTGGCACCGCGACCCTGCGGGCGGCGAGGGCCGTCGGCGGCGAAATGGCACGGCGAGCGACTTTGCCAAGGAGGCCTTTGCATGGAAGGCTGGATCTCCCATCCCGATCGAGTAGACGCACAGGTGGCCGGGTGGGCCAAGGCCTACCCTCAGGCCTTCTCGGCCGAGAGCATCACCCAGTATGCCGGCCGGCCCGTCTGGGCCGTCACCGTCACCGACCGTGCCGTGGACGATGCCGGCAAGACCAAGATCATGGTCGTCAAGCCACACGCCCACGAGCCTGCCCCTATCGCGGGCCAGATCAACGTCATCAATATGCTCCTTGCAGGCGAGAGCCTCGACGGCAGGCCCACCGTCTACGACAACGACCGGGTGCTGCGGCAGGCCAAGCTCACCTTCATCCTCGACGCCAATCCCGACGGCACCGCCCGGGCGCCCGTGGAGGCCTGGGACGGCAGCCGCTACACCAACGAGGAATTCTGGGCCTGGATGCGCGGCCCCGACCCCGATACCGGCAAGATGTGGAAGCGCGTGGACATCTGGGATGACACCAAAGAGGAGAAGCTCCCCACCCGCTACGGCATCGTCTACGAGCAGATCTCCGAACATGAGTACGTCGAGCCCAACCGCCACCACCGCTCCACCCTGTTCCAGTGGATCTTCAAGCTCTGGGAGCGGCATGACTGGGACTTCATGCTCGACCTTCACCAGACGGAGTTCGAAAAGAGCGATCGCAACTGCATGATCATCCTCCCCACGCTGTATGACGACCAGCCGGAGGCGATCAAGCAGACCGAGAGATCCTGGGCCGAGAGCATCGTGGCGGCCTGGGGCGAGCTTCCCGAGGCCCGGCCGATCGCCGAGATCAAGCCCCTCGGCTACTCCGGGGAGCAAAGGCAGTACTTCATCGACCGCTGGGGACAGTTCTACGCCAAGGTGCCCCTGCTCACCAGCGAGATCCAGAACAACAGCCCGCAGACGCCGCCGTTCATCCAGATGCGGCTCAACGAGATCGCCATCGAGGCCACGGTACGATTTGCCATTGGGTGAGACGGCAGGGGAGAAGCAGGGGAGAAGCAGGGAAACGGCGGTGGAAACGGCGGTGGAAACGGCGGTGGAAACGGCGCGGGGCTGTGTCCTCTAGCAGCCGTTCTCAGTCGTGCTCTGGCGTTCTCTCCGGACTCTGTGCTCTCAGTGTCTCTGTGTTCAGCCGTTCTCCGTGGTCTTCGGGTCTGTGCGTCTCTGTGGTCCGCCGTTCTCGGTGGAGCTCCGTGGCCTCCGTGTCTCCGTGGTCAGGTGTTGGCCGTTCCCCGCCTTTGTCGCCGCCCCCCTTAACATCGCCCGGCGGGCGGTCTACAATGTAACTCTTAGGCCCTCGTCCGCAACTGGTACCGGGGCAACCCTCGTACCGTCAGGGAGGTGGTTGAAATGCCCATCGAGGACCGCGTGGCCCCCGAGGTGGAGCCGCGGCTGAACCCCCTGCTGCAGGACGGCGAGCGGCCGGTGTTCAGCGTCATCGGCGACATCGCCAGGGACGGCTCCTACGGGGACCGCTGCTTCGTCGTGACGGACAAGCGCCTGCTGATCCTGGACTGCGGTACCGAGGCCGCTGCAGGCGCCGAGCCGTCGGCGAACGGTCACGTCACAGTGGACCTGGATAAGCTGGGCGAGCTGCAGACCGAGCCCCTTGTGGGCAGCGGCGTGCTCGTAGCGACGGTGGAGGGGCGCCGTGTCGAGCTCCTGCAGTACACCAACAGCCGTGCCGCGGACTTCGTCAAGGCCACCAAGGCCATCAACGAGCTGGTCAAGGACCAGAAGCCGATCTCGGTGGAGGCGCTGCGGGAGGGCACCGACGAGAAGCGCTGCAAGACCTGTGGCCGCGTGCTGCCGGTGTGGTCGGACGTGTGCCCCCGGTGCGTGGACCGCCGCAAGGTGCTGCGGCGCATCGTGGCCTACAGCCTTCCCTACTGGCCGTACCTGCTGGCCGCCATCGTGCTCTCGCTATTGGCCACCGCCGCCAGCATGGCTCCGCCGTATCTGAGCAAGCCGCTCATGGACGAAGTCTTGGTCCCCAATGCCGCGCATCCGGAGTGGCTCCTGCCCATCGTCGGCGCGATGCTGGGGATTCGCCTGCTGGCCATGGGACTGGGCGTGCTCCGCAGCTACATGATGATCTGGCTGGGCGGGAAGGTCACCTTCGATATCCGGGCCGAGCTGTACCAGAAGATGCAGCACCTGACCCTGAAGTTCTTTGACAAGAAGCAGGTGGGCGGGCTGATCTCCCGCATGACCCGTGATACCGACTACATCTGGCATTTCGCCGTGGACGGCGTGACGGAGATCACCACCAACGGCATGCTGGTGCTGGGGATCGGCACCATGCTGTTTGTCATGCAGCCCAAGCTGGCGCTGTTCGTGCTGATACCGGCGCCGGTCATCGCGATCATGACCTACGTCTTCTTCCGCCGCATCCGCAGCATGTACCACCGGCTGTGGCACCGCTGGTCGCGGCTCAGCGCCACCCTGGGCGAGGCGCTCTCCGGCATCCGCGTGGTGAAGGCCTTCGCTCAGGAGAACCGGGAGATCGGCCGGTTCAACAGAGACGCCGAGGCCCTGTTCCACCAGCACGTTTACGCCGAGCGCACCTGGGTCTTCTTCTTCCCCGTCATCGATCTTTCCGCCCTCATCGGGTCGCTCCTGGTCTGGCTGGTGGGCGGCACCATGGTCCTGCGCGGCACCGGCGCCACCCTGGGCGACCTCGTGGCCTTCCAGGCCTTCCTGGGCATGTTCTACGGCCCCCTGCAGTTCTTCGGCCGCGTCTATAGCTGGGTGCAGCAGGCCTTCACCGCCGGCGAGCGGGTGTTTGAGGTCATCGACAGCGAGCCGGAGGACTACGATTCGGAGGACACCGTCGAGCTGCCCCGCCTCGATGGCGAGGTACACTTCGAGGGCGTGCACTTCGGCTACCAAAAGCACATCCCGGTGCTCAAGAACGTGGATATCCACGTCAAGCCCGGCGAGATGATCGGCCTGGTGGGTCACAGCGGGGCGGGCAAGAGCACCCTGATCAACCTCATCTGCCACTTCTACGATGTGGATGAGGGCACGCTGAAGATCGACGGCGTGGACATCCGCAAGATCAAGCTCCACGACCTCCGCGGCCAGATCGGCATAGATCGGAAGAGCGTCGTTAGGGAAAGAGTGTAGGATAGGGTGTAGATCTCG
>CAZXDD010000745.1:0-3509 GCA_964639415.1 uncultured Armatimonadia bacterium
ACGAGGGCGTAGTAGTCACCGGCGGCCACCGACTTGTGCTGAACCACACCCTTTTCGAAGTACTCGCGGGCATCGGCGACAACCTGGCTCACCACCTCCGGGTTGCTGTAGCACAGTTGCACGGTCCAGTCGCCGGAGTCCTTGGCGAACCACTCCGGGTGCCGGGCGCCGAAGCGGGAGTAGAAGCCCTCGAAGGAGTGGTTGGCCTCGTAGGCGGACCCTCCCTGGCGCATCCGGCGCACGTACAGCCGCGCCGCGCGCAGGTCCAGCAGCGGGGACGGCTCCGGGCGGTTGAGAGTATCGCCGATCAGGTCCGCCGGCATCGCCTCGCTGCGGAACACGTAGCGGTAGATCATGGCGGGCCTGCGCCGGACGTCTTGACCCTCGACGGCGAACGTCGGGCGCTGCGGAATGACCTCCCCCAACTCCGTGGGCAAATACCAGCGCACATCTCCGAAGCGCTCGAGGAAGTCGTACACGGCGTACACCGTGCCCTGCTGCGCGAAGTCGCCGGGGAAGGTGCCCGGGTCCTGGTAGTCCAGCGTCCCGAAGTCCGACGCATCGCGCCCCATCAGCACCAGGGCGCCGGGCCTGAAGCCGATGAGGTACTCCTGGGGGCCGAAGTCGTCATTGGTCAGGCCCAGCGCCCGGGTGGCGGCGCTCTCCCCCACGAGGATCGCGGGCGTGGGGGGCGGGGCGGCGTCGGTGACCATTGGCACCGTCGCTCCCGTCATCTTGCGCAGGTGGTACTGCAGCTCCGCCGCGGCGAACTGCGCCGCCCGGGTCGGCTCCGCCGCCAGCACGATGGCGGCTGTCGGCTGCCCATCCTGCACCAGCGTCAGCGGCTCGGCCTGCCCCGCACCCACTACGGCGAGCAGCAAGGTGCATCCCACAGCATGCGCCAGGCCTGGTGTTCGCATGACGGCACCCTCCTCGAGGATTGTCTGCCGGTGGCGTGTCGCCACCCGAGGACGAACAGCACGCCGGCCGGTCGGGCCAACTCCCGCCCCGCTGCATGGTTGCCGCGTAGGTCGGGCTTTCCACTCACATCAAGTATGAACGCATTGATGACACATCCCGCCGCAGGAAAGCCTCTATCGCTCGCAATAGTGCCGTTCTCCCCCTCCTCCCGTCTCGCCGGTCGTATCGGCGAGTACAAGCGGCTCGGAGAGACGCCGAGAGGCGGGGTTGGGGGGGTGAGGCGACGTGAGTCGGCGCCCGCCCAGAACCTGCATAGTGTGAGTTTCCGGCCCGACGCCGTTCGTTCGCCGGGCGACGGCAGGCGCCCCCTCACTGCGGCCAGCCGAGGTTCGCCTCCCGCGCCCGGCACGAGTCGTTCCCATCGCTCACGTTCACTATCATGGGGTCTGTGATGGTCTTGCGGAAGGCCGCCAGCTTCTCCACCGCGGCCCTTCGCCTGGCCTCGTCATCGCCGGCCTGAGCAAAGGCGATACTCGCCTCGACGCAGAGCTTCGCGTGCTGCAGACCGGTGCTCAGGAACGCGACTTTGACCCGCGCATCCTCGTCCTGCGCGGCCGCCGCCGTTGCCTTTGCCAGGATCTCCTCCGCAGGGGAGAAGCACTCGGGCGCGAAGCGCCTGGCCGCGGTCTCCGGATAGCGTGCGTACTGCCACAGCCCGTCCTTGAAGGCATCAATTTGCTCGAAGCTGTAGCGTTCCCAGTAGTCCCAGTAGGCCCTGACGTGCTCGCCCGCCGGCCCGAAGCATGAGTAGTACTCCTCAAGGACGCTCTCCGGCGGCCGGTCCGGGTCCACATGCAGCCGGCCCAGCACGTACAGGGGCAGACCCATCGTCGACCACATGCCGGTCAGGCTGTCGAAGTCCGTGCCGATCATGCCGTGCCCGGCGAAGAGCTGGAACTCCTCGGCCCACTGCCGCGACCAGTTCACGGGCATGCAGTAGCCGTGCAGCAGGTAGTTGGGGCGCAGAAACAGCGTCGCCCCGGCCTCCTCCCAGCCCAGCCACTGGCGCAGGACCCAGTCCTGCTGCTCGGGCGTGCGGGGGAAGAACACGTCGGGCACGTAGCCCATCACCACCTGCTTGTCCAGTTGCAGCCCGGTGGGGGCAAACACGATGTTGCTGTAGGCATATCCCACCACCTCGGCGTCCGGGTCGTGCTCCCGGGCCAGCTTGAGTACCTCCATCTGGAACCGGGCGTACCTTCTTGAGACGCAGTGGACGTTGTCGTAGGGGGTGGGGCGCGGCCATGGGGGCTGCGGACCGTCCCAGGCCAGGCAGTTGGGGCAGCAGCAGGCGCCGGGACCGTCGTTCTCGCAGACGTTCACGATCTCCCGGACCCCGGGACGGGCCTGCTGCCTCGCCCACCAGTTCTCCACGATCTGCCGGTGCAGACCGGGGTTGGAGACGCACATCGACTTGTCCGGGTGACGCACGCCCTGCGGGTCCATCTCGAACCAGTCGGGGTGCCGGGCGAAGTACTGCTCTCCCCACGCCCCGAACGAATGGCCGTATTGCATGCCGTCGGCGCCGTGCATGCGCATTCGGCGCATCCAGAGCACCTCCTCGGCCCGACCGGTCCTCAGCCCGCAGAACCGGAAGCGGGGCAGGACCGTCTCGTCCCGGTCCTCGATCCGCAGCGAGACGCTCCTGGGGACGAACTCCCCCGACTGTCCCGGCCATAGCCAGCGCACGCCGAGGCTCCGATCGAGGATCTCGTAGACGCCCAGCAGTGTGCCGGCCGCTGTCTGCAGGTTCAGTGGATCGCCGCCGCGGTCGCCCCCGACGATGTAGGCCGCATCGCCCGATGTCCGTATGTGGTAGGCATCCCGTGGCAGGCCCGCCGCGTCGATACCCGCCTGCCGGGCCGCCCGCGTTGCCCCCAGGTAGAGGCGCTGGGGCGCCGCGTTCGGGGCGTCCCCCTCCTCGACGATCTCCATCCTCACGCCCGTTGCCTTCTCTACGTACGACTGCAGCTCCCTCGCGGCCAGCTTTGCCACCTCGCAGGCCGCAGCCGGCACCACGATCGCGGCCCCCTCCTGGTACTCAACCGCCGCGGGGCAGACACCGGCCACCCCCACCAGCAACAGCAGCCCGAACGCGCTCAGCTTGTCTCGCATCCTATCTCACACCCCCGTCGCGATGTGCACACTCCGCGCCTCTGACGTGCGGCCGCGGGAAGCCGCGCCCGCATGCCCGGATCACACCGCAGACACATTCGTCGCCAATGCCCCCCCGGCCTTTGCGCGCCCCAGCGTATACAGGGAGGGCGGACGTTTGAGTCAAGCTCCGCAACCTCGCCGTTGGCCGTCGTCCCGCCCTGCGGGATCGCGTTTTCCTGCCCGATCCCGTGCCGTTCGCCGTCTGCCGTCGTGTCCGCGGTCTTCCAAGACCGCAAGGTAGGCCACCGTCTCCTCGCCGATAGCCCCGACCCCGATCGAGAGTCCACCGTGCCCGCGGTCTTCCGACTCAGATTATGCATGAACGCATTGATGCCACATCCCGCCGCAGTAAAGCCTCTATCGCTCGCAAT
>CAZXDD010000746.1:0-3507 GCA_964639415.1 uncultured Armatimonadia bacterium
TCGGGGATCTTGAGCGCCAGCTTCGCCGCCGGAAGGTGGAAGGAGGCCCGGCCCAAAGCGGCTGCGAGTTGCTCGGCCGAGGTACCTTCGGCCCACAGGTACAGGGGCGCGGAGGACAGGCGCAGACTGCCCTGAGCCACCACAGGCATGCCCATCATGTCGGTAACGCGCAGGCCGGTGGGAAGGTCCACCGTGAGAGTAACCGGCTCGGCCAGACTCGTCCACAACGCCGCCCGCGACCCCTCGCTGTGGGAGAAGACGTACGCCCACAGGTCCTGGTGCAGAGCCACTTTGCGCGGCTGCTTTGCACCGGCCAGGAACTGAGCCACGAAGGCGTACGCCGCCGCACCCGGACGCGGGTTCATGTAGTCACCCTCGTACCGGAACAGGCTGTAGCTGTAGCCCCCCTCGGCCCAGCGCGTGGCGAGCTGGAACCACATGTAGTAGTCCAGCTCATCCACGGAACGGGCGATGATGAACGACCTTGCCATCACCTCCGCCATCCGGCGGGCGTGCACGTCATCCACCGGTAACCGGTCGTCGATCGCCCAGCCCTTCTCCTCGATGGCGATACGCTTGTCCGCTCCGTACTGTCTCACGATCTCCAGAGCCTCGCGCAGCATGCCCGCGAGGTCGTTCTCCTCGGGGCCGACCACACGCAGGTCCGGGGCGAAGTAGCGCGGAGAGGCATAGGCGTCCAGCGAGAACGAGTCCAGGTAGGGATGAAGCTGCTCCCAGAGCCTGCGGGCGATGGGGAAGCGCGGATTGGCCGTGCAATCCACGCCGCTGACTCCGATGCCCCCGATGATGCACTCCGGGTCCGCCCGCCTGGCGCCCTCGGCCCCGGCCCGCACCATCTCCACATACTCATCCAGGCCCCGCTCCCACTGGTGGTAGGCCAGGTCTACCTCGCAGCAAAACGACCAGTGGTGTACGCGATCGCGGTACCTGGCCACCATCGCCTCGATGAAGTCCGAGAAGGCCTCGGGCTTGTTGGTCAGGTGCCCGGAGCGTTCCTGCGCCGTGGCGCCGGGACTGGCCCAGAGGGGAACCGCGTCCGAGTGGATTCGGATCATCCCGGTGGGGAGGATCCCGAACTGCTCGTAGGCGTCCAGAGTGGCAGAGAAGCCCTCCAGACGCCGGTCGCCCGGGGTGGGCTCGCAATCGGCCCAGGAGATGAAGAACTCGCCGGCCTGGACACCCATGCGGTGGCCCAGGTCCGCCCGGTCGGCACCCATGCCGAAGCCCGAGGCCCCCATGAAGGGCTTCGGGCCGGGCGCCGGGTCGGGCAGCGCACAGAGGCCTGCCGCCCGTCGGCCCGCGATCTTGCCCTCCGACATGAGCGTCACCCCGGCGGTCCAGTATCCCTGAGCCAGGACGGGGACCTCGAGGCGGTACTCACTCCTGCTGCGGCCCGCGCAACTCACGGGCTGTGTCTCGCGGTGGATCACTCTGCCCGTCCAGTCGGCCACGGCAAGCTCCAGCTCGCCCTCCTGCGGGGTGGAGAAGGCGTTGATGACCTCGACCCGGACGACGGGGCGGTCGCCGGGGGAGATGATGTTCCCCGGCGCATCCGTGTGCGCGAAGCCCAGGTGCAGGCGGTCCCGCACATCCACGGCGACGTGGTCCAGATCGAAGCAGATCACCTCGTCATGCCCGAAGGAGAGCTTCGTCACTTGCGTGGGGTCGAAGACCTGCTCCTCCTCACTCCGTGCGCCCCATGCGTAGCGGACCTTCTCCCGCAGTACCGTCACGGTGGACCACTCCGGCCCCGGCGCACACCAGGCGGCGTGGAAGTACACCTGGCCACAGACGAGGTACAAAGTCAGCCCACCTCCGCCCGAGACCCTGCGCACCCGGAAGGTCAGGGCATCGAAGTCGCCCTCGTGGTTCCAGACCCGATCGACCATGTTGGCCTGAGCCGAGGGGCAGTCGATCCGCAGGTATCCGTCGCCCACCGCGGCGCCGTCGCGGCGGAGCTCGAAGGTCGGCCGGATCGCGTCCCCCCAGGCATTGGCGGTCCAGGCGATGCCCTCGGTCTCGAAGGTGTCCACAGGGAGCAGGTCCTCCGGTACGCGATCCGGGTCCAAAGCGGGCTCTCCCTCCGGCTCCGGCGCCTCCAGCCGCTCCAAAGCGACATTGTCGAACCAGACCATCCCCTCATTGGCCTTGTCGGTGCTGAGGTTGAACACGAGCCGTCGGGTGCCGTCCGGCACATCGAACTCGCGCTCGAAGCGCTCCCAGTCGGCGCTGCTCTTGCGCCAGTCCGTCGCCACACCGGCCTGGCCCAGCCACTTGCCGTCCTCGCCGATGAACTCCACGCCAATGCGGCCGCAGGCCGTGCCCGTCTCGTGCAGGCGCATCCAGCCGGACAGGCGCATCCTGCCGCCCCACTCAGGGAGGTACGCCAGGTCCTGCCGGGCCAGGCCGCGGTTCTGCCGCCCCGTGATCCGCAGGCTGCGCTGACCCGCTCCTTGGAAGACGGCGGAGTCGGCCTCCACCGCCGACAGGCCGCTGCCCTCGGGCTCCTCGTACCATGTGTGCCCCACCGACCAGCCCGCCGGGCGGCCATCGGCAAGCTCCTCGAAGCCGGGGTTCGCCAGAAGGTTGTCCGCGACGGCGGGCAGGCTGTAGGCCGAGGCAAAAAGCAACAGTACGGTCATACGCATGGCCGGGCGTCCTTTCGCTATGCCGGGAGGCGCCGGGATGCGGCCTGGCCCGGCAGTCGTCGTGGAGCCTTCGTGCAACCACTGCCTACTTATGTTCCCAGCCCCGCCTCGCCTGACCTTCGCCGCCTGGCAAAGGCGCAATCCCGGCGCCCGGATGCCCCAAGGACTGTGCCTGGGTGATGGCGAACAGCCCGCCCAGCACCGGCGCCGTTGCGGGCCGGGAGGGAGACACTGCATGCCTATCGCCCTGGAAAACGACCGTCTGTCCCTGCGCTTTAGCTCCGAGCACCACGGTGCTTTGACCTCCATAGTCGATCGGCGGTCGGGAGTTGAGTTGCTGCGGGACAGCGAAGCGCCGCGTCTGCTGTGGAAACTCGGCCTTCGCAGAGGGGTGAGCGAGGAGCCGGAGTGGCTCACCAGCAGCCAGGCCGCGGGTTTCGAGGCGGCGCAGGCCCGGGACGAGGGTGTGGCGACCGTCGTACTGCGGTACCGGGGCTTGCCGGGGCCGGTGGAAGAGGTCATCGTGCGGGTCGGCCTGGAGGACGGGTCGGCACTCAGCCGTTGGAGAGTGGAGGTGCGCGGGGTAGGGGAGGAGGTGGCCGTCTGCATGGTGACCTGCCCCATGATCTGCGGTCCTGTGCGCCTGGGTGACCCGGCTGCGGGCGAGACCCTCGTAGCCCCGGTGCAGGGCGAGGGCTACCTGTTCCGTGACCCGTTTCCCGTTCGCGACGGCCTGCCGCTGTGCTCCGGCCCCGGGCCGGAGACCGCCGATGTGGGGGTGGGACGCGTGGGAGGGCGCTACCCGGGGGCCATCGCGCTACAGATGCTGGCCCTCTAC
>CAZXDD010000747.1:0-3502 GCA_964639415.1 uncultured Armatimonadia bacterium
AGGGTGATGACGATGCGGCTCGACGAAGCCCGGAGTGCCTACGATGCGGCCATCGCGGCCCTGCTCTCCGGGGAGTTGGCCGCGGGTGCCGAGGGGGCCGTCGCCGCGGGCGCGTCCCTGGCCGCCGGAGATCACGACCCGCGTACCCTCCTGCACCTGCACAACGCCGCCCTCCTCCGACTCGCCCCCACACTTCCCTCACCTATCTCCCCCTCTCTCTGTGACCACTTGGCCTCAGCTCTGGAGCACCTTCTCGACGGGTACCATCGCCACGCCGGGGGCGGCACTTCGGCCGTGCCCGCCTCCCGGTTCCTCGATGTGCTGCAGCATATGCCGGTGATGCTCAACGCCCTTGATGAGCAGGGCCGGTTCGTGTTCTGGAACCGCCACTGCGAGCAGGTCACGGGTTACAGCGCCGAGGAGATCGTGGGCCAGCCTCGCCCGTGCGAGCTTTTGTACCCGGACGCCGAGTACAGGCAACGGATGTTGGCCGAATGGGGCGAGAGGCGCTCCTACGGGGTGGATGTGGAATGCGACCTGGTGGCCAGCGATGGCTCGGTCCGGACGGTGGCGTGGTCCAATATCTCCGCCCGGTACCCGATTCCGGGTTGGTACGACTGGGCCATCGGTGTAGACGTCACCGCCCGCCGGCAGGCGGAGAGAGCCCTGCGCGAGAGCGACGAGCTCCACCGGACGCTGATCGCCACCACCTCCCAGGGCTATTGGCGCATCGGGCCCGACCTGTCGACGGTGGACGTGAACCAGTCGCTGTGTGACATGCTGGGGTACCCACGGGACGAGATCATCGGCAGGTCGCCCGTCCAGTTCGCCCAGGGTCCGGGGGTGCAGACGATCCTGGACGCCGTGGGCCGGATCGGCACGGACCTGCAACGACGGTACGAGGTCACCTTCAGGCATCGCTCCGGGCGCGACGTGCACGTCATCACCAACGCCACCACGCTGTGCGACGCGGCCGGGCATGTGGCCGGCTCCTTCGCTCTGCTGACGGATGTCACCGACCTCAAGCAGGTGGAGGCGGCTCTGCGCGAGTCGGAGACCCGGTTCTCCAAGCTCTTCTACGCCACCCCGGCGGTGGTCACCGTGGCCGACGGGGAGAACGGCCGGCTGGTGGATGTGAATGATGAGTTCTGCAAGAGCGCCGGGTTCTCCCGGGAGGAGGCCATCGGGCGCACCTCCGTGGAGTTGGGGATCTTCGCCCCCGACGCTCGACAGGAGTGGTTGCGCGAGCTGGTGCCGGGCGCGGCGTCCGGGAGACGCGAGATGGCCTTCCGCCGCAAGGACGGCACCATCGGCTATGGCGTGATGTCCGCCGAGGCCATCACTCTCGGCGGCAAGGAGCACATCCTGGCGGTCTCTGTGGACATCACCGAGCGCAGACAGGCGGAGGAGTTGTACCGCGCGCTGTTCGACCAGGCGGGAGACGCGGTCTTCGTCCACACGCTGGACGGCCGGCTACTGGACGCCAACGACAGGGCGGCGGAGCTGGTGGGGCTCGCCCGTGAGGACCTGTCCGCGATGGCGGCGCTGCAGGCCGGGGCCTCCGAGAGTGACACTCTCCAGGGTGTCCTGGCGCAGTTGGTGCGCGACGGATCGACGGGCCACGAGACAGAGCTCAGGCGCGCCGACGGAACGTGGCTGGAAGTGAGCATCGATTCGAGGGTCATCGACGCCGCCCGGGGTGTGGCACAGGCGGTGGTCTCCGACCTCACGGCGAGCAAGCGTGAGGAACGCGCGCGGCGGGCACGGCTCTTCGCCCTGGAGAGCATGGATCGCATCGACCGCGCGATCCGCGGCACCGATGATCTGGAGCAGATGCTCAGCGACGCGATCGCCGAGGTCCTGTCCATCTTCGACGCAGACCGGGCCTGGCTACTGCACCCATGCGACCCGGAGACGGCGTTCTTCACCGTGCCGGTGGCACACACCCGCACGGGCTATCCCATCGGTCTGCCCCTGGGGGTGCCGATCGCCTCCGACGCCTTCGTGAGTCGCTCGATGGGTGCCGTGTTGGCTGCGGGCGAGCCGCTGGCCCAGGGCGGCCCTGACGCGCCCGTACAGGGCGCTACGGCCAAGACCTTCTCCGTGCGCTCGCAGCTCGCGATGCCCCTGTATCCCAAGGTGGGGGCTCCGTGGGTTCTTGGCCTGCATCAGTGCTCCCACGAACGCAGGTGGACCGCCGATGAGACCGCGCTGCTGCAGGACATCGGGCGGCGGCTGGCCGATGCCCTCAGTGCGACACTGTCGCTGCGCGAAGCCCGCGAGAGTGAGACGCGCCTGCAGGCGATACTGAGCACGGTCCCGGCCGCAGTGATGATCGTCGACACCGAGAGCGGCCTGATCCAGTACGCCAACTCGGCGGCCCTGCAGCTCATCGGGGCCGGCGAGAGCAGCGTGGTCGGGCAGGAGTACCGTCGCTTCGTCACCGTACCCGCTCACGGGTCCGCGTCGACCGCCGAGGCCGCCGGGAACCGGACCGAAGCCGCCCTGCTCCGAGCAGACGGTCAGGAGCGCACCGTCCTGCGCACCACGGCCGCCATTGCCCTGGCCGGGCGGCCCTGTCTGGTGGAGACCCTGCTCGACATCACCGACCGCAAGAAGGCCGAAGATGCCCAGCGGCTCGCCACCGTGGGACAGCTCTCGGCCGGCGTGGCCCATGAGTTCAACAACATCCTGGCCATCCTCTCAGGACGCGCTCAGCTCGCCGGGGCCATCGACAGTCCGGAGGAACACCGCAAGCTGGTGGAGGCGGTTCTGCGGGGCACACAGAGGGGAGCCGCCATCTCCGAGGGGCTCATGCGCTTCGCCAGACCTCAAGAGCCCAGGCGCGTCAACTCCCGAGTGGAAGAGGCTCTCGAGGCGGCCTTGAGCATCGCCTCCCGACAGGTGGAGACCGCCGGGATCCACGTCCGGAGACACTATGACGCCGCGGCGAGGATGGCCTTCGCCGATCCCGGCCAGTTGGAGCAGGTGTTTCTCAACCTCATCATCAACGCCTGCCACGCCATGGCCGAGGGCGGGACACTCTCGCTTGCGGTGACCCACGTCCCCTCGGAACGGGGCGAGGGCGACATCGTCGTCACCATCGCGGACACCGGGGCCGGTATCGCTCCCGAGCATCTGCACCGCATCTTCGAGCCCTTCTTCACCACGAAGGGACGACTGGGAGACAGCGAGACGCCCGGTACCGGACTGGGCCTTTCCGTGTCGCACGGGATCATCCAGGCGCACGGGGGCGAGATCACGGTTCGGAGCGAGGTGGGCGTGGGTACGACCTTCGAGGTCCGTCTGCCCGCCGTCGCCGGGGCGGCGGGCGGCGAGGCCCCGCAGCCGGCGGGGGCCTCGTCTCCCCGGCTTCGGTCCGGCAACGGCCTGCGGGTACTGGTTGCCGAGGACGACGGCGACGTCCGCCGGATGATCGTGGATCTGCTGGGAAAGATCGGAAGAGCACACGTCTGAACTCCAGTCACGAGATTCCATCGCG
>CAZXDD010000748.1:0-3465 GCA_964639415.1 uncultured Armatimonadia bacterium
GATGGAATCTCGTGACTGGAGTTCAGACGTGTGCTCTTCCGATCTCCTGGTGGGTGATCTGTACATCCTCGCCGGGCAGTCGAACATGGACGGTTGCGGGAAGCTCGTGGACTGTGAGCCCTCTTCGCGCTGGGTGCGCTGCTTCTTCTATGACGACCGCTGGGACGTGGCCGAGGACCCGCTGTGTTGGTACAACGAGGCCGCGGACCCGATCCACTGGGGAGTAGCCGGCGAGGGGCGACAGGAGGCCGCGCGGCACGACCGCGACTTCCGTACAGTCGGCGCCGGCCTCGGGGTGCGCTTCGGCAAGGAGGTCTACAAGCGCACCGGGGTGCCGGTGGGCCTGCTGATCTGCTCGCACGGTGGGACCAGTCTGGAACAGTGGAGTCCGAGCAAGATCGACCGCGGCGGCAGGTCCCTGTACGGCTCGATGATCCGGCGGGTGAAGGCCGTCGGGACGCAGGTGGCCGGGTGCCTGTGGTACCAGGGCGAGAGCGATGCCGCCACAGATCAGGGGCTCAAGTACCGGGCGAACATGGGGTCTTTCATCGAGGCCCTGCGCCGTGACCTGGGGCAGCCCCGGCTCCCCTTCATCCAGGTGCAGCTTGGCCCGCTTTACACCAGTTTCGAGGTCTTCCCCCACTGGAACAGGGTCCAGACCGACCAGATCGACCTGGAACAGGATGTGGCGAAGCTCGCCACCGTCTCCGCCGTTGATCTGCGTCTGGATGACGGCATTCACGTCTGCACCCAAGACCTCAAGACCCTCGGCGTGCGCCTGGCCCACGTAGCCGAGAGCCTGATCTACGGCAACAAGGACAAGACCCTGGGCCCGCGTCTGAAGTCGGCGAAGCTCTCCAAGGACCGGCAGGTGGTTCGCCTGTCCTTCTCGGGCGTGAACAAGCAGCTCCAGCCCAAGAAGGGCATCCGCGGCTTCACCATCGAGCTGGGAGACACCCCAATCCCGATCGACGACATCGCCATCCAGCGCGGGACGACGGTTGTCCTGCGCCTGCGTTCCCCACTGCCCTCCGGGGCCGCGCTGTGGTACGGGAATGGCTTCAATCCGGCGGTGAGTCTCCGCGACGCTGCGGGCCTGCCGGTGCCGGTGCTCGGGCCGGTGAGTCTGGAGTGACAGGGGACGTCGAGACCGTTCGGGAGACGCCCGGCCGCCCTGCCGGTACCCCTCACAAGGGATGTGCCACCACATGACGCAGGCAACTGTGCCGCTGGCATTGCTCCTCGCCGCCATCCCGCTTGGCGCGGCTCCGGTGGACCTCTATGTCTCCACCACGGGCAATGACAGTTGGTCGGGGAGGATCTCGGCCGCCAATGCCGCCAATACCGACGGCCCCTTCGCCACGCTGTCCCGGGCGCGGGATGAGCTGCGCCACCTGCGGGCTACGGACGGACTGCCGGAAGGGGCCACGGTCCACGTGCGCGGGGGCCTGTACCGTCTGGCTGAGCCCCTGACGCTTGGCCCTCAAGACGCCGGCACTCAGGACGCCCCGGCGGTCTGGCGGGCGTACGGGAAAGAAGCCGTCACCCTGGCCGGAGCGGTCCCGGTCACCGGCTTCTCGCCCTGGAAGGGGCAGATCCTCGTTGCGGACCTGCGCGGCAGCCCATTGGAGAAGGTGGCGTTCCGCCAGCTCTTCTGCGATGGCCTGCGGCAGACCATGGCCCGGTATCCCAACGTCGACCCCACGGACCCGCACGGCGGGCAGTGGGCCCACGTGCTCTACGCCGAGCCCGCGGCGGCGACCAACAGATCGGTCTCCGATAACGTCCCGGCGGTGAAGGACCACTTCACCGCCACAGACGATGTCATCAAGCCCACGTGGGAGAAGGTGCAGCAGGCGGAGGTGGCCATCCACCCGGCATATGGCTGGGCCTGGAGCATCGTCCCTATCGCTTCGGTTGATGACGAGCAGGACGAGATCCACCTGGGCAGGCCTGTGAGCTACGGGCTCATGGTGGGCGACCGCTACTTCGTCCAGAACCTGCTGGCCGAGCTGGACGCCCCCGGCGAGTGGTATCTCGACCGCGAGGCGGCAAGGCTCTACTTCTGGCCGCCGGAGGGGGCCACAGCGGCCGAGGTCACCGTACCGGTCAGCGGCTCGCTGCTGGTGGCCGAGGGGGTCTGCGACATCACCTTCCGCGGCTTCACGCTTGAGCGGTGCGAGGGCGCCGCGGTGTCGCTCAAGGATTGCGAGCGCGTACTGGTCGGGGGCTGTACCATCCGCAATACCGGCTCCTGGGGTGTGTCCATCGTCGGCGGGCGGCAGAGCGGGGCGCAGGGCAATGACATCTACGCCACGGGCGCCGGCGGGGTGAGCATCAACGCCGGCGACCGGGCCACGCTCGCGCGCGGCGACTGCTTCGCGGACAACAACTACATCCATCACATCGCGGCCTTCCAGCGAACCTACAACACCGGCGTGAACCTCAGCGGCGTCGGCAATCGCGCCAGTCACAACCTCATCCACGACTGCTACCATCAGGCGTTACTCATCGGCGGCAACGACCAGTTGGTGGAGTACAATGTCGTTCACCACACGAATCTGGGCTCCGAGGACACCGGCGGACTGTACATGTCCTCCCGAGACTACACCTGCCGCGGCACCGTGATCCGCTACAACATCTTCCACCATATCGGAGGCTTCGGGAAGGCCAACTCGTGGCGCCCGGTGCGCAATGGGCAGGTGGAGTTCCGCTATCCCGGCTTCACCTGGGGCATCTACCTGGACGCTCCCGAGGTGGGCTGCAGGGTCTTCGGAAACGTGCTGTACAGCGTCCCCGTGTGCGGGATGTTCAACCACGAGGGGCGGGACAACAGGTGGGAGAACAACATCATCGTCGACGCTCCGGCGTTCCGCGTGAGCAGTGGCAACTACCCGGACCTCGACCGGCAATCGTACGCGTACATCGAGGCGCTTCGTGACAAGGGCGGGTACGACACGTACCTGCTGCGCTATCCGGAGTTGGCGAGCTATACCGACGACACGGCCAGCCACAATACCTGCGCCCCCGGCGAGTTTCTGCGCAATATCGTCTACTACACCGCCCAGGGCGGGAGGGCGATGCGGGAGGAAAGCAAGTCCGCCTGGGGCGATGGGCAGTTGGTCTGGACCTTCCGCGGGCCGCAGTCGGCCTTCGAGGGCTTCCGCTTCGATGGCAATTGCGTCCACGCTCCCCCGGAGCTTGCGCTGAAGTTCTCGCTCACAGTCACGCCCGGCCCCGAGAGGCTGCTGACCTGGGAGCAGTGGCGCGGGACGGGTCAGGACCCGGGCTCGGTCATGGCCGACCCGCTCTTTGTAGACGCCGAGAAGTTGGACTTCCGTCTGCGGCCCGAGTCGCCGGCCCTGAGGCTGGGCTTCCGGCAGATTCCGCTGGAGCAAATCGGTCCGTATGAGGACGAGCTGCGCGCCTCGTGGCCGGTGGTAGAGGCGCCCGGCGCCGCGGCCC
>CAZXDD010000749.1:0-3462 GCA_964639415.1 uncultured Armatimonadia bacterium
TGACGCTGGCCGAGCGCGGGCTGCTGTAGGAGCGGCGGCGGCGAGGTAGAGCAATAGACCGGGGAAGTCTGCCACCAGATCGCGTCAATTGCGAGAGAATGAGGATCATCCGGCGACGCACCCTCGCCCCCGGCCTGTCTCTCCCGCTTGACGCTGCTGGTACGGACCGGTAGAATGGCATGGGTCCAGGCACAGGTTGCTTGCCTGCTCCGGGAGACAACGGAATTGAGCGTTACACGGCGTTCTGGCTGGGCCATCTGCCTGGTCGTCTGCGCTGCGTTATTTTGTGCGCAGGCGTTTTCCGCGCCTACATGGGAACAAGTCCAGGCCTTCTACGCCTACGATGCGTCCGCCCCGCTGGACGCGGAGGCCGAGGAGCCGGTGGACAGCGGCATCCTCTCTGTCCAGACGGTGCGGTTCCGCAGTGTCAATGATGAGATGGTGCCGGCCACCGTATCGCGCCCCAAGACCGAGGGCAAGGTGCCGGTGATCCTGTTCCTCCACGGTCTCGGCGGCAGCCGAGCCGACTCGGCCAAGGTGGCGCCGCTGCTGGCGGGGCAGGGCGTTGCGATCGTGAGCATCGACGCGGCCCACCACGGAGACCGCAGGGCCGAGGGCGGCGCGATGTTCTCGGCCGATCTGGAGATGATGGTCAAAGGATTCCGCCAGACCATCATTGACAACCGCCGGGCCCTGGATTACATCGCTTCCAGGGATGACCTGGACGCCGAACGCGTGGTGCTCGTCGGCGTGAGCATGGGCGGCATCCTCGGCAGTATGGTGGCCTCTTTGGATGAACGCATTCTGGCTCCGTTCCTGATTGTTGGCGGTGGCGACCTGGTGGGGATCCTGCAGACCTCCGAGATAGGCGTGGCCCAGGAGATCAGGCAGCAACTGCAGAGCTCGGAGGCCGTGCGCGAGCAGGCGGCTTTCATCGAGCCCACGAACTTCATCGCCAATCTGTCCCCGCGCCCGCTTCTGATGCTCAACGGTCGCGATGACAAGATCGTCCCGGCCGCTGCGGGGGAGGCGCTGTTTGCCGCCGCACAGGAGCCCAAGCGGATCGTCTGGTACGAAGGGGGCGCCATGGAAGGCCATATGCCACCCTTCGATGTGCTGATTCCCATGTTGGCCGGGTTTCTCAAGGACCAGGGCCTGATAGCGGGTCCGTAGAGCAGCGCGTGTAGGGACCGGCATGCCGGCCGCCGGCGGACAGGGGCGACATGCGTTGGCTCAGTAGACAGACCGTCGTACCGATGGCGTGAATGACAGGGCGGCAGGGCCAATTGCGCCGCCATCGTGGTCATCGGCATTCCGTGTGGTCGTGCTGGAGGCTATTGCATGCTGATTGCTATGTATGTCGTATCGGGACTGTCCGCGGTGGCCCTGATCCTGTCTGTGATGCTACAGACCAGCAAGGCCGAGGGACTGTCCGCCGCGATGGGTGGGGGCTCGGCGGAGACCTCGCGCTTCAAGCCAGGCAGTCGTGAGGAATGGCTGTACAAGATCACTCGCGTGGCAGCGATAGTATGGATTGTTACCGTCCTGATCGTGGCCGTGATCTCGTACGGCCGCTTCGCCTAGCGTTGGGTCGCGACCGCCCGCCACCGCCGGGCGTGGAGCGCGGCGCCCGGCCGCTGCGGAGCCCAGGAGGTCACCGAAGGTCCACAGGTGCGGCCGAAGACCCCGCCTTCGCCGGCAATGTCATTCCGAGAGCGTCCGCTCCCAGAGGGAGCAGCTCGAAGGATCTCCTGGCATTCAGTGAGATTCTGCGCTATCTCGCTGCGCGAGATGGACGCTCAGAAGGACAGGAGCCGGACCAGCCAGACTCCTCGGCCGCGCCTATGGAAGCGATCCTTCGCCGTCTTGGCGCCGAGATGACTACTCAAGGGAACCGGGGCTCGCCGCCCCGAGCCTCCCGGCTGCTAACGGCGACCGGGGGCGGTGGTTTGACTCCCCCTTGAGGGCCGACTATAATGCGGGCGATCTCGCGGGTCAGGGGTACAGGTCCATTGAGGCACATGTGGGCTCCGTGGCGCATCAAGTACGTGACCGGCGCAAAGCCTCAGGGCTGCGTCCTGTGCCAGAAGGCACAGGCGACGGACGACGTCGCCGAGCAGGTGCTGTATCGCGCCACGCACAACTATGTGCTACTCAATGCGTTTCCCTACAACAGCGGCCATCTGATGGTCGTGCCCTATCGGCATGTTGGGGATCTGACAGAGCTTGATGAGGCCGAGTGCAATGAGATGATGCGCCTGACGCAGGTCTGCATGCGGGCGCTGAGCCGGTGCCTCTCGCCCGACGGGGTGAACGTGGGGATGAACATCGGGAAGGCGGCGGGCGCGGGCATTGACGAGCACATCCATCTGCACGTGGTGCCACGATGGGCCGGAGACACGAACTTCATGACCACCGTGGCCGGCACCCGGGTGGTTCCACAAAGCCTCGATGACACCTGCGCCCTCCTGGCGCCACTGGTGGCGGAGGAGGCGGGGGCGGGGTAGTGCCGATTGCGGGCGGGATGCGTCGTGGGGGGCCGGACCGCACGGCCGCCAACGGCTCTCCGGCCTTGCTCGATGAGCCCACCGGTGCGGCGGAGAGATCCTCCGCCGAATTGTGGTCTTCTGTGCGTCGAGGTGGCTGCATGCAGCAAAGCCGCTCTATCAACCCGTTGGGGGGCCCATAGATGACGTCACCGGCTGCCGGTCGCGCCTCACTGGTGATCCTTGTCCTGCTCAGCCTCGCCGTCACGGCCATGGCTGCCGGACCGGTCTTCGATCCACCTTTGGATGCCAAGACCCTCCGCGGCTGTGTCACCCTCAAAGCCTCCAAGCTCAACGTGGATGGCAACGAGGACGGGTACATCTCGTACCGTATCGCGCGCCTCGACGCCCCCCGGGAGAACCCGCCGTACGTCGTGAGCATCATCTACCCCTTCGAGTACACCTGGGACACCCAGGCGACCTCGTGGAACCCCACAGACCCGTGGGATGCCACCAATGGCTCTCGCAAGTACCCGGACGGCCGCTATGAGCTGACCGCGGTTGCCTTCGACAGCTCCGGCGACGCCGTGGGCGAACCAACGCGGATCTACGTGCGCGTCGCCAATGACGTGACCAATCCCCCCGCCGACGCCCAGGGCCGTGTCTTGCTCCGGCCCGGCGACCACCGGGAGAAGACCGTTCGCTACAGCGCCACCGGCGAGCTGGTGGCCGAGCTGGCTCCCGACGAGGTGGAGCAGATGGAGGAGCTGGTGCCTCCGCCGCTGGTGGAGATGCGCATGGAGGCCCAGTGGCGGGTGCAGACCCGCAAGACCTTCGCCCCGGGCCACACCGCGGACGGCCGCCGCTGGCACGGCCAGCTCGACGAGACCGTGGTCCTCGGCCCCGACGGCCGCTCCCTGGTCACCGACTGGCGCGATGTGAAGTACGGCGTGCGGGACGAGTACATCGAGTCCGG
>CAZXDD010000750.1:0-3461 GCA_964639415.1 uncultured Armatimonadia bacterium
ACACCCTATCCTACACTCTTTCCCTACACGACGCTCTTCCGATCTAGGGCGGCGCTCCGCTTGGCGTCCGTCCTGGAGCGCACCGGCCACCCGGCGGAGGCGGTGCCCTGGGCCCTGCTGTGCCTCGATGCCGCCGGCGGTCACGACCCGATCCAGGCCACGCTGCGCCTGGCCGAGAACCAGCGCTCCCTGGCCCAGATCGCCGCCCCGACGGAGCCTAAGGTGCTTGCCGGCGCGCTGGAGCTGCTGCTCCGCTACTTCGGAGGGTCGATGCTCTATGTGGAGCTGATCAGCGCGCTTGCCATCGTGGGCGACTGCGCCGGGGCGGAGGCGGAACTGGAGACACTGCTGGCAATGGAGAACTGCGCGGACAACCAGGCCAATGCGGCCTTGAACCTCGCCTCGTCCATCATGATGCACGGTGAGAAGGCCCGAGCCAGGAAGTGGTTCGGGTACGTCGCGGAGCACTTTCCCGGCACCCACTTCGCGGAGTTGGCCCAGAAGAGACTGGATCAAGGACTGACGCTACCCTGGGAGGAGAAGAAGCAATGAGTACGACGCGCGTCGGCTTGTCGCGGAACCTGCTCTGTGTAGCTCTTGTCATAGTATGTACAGCAACAGCTTCGGCGGTGACCATAGACATCATGCAGCCTGCGGATGGGGCGGCGTTCCCGCGCTGCAGCCAGGCGCTGTTCAGCGCCCACGTAGAGAACCTCGGCGACAACGACTGGAACGCTTGGTGGGAGTTCCACGACACACACGAGACAGCAGGCCAGACCACGATCCCGGAGGAGGGCGAAGCCGACGTCGAGACATCGCACGCCTTCAACCACGTGGGCCCCTTCATCGCGGATGTGACGGTCGTCGACTTCGCAGGCGATGCGGTGGAGACGGCCAGTGTCCAGTTCGTCGTTGCCGACGTCTCGATCGAGAGCATCGAGTTCACCAGCGACCACGGAGTGATGAAGGACGGGGGCCTCGTGGGCGGAGGCGGCACCCTCTTGCCCTCCCCCGAATGGGTGCCGGGCGTGCGGAACGTGGCCATCAGCCAGACAATGGGCACGCCGCTCAGTGTGGCCGTCACCGTCACGGTGACCCCGGCGAACGTGCCCTTCACTCTCACCGGTGGCGGGGGCAGCCCGGAGGCCCAATTCAGCATTCAGGGGACATCCACCGGTGCCAGCCAGACCGTGGCGGGCACCGCGGCCGGCAGCCTCCCCAACGAGGTCGGCCGGGTGACGGTTACCATCCCATGGACACTGGAGGTCGGCGGCGTTAGCAGTGGTGCGAGCACCGACAGCGGGCCGCACACGGTCTTCATCACGTACGGCCTACCACGAGGCGACGTCACGCTGCCCCGCGTCCTGCACGTCACCAATGTCTGTGAGAACATGACGGACCCGCACCAGTGCGTTGCCGCACTCAAAGATCTGGCGGATACGCTGCTTGACCCGGGCGCCCAGGACCCCGCCGGCTACTGGTCGCTCGCCAACGGCACGGTGCCGGCGCAGTGCTGGCACATCGCCTGTTTCTGCTATCTTGCGGCCCGTCAGCTCGGCTGCGGAGCAGGGGAGGTGATCTGGTGCTACCCGCTCCCGGGTGGAGAGAGCGCGGAGCGCACGGAGCCGGCCCAAGACCTGCCGCACGAGAGGTCGGCCCGGGACGGCCACGACGACAAGCACAAGCACCACCTGTACTGCGAGGACGAGATGCTCATCTACAAGGACGCCCGCGGCCGCGACAATGCCTTCGAAGCGTGCTTCAGGGCTGACTTCGGCGGCCTTCGGCGGTACCACGCTCCAGGTGCGCGTACCTACGCCAGTCACCAGGAGGTCATCGACAACGTGGCTGACTACACGTACTGGCGGTACGTAGACATCGCGCTTGGGGAGATCGTCCTCAAGCCGTGCGGGTTCGTCTACGGAGACGATCAGGACGGGCCGGGGCAGTACCCGGAGCACGATTGGTGAGCTGGACACTTGGCGGCGCAGCGCCTCTGAGTGGCGCCGCGCGCGTAGGCGGCTGCTGTTTGCTGTAACAGATCGGCTTGCCGGCGCCGGACGAAACGGCCCAAGCAGTGCAGGTCTTGCAGGTTTGTCGGTTCACGCGCACCGGGAATCCGCAGCGGCCGTCTCCATCGGCACTACCGTGCGAGGGAATGCCTCTGCGGCCGGCTGCTTGAGGGGAGACCAGCTAATGGTCGCACGTGTACTGGTTGCTATGGCTCTCGCCCACTTCGCCCCCCTGGCACTGGGCCAGCCTCCTTCGGACATCACGAAGCCTACTCCGCGCGATGCCGCTTGGGTCGCCGAGATCCTGGGCTACGACTTCGCGCCCATCGCCACCGAAGCACCGAGGCACGCGGTGCGCTTGTTCGATAGCTGGACCCGTACCATCGTGGCGGCCGACTTCTGTCCCCCGGCTGACGCTCCGCGGCTGGTGCACTTTGGCGAGGGTGAGACGTGCGACGCCCTGAGCGTCAGCTACCTGGTCGGGGGGCGCAGAGCGCGTATCGTGCACACGCGCTTCATCTTCGCGGCCGAGTTCGAGATCGAGGGGGGACAGCCCCCCACACTGGCCGCGGCAGAGCAGATCGTGCCCTCCGCACTGCGCCGCGTCTTGCGCGAGGACGGCAAGCTCAACGTGAGCGTGCACGAGATGGAGGGCGGCTTTTGCGGACGGCAGCCGCAGCGGCCGCTGATGCGGGAGGGCCGGCTGAACCTCCTGGACAGGAACTGGACTGACTCGGTGCACTGGTGGCTGAGTCAAGGCACGCTCCGTTTGGCCTGCGTTAAGGTGCAGCCACTGGCATCAGGCCTTCCGGACGCGTCGCGCGAATCAAATCGCGCATGGTTCCGCTTCTACGAAGGGCAGTAGCTCGCCCGACCATCCCACGGCCGCGCCGGGACAGCCTCCGGCGCGGCCCTTTTGCTGTACCCGGCGGACGAAGGAGGAGATGGCCCGGCCGCCGAAGGGTGCTCTCGCAGGCTGTGTGCCGCATGGAACTGGAGGCGGCAGGAATGGCGCGCACCTATACCGCGGTGCTTGTGAAGGATGAGGACGGACGCTATTCGGTGTCCGTGCCGGCTCTGCCTGGATGTCACACCTGGGGCGCGGACATTGGCGAGGCCCTCATGATGGCGCGGGATGCCATTGAGGGGTACCTGGCGGTCCTGCAGGAGGACGGCGACCCGATCCCGGAGGAAGGCGGCCCGGTGCTGGTGGACATGGGGGAGGCGAGGGAGGCGCTGGTGTACAGGCTCGCGTCTGAGGAGTGGTGAGGAGGCGGTGCGCGGGCGGCAGCGCGGAGGCGACGGTTGGGGCGGATGGCGGGCGGCGCCTGTGCGGTCTCTCGCAGCGTGACATGGCACCGCCGTAGACGTGGGTGTTCTCCCTCTCCACTCGTGGCTGGCGGTTACTCACACATAAGACCGTGGGTGTCAGGGGCTGCCCCTGAGGTC
>CAZXDD010000751.1:0-3452 GCA_964639415.1 uncultured Armatimonadia bacterium
GAGATGGAATCTCGTGACTGGAGTTCAGACGTGTGCTCTTCCGATCTACGCCGGGCTTTTGTGCCCGGCGTGTCGCGATTCCCCGTGGAGGTATCCCGGCGGCCCCCGCCGCCTATCTGCCTTCCAGCGGGTCGCGGGGCACGATCACGTGCACCTCTCCCAGGTCCTCGATCGACACCGGATACGCGGGGTTGCCGGCCCGCACCAGGTCGGCGTCGGCGGCGATGATGATCCGCAGAGCCGCCGGGCGGATGTGCTCGCGGGCCACCCGCTGGATGTCCTCCTTCGATACCGCCCGCAACTGCTCCCGCAGGGTGTGATAGTAGTCTCGCGGAAGCTCGTCGATCTCCAGGACGCCCAGGCGTTGGACCGTGTCGCTGGAGGTCTGGAACATGGCGGGGAAGCTATCCAGCCAGGCGTCCTTGGCGTCTGCCAGCTCCTCGTCCGTCACCGGCTCGGCAGCGATGCGCTTGAGCTCGTCGATGACCAGGGATGAGGCGTAGGCGGCGTTGGGGGCGGCGCACTGCAAGGAGGCCCCCAGGCGCCCTGGGTAGCCCGCGGGGGCCGAGACGAATGTGCCCACTCCGTAGGCCAGCCCCTCGTCGCTGCGCACGCGGCGCACGACGCGGGACGAAAACCCACCGCCCCCGAGGATGCGGTTCATGATCTGCAGGGGCAGATAGTCGGGGTGATGGCGCTCGATCCCCAGGTGGCTGATCTCCACGGCGGCCTGGGGCATCTTCTTGTCCAGCAGGTAGACGCCGGGAGCGGAGGCGCCGGGGAGCTCGGCGCGCGTTTCCCGGGGCGGGAGGGCGCCAATCTGCCTATCTCTGCGGGCGAGAAGGGCCTGGATCCTCGCCGGCATGGCCTCCTTGTCGAACCGGCCGGAGACCATGACGATCACATTGCACGGGACCCAGCGGTCGCCGTGGCAGGCGGTCAGGCTGTCGCGGTCGATACGCTGTAGGGCGGAGGCCGTCTGGATGCGCCCCCAGGGGGTATCGCCGTAGATCATGGGCGGACGCATGGTTCCCAGGACCTGGTCGACACCGTCGTAGCGGCGGCGCAGCGACTCGAGGGCCTCCTCCTTGCGCAGCCGCAGGCGCTCCTCGTCGAAGCGCGGCTCGAAAAGCACGTCGCCCAGCAGGGACATCACTTCGTCGGCGTCGCGGCTGAGGCAAGAGCACGAGGCGCCACTGGTGGTGAGCCCGGCCCAGGAGCCGATGGAGGCGGACAGATACTCCAGGCGCTCATCCAGCGCCTCAGGCGTCATGCCTGCAGTGCCCCCGAGACGCATCATCGAGGCGGTGATGGCGCGGAGACCCTCTTGTCCCGGGGGATCGCTGTAGGTTCCTCCGGGCCAGACGACGCTGAGCGAGAAGAGGGGCAGCGTGGGGTCGTGCAAGGCGTAGACCACCAGGCCGTTGCCCAGTTCGGTCCGGATCTCCTCGGCCGACGGCGGGTTGAACATCAGCTCGCCGTAGACCAGCTTGCCCGGATGGTCGGGGATCGGTTGGGCGACGGCCGCCACGGCGGCCACGCAGGCGATGCAGACGAGGCCGCGGGCGGTCGCTCGCGGCAGGCTGTGGGTACTCACTGCGCGTCACCTCCGGCTGCGGGGTCTGTGGGCGGGGTCTCCTGCAGGAGCCAGCCGACGGTGCGATTGCTCTCGGTCAGGTACCGTTCGGCGACCCGCGCCACATCGTCGGGTGTCACGGCCTTGAGGCTATCGATGCGGGACATGAGCAGGTTCCAGTCGCCGATGGTTGCGTAGTGGGCCAGTTGCCCGGCGATACCGCCGTTGGTGCGCAACCCGTCGACGAAATCGGCCTCGATGGCATTGCGGACGCGCCCCATCTCGTGCTCTGTGGGAGGCTCGGCGACCAGCAGGGCGGCCTGGGCCAGCAGGGCGGCCTCGACCTCCTGATGGGTGTGACCCTCCTTCACCTGGCCGCGAAGGCCGAACTCCCCGGTGTGTCTCTGAGCCGAGGCCCAGGCCCCGGCACTCAGGGCGATGTCCTTGTCCAGGACGAGGTCTTTGTAGAGCCTTCCGGACCTGCCGTTGAGGACGTCGGCGGCGACCTCGAGGGCCGGGCTGTCGGGATGGGTGAACTGCGGAGTGTGGTACTGGATGAGCACCTGCTGCTGGGCCTGGGCGCGCATGGCGAGGCGGCGCTCTCCGCCCTGCTCCGGCTCCCGGGTGATGCGGGGGGCCGTCCCGGGCTTGGCCGGGATGCGGCCGAAATAGCGCTCCGCCATGGCGAAGGCTTCCTCGGCCACGACGTCACCCACGAGGACCAAGGTGGCATTGGCCGGAATGTAGTGGGTAGCGAAGAACTCGGCCGCATCGGCGCGGGAGAGCCGCTCCACGTCCCACAGCCAGCCGAGAACGGGGCGTCGATACGGGTGCGAGGTGTAGAACACCGCATTGAGGCGCTCGTAGAACGGGCCGTATGGGTTGCTTTCCATGCGCCGGCGCCACTCGTCGAGGACCACATCTCGCTCGGAGTAGAACTCGCGGAACACCGGGTTGGCCATGCGGTCGGAATCGACCCACATGAACAGCTCGAGCTTGTTGGAGGGCACCTCCACGGTATACACTGTGCGGTCGTAGCTGGTGAAGGCATTCAGGCCCGTTGCCCCGGCGGTCTGGTAGACGCGGTGCACCTCGTTGCTCACTATCAGGTCTCGCTGGCGGGCCAGAAGATCGTGGTACCCGGCCATCAGGGCCGCCTTGCGTTGCCTGGAGGCGTCGTCGTCATTGCCGCGGAGAGCGTCGATCCTGGCCATCTGGGCGTCGATCTGAGCCATGAGTGACTGCTCGCGGTCGACATCCCGGGTGCCCAGAGTGCGGGTGCCCTTGAACATCATGTGTTCCAGCAGGTGCGCAATGCCGCTACGCCCCTCCTGTTCGTTCACGGCACCCACCGCGAACGCCAGCCGGCAGGCGATGCGCGGGGTGTCGTGTCTTTCCACCACCAATACCTGCAGCCCGTTTCCCAGCTCATGCTCTTTCACATCCAACTGCAGCTCCTGGGCGGAGACGAGCCCCGCCAGCAGGAGCAGACAGGTGAGGACGGTGAGCGCGGTACGGCACATCCTTGGCATGTGATACCCCCGGCGTCTTTGATGAGCACAGAAAGAGGCAGTTTCCTTGCTGGTCTGCCCATACCCTCCGCGGGCGCCGTCGGGAGCGCCCTCTGCGGGGAGCTGTGACAGACAGGCCGGCGTGTCGAGCCCCGCCGGCGCATTCCCGAGAGCCCGACGTCTTGACAGAGAAGGAATGTTCGATAGAGTAAGTGAACCTAGTAGGGTGCAGGCCGGCGGAGGTGTTCCCGCCGCCGGCGGCCGGACGCGCCGGAGACATGGGCCGAGACAGAGGAACCATGGCTGAGCCCCGGGATGTTCTGGACCTGTTTGACCCCCTGTGCGCGGAGTGGTTCCGTATGGCC
>CAZXDD010000752.1:0-3409 GCA_964639415.1 uncultured Armatimonadia bacterium
TCTGCCTGTTCGTGGGCTTCGGCGGTCCCCACGAGCCCTGGGACCCCCCGGGCCGGTACGCCACGATGTACGACCCCTCGCTCTGCCCGGCCCCGATCCGCCCCACCGCTCCGGGACCTTGGGTGCCGCAGGATGTGGCCGATGCCTTCGTGGCAGGCACCAATCCCGGGCTCACCGACGAGCTGATCGCCCGGGTCCGCGCCGCTTACTATGGGAAGATCGCCCTGATCGACCGCTGGTTTGGCGAGATACTGGAGGTCCTCCAACGTCAGGGGCGCCTGGACGAGACTCTGGTGGTGTTCTGGTCCGACCACGGCGAGATGGCGGGCGACCACGGCCGGCTGCACAAGTCCGTCTTCCACGAGTCCGCCCTGCGGGTGCCCCTGATCCTGCGCTGGCCGGGTAGGATACCCTCCGGCGAGACACGGCAGGAGCTCGCAAGCACCGTGGACCTGTTTCCCACGGTTCTGCAGGCCGCCGGGGTGGAAGTGGGTGACCGGCATCAGGGGCAGTCGCTGTGGATGCTGTTTGAGGACCGCGACGCCGAGTTCCGCACCGCAGCGCTCTCCGAGGTCGCGCCCGCCCCCTGGGGGCACCTGTGTGTTCGCACGCGGCACTGGAAGTACGCCATGACCCGTCAGGGCCGGGGGATGATGCTATACAACCTGGAGACCGACCCGGACGAGCACACCAATCTCATCGGCCACCCCGAGTTCCGCGGTGCGGAGATGGAGATGCGGGACCGGATGCTGGTGCTTCTGGCGGGAGGGTAGTGCAGGGGCGGGAGAGCGGCAGAGAACGACGGACGGCCAACGTCTCACCACGGAGACACGGAGAGCACGGAGTTCCACGGAGAACGGCCCAACACAGAGACGCAGAGATACGGAGAGCGCAGAGAACGGCGGAGAACGGCTTGCTGTGGCGGGAGCCTCTCCCCTGCCGTCCCTTGACGCTCTCGTTCTCGCCGTGCTACCATCGCGGCCATGCCACGGGCCACCTCTGTGCCACCATCATCCCCCCATGAGCCACCGGACGACCTCGCCGCCGCCGAGCTTCTGGTGCGCGGCCGCGAGGCGATTTTGCACGAGGTCAGCAAGGTCATCGTCGGACAGGTAGAGGTCATCGAGCAGTTGCTGATCGCCCTGCTCTCCGACGGCCACTGCCTGTTCGTCGGTGTCCCGGGGCTGGGCAAGACCCTCCTGGTGCGCACCATCGCCCGCTGCCTGGACCTGAAGTTCTCCCGCATCCAGTTCACTCCCGACCTCATGCCCGCCGACATCACCGGCACGGACATCATCCAGGTGGACTCCGCCACCGGTGAGCGCAGCTATCGCTTCGTCGCCGGCCCGGTGTTTGCCAATATCACGCTGGCCGACGAGATCAATCGCACCCCGCCAAAGACCCAGAGCGCGCTCTTGCAGGCCATGCAGGAGCGTCAGGTCACGGCCGGAGGTGGAACCTACCCCCTTCCCCTGCCCTTCTTCGTCCTCGCCACCCAGAACCCCATCGAGCAGGAGGGCACCTACCCGCTGCCCGAGGCGCAGCTTGACCGCTTCATGCTCAGCGTGCATCTGAAGTACCCCTCCGAGGAGGAGGAGCAACGCATCGTGGCCACGACCACCTCTGTGGGCGAACCGGAGGTGCAGATGGCTATGACTGGGGAGCAGGTGCTGAGGCTGCAGCAGGTGGTCAGAGGTGTGGAGCTGAGCCAGGAGGCGTTGGCGTACGCCGTCTCGCTGGCGCGGGCCAGCCGCCCCGGCATGCCGGGGACGCCGAAGTTCATCGATGAATGGGTAACATGGGGCGCGGGCCCCCGCGCCTCCCAGGCGATGATCCTGGGGGCGAAAGCCCGCGCCCTGATGCACGGTAGATATGCGGCCTCTCGCGACGACGTGGCCTATCTGGCTCTGCCGGTCTTGAGGCACCGCATCATCCCCAGCTTCGCCGCCGAGGCGGACGGCATCGACGCGGGCCGCATCGTGGAGCGCCTCCTGGAGACGGTGCAAAGAGGGCGATAGCGGCCCTGCGATGAGAGACCGATGGCTGCCCGCCGGCACCCGTGAGGCCCCCCGGCCCCCCTGCGCCCACCCCGGGTGGCCGGCCGCGCCGTCCCGCCTCTGCCCTACTCGGCCGACATCATCTGGGCAAACTGCGGCGTCGTCGCCCACCAGCGCAGCATATGGATGCGGTAGGCCGCGTACTGCGAATTGCGCGAAGGCGATTCCGGGACAGGGATCTTGGCCAGGTCTCCCACATCGGAGCCCTCGAACTGAGCAAGGAACCGGTCGGCCGTCAGGGCCGCGGCTTCGTCCACGGATTTGGCGGTTGTCTTGGCCAGCGCGGAGCAGGCAACGTCGATATCGCGGCAGCAGACCAGACCGGCCCTGTCGGCGGAGAGCTCGCACCGCTGCTGCCAGGCGTGGCCGAGCTTCTTGAGCCGATCCAGCTCGTCGCGCTTGATGTCCAGCTCCCAGCCCCCGAGGTGGTCGCTGACGAAATCGCGCAGCGTGCTGGCCAGGTCGCCGACCAGCCGCGCCTTGCGGTTGCAGATGATCTTGACGATCTGCATCTGGGCCAGATAGCCGGTGTAGATGTGCCCGATCTCACGGCCGATCTGGAACAGCATCTCCTCCTCGCTCATCGCCCGGATGACCCCGGTGGGGATGGCCAGGATCGGTGTCTGATCCTTGATGATGACCGGGTGCATGCAGCGCTCGGGCACGGTGTACAGGTCGGGCGGCTTGACGCCCAGACGAGTGGCGGCCAAAGTGGCCGCCTCAAACAGCGTGGGATGCAGCCGACGGTCCGCGTGGGCACACAGCGCGAGCACGCCGTCCCAGGCGTCGATGTCATGCCACAACTCGTGCACCATGGCGGTCATCCGCGCCACCATGGGCTCGGCTTCCCACTTGGCCAGGAACTGCCGGTCCTGCTCATACTCCCACGGAAACCCGCCGCGCTGCTCGCTCACAGGCTCGCGGGAGGACGCCGGAGCCTCCTCGGAGACGATGGCGTCGGTGGTCGGCCCTCCCTTGATAAAGGGGTCTTTGCCGATCCTCCCGGGGGCGGGTTGGGCGGCCGCCGAGGTCGGGGGGGCCGTCTCCGGCTCCTCCTCGACGATATCGTCGGTCAGCGCCGTGGTCACGAAGGGATCGGCGCCGATAGCACCGGAGGCCGGCTCGTCCTCGTACGGCTCGTCCCCGACCATGTCGTCGCCGTCGAACAGGTCGTCAGTCAAGGGCGCCGTGCGCTTGGCCACGAAGGGATCGGGGGCGATACTCTGCAGCCTCTCCAGGCGGTCGGCGGTTGCCGGGTCCACCCTCTTGAGCATCTCCCAGGCTTCCCTGTTGCCCTGATCGGCGTGTATGATCTCCTCTAGCTGGCTCGCCGCCTTGCGGGGTTGGTCCAT
>CAZXDD010000753.1:0-3401 GCA_964639415.1 uncultured Armatimonadia bacterium
CTCTCGGCGTCTCTTCGAGCCGCTTGTACTCGCCGATACGACCGGCGAGACGGGATGAGGGGGGGGGGAACGGCACTATTGCGAGCGATAGAGGCCTTACTACGGCGGGATGTGGTATCAATGCGTTCATACATAATGTGAGTGGAAAGTCCGATCCCGCCTTGCGGGACGTTCACGAACGGCAGGATGGAGACCCCAGAGCTTGGTTCATCTGTGCAGGAGTCGGTGCATACAGGCATCTAGAAGTCCGGCCGAAAAGTCCGGCCGCCCCGGTTTCTGTCATTCTGAGCGTCCATCTCGCGCAGCGAGATAGCGAAAAATCCCGTTGAATGCCAGGGGATTCCTCGAGCTGCTCCGTCCGGGAGCGGACGCTCTCAGAATGACACTCTTGGCGAAGGCGGGGTTCTCGGCCGCGCTCCTAGGCGTCACTGCGGCTCGGGCTGAGACTCCACAACCCTCTCCACCGTATAGACGTGCTCGCCGCGGAGCAGAGCGCCGGCGCTGGCCATCTCCACTTCCTTGCCACTGAGGACCTCGCAGGCCCGCTCCCTGGGCCCCAACTGGACCCGCATGTCCACGTAGGGCCAGTAGACCCTGGTCTTGTCGTCTGCCGCGTCCCATCTGACCCCCACGCAAGTCCAGACATCATCGGCATTGTGCAGCAAGGTGCGCTTGACCATGAGGTCGCGGGTCCTGCGGAAAGCCTCATTGGCATAGGAGACCCGGGTCATCTGCTCGGGGTGGTCGCTCAGGGCGCGGCCCCTGTAAGTGGGCAGCGTGTAGTGCAAGGCCACGATGGGGGTGCAGTAGTTGGCCACCATGCGGAAGTAGTCGTTGGTATCGGCGGAGCCGACGTTGTGCACGAAGTGCCCGCCCTTGTACAGCGTGTGCGCCTCGGGCGGAAGGTCGCCGAGTGCGGCGGCGTTCACCCCGGCCGGACCGGCGCCCTCGATGAGGACATCCTCATACCCCATCTCGGCCAGGTCCTTCATGCGGCGGAAGGCCGGGGTGATGTTGAACCGCGGGTGCAGCGGATCGGCATAGTTGACCGCCGCGGCCACGGCGGCGAAGCTATCCAGCCACAGGCCCGCGATTCCCACGTCCCGGGCCCTCTCAAAGGCCGCCAGGGAGTAGTCACAGTAACCGCCGGTCAGATCGGTCCATGTCAGGCGGCCCGCGCCGTGTGACGTGCGGTTGCCGTCCCTGCGCTTAACAAACCACTCCGGGTTCGACTGCCAGAAGGGCGACCCGGCCGGCAACTGCCCGGTGGGCGCCGGGGCGTAGAGCTTCATGTCCAGCACCTCGGCGGCGTCGCACAGCGCCCGCAGGCCCTCTTCCCCGCCGCCGTGCGGGGACAAGTCCAGGCCCGCGATGGGCCGATCGGGTGCGGGCGGGCCGTGGTCTCCGCCGGTGTTGTCCCAGATGCTGCCGGGCCACAGACGCTCAAACCCCAATGACTTGGCCTCTCGAAGCAGCGGCAGCAGGTCGCGATAGGTCTCGGTGGTGCCGCCCGCAAACAGTCCCTCGGAGCCGCGGACACACAGCCACCGCGTCCCGGGAGGAGGAATGCCGAACTGGGCCCGCAGCTTCCCGACCATATGCTCGTAGCAGCGGGTGTACTCGTCCTCGAAGCCCAGGCCCTGGAGGTTCTCCTGCCGGCAGAGCAGGACACTGCGCCAGGGGGTGTGCACATCGCCGCCCGGCACCATGCGGACGTCGTCGGAGAAGGCGGTGACACCCTTTCCGGCGGGCTTCTCCATCCGGGTGTAGATCAGCGGGGCGGCCTCGTCGAACTCGTAGGCCAAGAGCAGCGTGCCCAGCTCATTGCCCTGGAAGTAGAAGGACGGCGTGCGGAGGAACTCCACCTCGCGGCGCACCTCAAGCGGCTCGGAGGAGGTGAACCGGTGTGGGGGCACCATGTAGAGCCTGTCCGAGCGTGCGCCCAGCTCCCAGTGGGTCTGGTCGACGATGCGTCCGACCTGGGAGTGCTCGCTGCGGAACACGTACTGGTATGAGAAGCCCACATACCACTTGCCGCTGATGGCGATCTCCTCAGGCCGGACCACCAGGCGCAACTCGTCCTCCTGAGCGCCCGCCCTGTGCGATAGCTTCAACACCACCGCGCAGCGGGCACCGCGGTCGATGCCGTCCACCCTCATGCGGGTGTACCGTTCGCCCGCCACAGTCTCGACGGCGGGGCGCATGGGGGGGGCGGGCGCACACACCGGGGCGCCGTCGATGGCAATGGCCCCGAGGCCCACGAAGTCGCCGCGGGAGTTGACCACGAGTTCGACGGTGGTACCGTTGGCGAGACGAAGCTGCTCACCGGCCTGAGCGCCGGAGAGGATCGCCAGCAAGAGCACCGTCGCCAGACGCCGCGTGTTCATCCCATGGCACCGCTGCAGATGGTGGGTGGCTCCGTGCAAAGGGCAGGCCGCGCCGGTGATCGGCCGCAATTGCAGTACGCCCGACATGGCCACGGCGTTGCGCGTCCCATATCTCGATGCACACCCATTGTCTCATGGACCTATCGGCCCGTGGCACACAAAGACACCCCGGCACGCGCCGGGAGTATTATCCTATTGGACAGATGACGACGGAATCCTCCTCGGAAGGTGCCAACGACAAGCAAGATGAACCTGACCGCCTCTGGCCCGGCCCGACGCGCCCCGTACTATCGAACCCTCCAATTGAGGTGCCCGTCATGTCCGACGTACAGATCACCATGGTCCGCCCCGACCTCGACGACCTGCCCGCGGTGTGTATCGCTCCAGGATATGAGGTGAAGACGGCCGCCGACTTTGACGATCCCGTCGCGGTCTGGATCGAGGCCATCAACAACTCCTTCGAGAACACCACCTGGACCCGGGAGTGGGTCTCGGAGCAGTTCACCGGCAAGGAGCAGTACGACCCCGAGGGCGTGTTCTTCGCCATGTATGGCGACACGCCCGCAAGCACGGCCTTCGCCTGGATCGACGAGCCTTCCGAGCAGGTCATGGGGCGGGTGCATTACGTGGGTACCGTCGCGGCGCATCGCAAGCAGGGGCTGGCGCGGGTCTTGGTGCTCACGGTGCTGCACCATCTGCGCGGCAAGGGTCTGGTCCGGGCGATGCTGGAGACCCAGCCGTATCGTCTCCCGGCCATCAGTGTGTACCTCAATCTGGGGTTCGAGCCGGCGCCGGGCGACGCTTTGGAGCAGCAGGAGGCGTGGAAGCAGGTGATGGAGCAACTGGGGAGGCGATAGCCTTAGCCGGCCGTTGTAGGGCGGGAACCTGTGTTGCGTGCCGGTGTTGGCGTCGCGGTTGCGCGGCACAGGTCCGCGTCTACAGCGGCGACGGCACACGGCGGCCCCCGCCCTACAGCCCGACGGCACACGGCGGCGGGGTACGGGCCCCCGCCCT
>CAZXDD010000754.1:0-3397 GCA_964639415.1 uncultured Armatimonadia bacterium
TCACCGATAGAATGGTGCCGTTTCCCCCTATGGAGTGAGGCTTTGCAGGCGCCCAGGAACCGCGGAGCAACACTAAGAGCGATCTTGATCGGCCTGTTCCTCATGCCGATCAATGTCTACTGGGTCACGGTTGTCGAGGTCCGGTGGTACTCCCTGGACGGCTCCTGCCTGCCCCTGTTCATCACCCCGGTGTTCATGCTGTTCGTCCTGGCTGTGATGAACCTCGCCCTCATCAAGCTGGCGCCGCGGCTGGCCTTCTCCCAGGCCGAGCTGTTGGTGATCTACCTGATGGTGGTGATCTCCGAGACCCTGGCCGGCCACGACTTCGTCCAGAACCTGTTCGGCGTCATCGGCCACCCCTTCCAGTTCGCCACCGTCGAGAACGGCTGGGAAGACCTCTTCCTGCAGTATGTGCCCACCTGGCTCACGGTCTCGGACGAGACGGCCCTGCGCGGGCTGTACGAGGGGGGCGAGTGGTTCTGGCAGCCGGTGATGTACCGCCCCTTCCTTGTCCCTCTCGCCGCATGGGGCGGCTTCCTCGTCGTCCTGATCTTCGTCATGCTGTGCATCAATGTGCTGGTGCGCAAGCCGTGGACGGAGCATGAGAAGCTGTCTTACCCCCTGATCGTGATGCCCCTGGAGCTGACTCGGGACCAGCATCACGCCCGGTTCTTCCGCAATAAGCTGATGTGGGGCGGGTTCGCGGTGGCCGCCGCGATCGACCTGGTCAACGGCGGCCACGCCATCTGGCCGATGATCCCCGAGATACCGTACATCAAGCTCTACGAGCTGGCGCAGCACTGGCCCAGCCGGCCCTGGAACGCCATGGGCTCCACGCGCATGGGGATGTACCCCTTCGCCATCGGCCTGGCCTTCTTGCTGCCCTCCGACCTGAGCTTCTCGTGCTGGTTCTTCTATGTGATCTCCAAGCTCGAGCGCGTTGCGGGAGCGATGGTGGGCTGGGAGGCGGCCAAGGGCCTGCCGTACCTCAACGAGCAGGCCGCCGGGGCCTGGATCGGCCTGGCGCTGCTGGCGCTGTGGGCCAGCAAGAACCACTTTGCCAAGGTCTGGGCCCACGTGACGGGACACAAGACCGACCTCAACGATGCCGAGGAGCCCATCAGCTACCGGGCGGCGCTGATCGGCATCGGGGTCGGCACCGTGCTGATCTACGCCTTTTGCTCCTATGCGGGCATGTCCATGGGCACTATCATCGGCTTCTTCTCCATCTTCTACCTGCTCTCCATCGCCATCACCCGGGTGCGGGCGGAGCTGGGCACCCCCCACGAGATCTACTTCGTCAACCCGCACCGGATCATGGTACAGATCGCCGGCGCCAACGCCTTCAGCATCCGGGATCTCACGGCGCTGTCGGCCACATACTGGTTCAACCGCGGCTATCGCTGCCATCCCATGCCCTGCCAGCTTGAGGCCTTCAAGATGAGCGAGTATGTGGAGCTGGACCGCAAGTGGCTGGCGGGGGCGATCATGATCGCAACGGTGGCGGCGGTGGCGTTGAGCTTCTGGGCCAACATGCACGTCACCATGCTGGCGGGGGCCTCGGCCAAGGCGCAGGGGTTCAAGAGCTGGGTGGGGTGGGAAACGTACAACCGGCTGGCCACCTGGGTACGCAGCCCGGAGCCGCCGGACTATCTGGCCGTGAGCTTCATGGTCGTGGGCGCCCTCCTCGTTTTGGTGCTCAAGGTCCTCCGTTTCCGCTACGCCGGCCTGCCGTTTCACCCCGCCGGCTACGCCCTGGCCATCTCCTTTGCCATGGACTACTTCTGGTTCGCCTTCTTCGTCAGTTGGCTCGCCAAGGTCATCATCATGCGCTACGGGGGTCAGAAGACCCACCGCTCGGGAGTGTGGTTCTTCATCGGCCTGCTCGTGGGCGACTATGTGATCGGGAGCATCTGGGCCATCATCGGCCCCGCTCTGGGGATCACGAACTACAAGATCTTCATCTAGCGCCGCGGCCGACGAGCCCCGCCGGCACGGTTCCTGTCATTCTGAGCGTCCATCTCGCGCAGCGAGATGGCGAAGAATCTCGCGGAATGCAGGGAGATTCCTCGAGCTGCTCTTGCCGGGAGCGGGCGCTCTCAGAATGACATTCCCGGCGAAGGCCCGGTTCCTGTCATTCCGAGCGTCCATCTCGCGCAGCGGGATAGCCAGCGCTCTCGCTTGATGCCGCGAGGCTGAAGCCGCATAGGGTCCGCCGCAGTTCCCGGGGCTGGGTCCCCGATACCGGACCCGCTCCGGACGCCGGCCTCGGTGACCGATGACCTGTCCCCCTATCCACTCGGCCCCCGCCCACCGCGTTTCTCCCCTATCCCCTGCCCGCTCAGCGGTCTATAATGCAGCCACACAGACAGGCCGGAGGCCCATTTCGCGGCCCGCTGCGGTGGCAAACCATGGGCTAGCCGCCTCCGGCGTCCACGAGGGGAGCAGTCACATGAGCGATCCGGTGAGGATCATGCCGTGTCTGGACATGCAGAACGGGAGAGTCGTCAAGGGGGTCCACTTCGTGGACATCCGCGATGCCGGCGACCCGGTGGAGTGCGCCCGAGCCTACTGTGCGGCGGGAGCCGACGAGATCGCGCTGCTGGACATCACGGCGACGGTGGAGGGCCGGGCGACGATGCTGGAGGTGGTGCGGCGCGTTTCCGAGGCGGCCACGGTGCCTTTCACCGTCGGTGGCGGCATCAAGGACGTCGAGTCGGCGGCGGCGGTGCTGGAGGCGGGGGCCGACAAGGTCTCCACCAGCAGCTCGGCCTTCCGCAGGCCCGAGGTGATCGCCGAGATGGTGGCGGCCTTCGGCCCGGAGCGGGTCACGGTGGCCATCGATGTGGATGTCAATCCGGCCTTGCCCTCGGGCTATGAGGTCTACATCGACGGTGGACGGACCGCCACCGGCGCCGATGCGCTGGAATGGGCGAAGCGCGCGGACGGGTACGGAGTGGGCTGCATCCTGCCCACGAGCAAGGCGGGCGACGGCGCCAAGACCGGCTACGAGCTGCCGCTCATCCGCGCCATCTCAAGCAGTGTGAGCGCGCCGGTGGTGGCCTCGGGGGGCGCGGGGACGCTGGAGCACTTCCACGAGGCGGTTCAGGCCGGGGCGACGATCCTCCTGGCGGCCTCGGTGTTCCACTTCGGGATGCTGCAGATTGGCGATGTGAAGGCCTATCTGGCCGCAAGAGGCGTGGCTTTGGCCTAGCCGTCCCGGCAAGCGTAGGCCGTCTGGCGCCACGGCCCTTGCCCGTTGTAGTGCGACGACCTGTGCGCCGCCACCGTTCGTCGTCTGTAGGGCGGCGACCTGTGCGCCGCCACCGTTCGCCGTTGTAGGGCGGCGACCTGTGCGCCGCCGCCGTTCGTCGGGTGGAGGGGGGGGTCCTGGGCG
>CAZXDD010000755.1:0-2067 GCA_964639415.1 uncultured Armatimonadia bacterium
GAGATGGAATCTCGTGACTGGAGTTCAGACGTGTGCTCTTCCGATCTACAGATGTCTCTGCAGGACAACCCGCAGCAGCCGAAGAAGGCGACGATCGTCGTTTTCGCCGGATCGCTGGATAAGGTCATGGCGGCTTTCATCATCGCCACTACGGCGGCGGCCATGGGCATTGAGACCACGATGTTCTTCACCTTCTGGGGGCTGACGGCCCTCAAGAAGGGTGGCCCCGGCGAATGCAAGCGCAACTGGATGCAGAAGATGCTGGCGCTGATGCTGCCCAGGCGGGCCGACAGCCTGCCGCTGTCGCAACTGAACATGGGCGGCATGGGTTCGGCGATGCTCAAGAAGATCATGGCCCAGAAGAACTTCAGCAGTCTTCCGGAGCTCATCGAGGCCGCCCAAGACCTGGAGGTGCGGATGATCGCCTGCCAGATGTCCATGGACGCCATGGGCTTCTGCAAGGAAGAGCTGATCGAGGGCGTGCAGATCGCCGGGGCCGCCACGTACGTGGGCGAGGCCAGGGACGGGCAGATCAACCTGTTCATCGGCTAGAGATGCGGCCGAAGACCCCACCTTCTCCGGGAGTCCCATTGCCACAGCGTCCGCTCCCGAAGAGAGCAGCTCGAGGCATCTCCCGGCATTCAGCGGGACTCTTCGCGATCTCGCTGCGCGAGATGGCCGCTCAGAATGACATACTGACGGCAAGACCCGCTTTCGGGCCGGACTTCTGGCCTTCGGGCTAACGTCGACCGCGTGCTCGCCGTCGCACGAGACGCTGCCTTGCCCCACCACCCGCCAAGGCGCCGCCGCGCCGAAAAGCACGGAGGGACCAGTCATGAACCTGCTGCTCGTGATCCGCACGGCTCCTTACGCTTTCCAGCACCTGCAGACGGCCACGGAGCTGGCCGAGGCCGCGCTGGACAAGGGGCACCGGGTGAGGATATTCCTCACCGAGGATGCGGTGGTCGCGATGAACGCCGAGGCCAAGACAGGTAGTGAGCCCAACATGACGGAGGCCTGCAGGAGGCTCGCCCAGCGGGGGGTGGAGGTGCAGGGCTGCGGCGCCTGCTGCCAGTTTCGGGGCCAGAAGCGTGCCGGTATCGCCGAGGGATTCCGGGTGGCCGGGACGGCCTCCTTGGCCAAGCTGGTGGCCGAGGCCGATCGCGTCGTGAGCTTCGGGTACTGAGCTTCGCACGAGGGATGGTGAGCACGAGTATGAAGACCGTCTTGTTTCTCGTCCGCAGCGCGCCGTACGGCTCAGCGGCGATCCCCGAGGGCGCCCGGGCCTGCCTGGGCTTCGCCACCATGCCGCTGGACCTGACGTTCCTGTTGACCGAGGACGCCGCCTGGGCCTGTGCACCCGATCAGGTGCCGGAGAGCATCCAGGCCCCTGCGGTGCCGGCGCTCCTGGAGACCTTGCTGGATGCCGACGTGAAGGTAGCTGTGGACGCCGAGGCCCTCAGTGCACGGGGCCTGGACCCCCAGGGGCTCCCGGAGGGTGTAGTCGCCGTCTCTGCCGCGGCAATCGGCGACCTCGTCCACCACAGCGACGCGATCCTGACCTACTGAGGAGGCCACATATGTCGACTCTGTTCATCCTCAGCCACGCCCCGCACACCGATCCCGCTCAGGCCCGCACGGTCAAGCTGGCCCGGGAGGGCGACGGGATCCTCCTCATCGAGGACGGCGTCTACGCGGCGGCGCCCATCGACCATCCGCTCGCGGAGGCGCTGGCGGCCGCTTCCGAGCGGGGTGTCGCGCTGTATGCCCTGCAGCCGGACCTGCGGGCAAGGGGCATCGCGGCGGACATGCAGGCCGTGGACTACGGCGGTTTCGTGGACCTCATCGAGAGCTACGAGCGCTCGGTGCATTAGGATCGCCGGGAGGCCGGGAGGGCCCTCCTGTAGGGCGCGGGCCTGTACCGCGCCGAGGGGGCCCTCCGACAACAACGGCAAACGGCGGCGGCGCACGGGTCGCCGCCCTACAACGGCCAACGCCCCGGCGCCGCAGTTCTGTAGGGCGCGGGCCTGTACCGCGCCGAGGGGGCCCTCCGACAACAACGGCAAA
>CAZXDD010000755.1:2167-3348 GCA_964639415.1 uncultured Armatimonadia bacterium
AACGGCCAACGCCCCGGCGCCGCAGTTCTGTAGGGCGCGGGCCTGTACCGCGCCGGGAGGCAATCCAACACCAACGACGAACGGCGGCGGCGCACGGGTCGCCGCCCTACAATGGCAAACGGCTCGGCGCCGCCCCTCCGGGGCCAGACGGCAACGGCCCCTCTACCTCAATCCATACAGATTCCCGTCCTCGCTTCCCGCCCGTACCTCCGGCCACGTTGCGTCCGCCGCCGGCCTGCCTGCGGCGATCGCGATTACCCGCCCGGCCGTGGCATACTTCGATACTACCGCGCCGTCGGCGGCGGTGAGCACATACACACCGCCGTCGTCGCAGCCTGCGGCCACTCGGTAGCCCTCGGCGCCCTCCAGCACCGCCATGCAGCGTACCTGATTGGGCAGCGCCGTGCGCCAGAGCATGTTGCCTTCACCATCGAGGCAGTAGACGTTGAAGGACAGCGAGGCCGCGAGGACCTCCTCCTTGCCGTCGCCATTGACATCCGCGCAGGCCACCGCGGAGAGCTCATCTCCCGTGTTGAAGGTCCACATGCGCTTGCCGTCGGTATCGGCGACCTGGACGAGGGTGTCGGCGCCGCCGAAGACGACCTCCAGGTCACCATCGCCGTTGATGTCCCCGGCGGCCACGGCGTTGGCACAGGGCCCGGCCGCGGTTCGCCAGGCCCAGCGCCGGGAGCCGTCCGGGTTGATGCAGTGCCACGTGTAGTACTCCGTGCCGGCAAGCACCTCGTCCTTGCCGTCCCCATCGATATCCGCCGCGCAGCCCGCCGTGGAGCCGTGCACGCTCTCGTAGTGCCAGATCAGCTTGCCCTCGGAGTCGATGGCGTGATAGCGCCAGTTGTCGGCGCCGGCGATGAGCACCTGACGGCCCTCACCCTCCAGGTCGGCGGGGAAGACCGTGCGCACGTGTCCCGCGCGCTTGTAAAGCGGCACGTCGTAGGTCCAGAGGCGCTCTCCGGTGGCGTCGAAGGCGATGGCCTGGGCGTTGAGCGTGCCGACGACCACGGCGGGCCTGCCGTCGCCGTCGAAGTCGACGGTGCTCACACAGTTGACCTGTGCGGCGCAGTCGGCCGACCATCGCAGGGCGCCGTCGGCGCCCAGACAGTACAGCTTGCCATTGGAGATCGGAAGAGCGTCGTGTAGGGAAAGAGTGTAGGATAGGGTGT
>CAZXDD010000756.1:0-3340 GCA_964639415.1 uncultured Armatimonadia bacterium
TGAGCCAAGGCCATGCCCGCGAGGGCCGCCCTCGGCGGCCACGAGGCCATCGCGGCGATGGCCACCGCGGCCGCCGCGATGGCCAGAGCGTGCGCCACCAGATAGGCGCGGGGCTGCGGCTGTCCCCGCCAATGCAGCAGCGTGTTGAGGGCCGACAGGTACAGCACGGCGCCTCCGGCCAGTACCGGAGCCGCCGCCTGCGGGGCGGCGCTGAGCCCGATGAGCGCCAGAAGCCCGCCCAGCATCGGGAGGCTGAACCAGCGCTCGGCGGCCGCCACGCCGTAGCCGTCGGCGACGGCCAGGGCGCCCCATGCCCACAGCGCGAGCGCGGCGACGGACAGCGACCAGGGGCTCGGGGGCGCAACGGGCTCCAGCGGCGCCGCCAGCGCGACGACCACACCGATGCCGATGCCGCCGATGAGCCCGAAGGTCATCTCCATCACCTTCCACCAGTCCACCCACGCCCGCTCCCGACCCGCGCGCCGGTTCACACCCCGGCTCTGGATGGCCTCTCCGGCAGCAAAGCCCAGCCCCCCGGCAAGCGCACCGATGAGCGTCAGGCCCCACAGGCACGGGATGCCCAGTACCAGCGAGCCGTAGAGCAGCACCGCCGACAGCCCTGCCAGCAGGCCGCCCCAGGACTCCGCGCGCGGGCGATCACGGTCGTCTTCATCCATCGCTCGGTGCGAGAAGTAGATAAGAGGATAGGCTCGGGGTGGGTCCATGGGGCCGTTGAGCCAACGCTTGCCCGCCGCCGCGGCCACCACCGACAACGCCGCCATGGGCAGCACATGCGCCGGCGAAGACAGCGCCCCGCGGGCCGTGAGCGCAAGCAGCGCCGCACCGGTGCCGAACCATAGGGCGCCCTTGACCAGGCAGCCCAGCAGCCCCCACCAGTAGGTCGCGGAGCGTCTCGGGCCATGCACGAGCCCCAGTGTCTGGCCGTAGGTCATCACACCGCCGATGCTGAAGGCCGCCGCTCCGGCGGCCGCCAGCAGCACGGGCCATTGCCCCACCGGCAGCTCCCACCCCCGCCACGCCAGGAGCCCCGCCGTTCCACCCATCAGAGCTCCCGGGACCATGGCGCCCGAGGGGCCGCCGAACACCCCCCGTATGCCCCAGCCCAGGCAACCGGCGACTCCGGTGGCAAGACCACACAGCACAAGTGTTGGTACATCCATGGAGACACTCCACCCGCGCTTGCCGCGACACCGACCCGGTCAGTCTTGCCCCTCCTGCAGGTGCGCGGCATGGCGAGCAAGGGTCAGCTCGTACAGCTCCAGCAGGCGGTCCAGCACTGTTGGCAGATCGTAGCGCCGGACCCAGCTTTCGGCCTGCTCCGACAGCCGCGCGCGGAGAGCCGAGTCCTGCGCCAGGCGTCTGGCTCCCGCGGCCAGGCCCTCGGCGCCGGCCTCGGGCTCTACCAGCAGCCCGTTGTGCTCGTGCTGGATCATGTCCACCGCACCCGGTGCCCGCAGGGCCACCACCGGAGTGCCCACCGCCATGGCCTCCGTGTAAGACAGCGGCTGCGTCTCACTCATGCTGGCCGTCATGAACACATCCAGCGCGGCCTGATAGTGGGTCACCTGGTCGTGGGGGATCAGGCCGGTGAAGATCACCCTGTCTGCCACTCCCAGCCGCTGGGCCAGGGCGACCAGCGGCTTGTGCTCCGGACCGGTCCCGCCCATAAGGAACCGGGCGTCCGGGTGCTCCTTGAGTACCTGCGCCGCCGCGCTGAGTACCTTCGGCAGGTCCTTTTCCGGAGCCAGGCGGCCGATGAACCCCATGAGGAAGGCCTGCGATGGGATGCCGTGACGCTCGCGCACCGGCGCCGGGTCCGGTGCGGGCAGGGCGCGCAGGTCGATGGGGTTGTGGAGAATCTCGATCGGGGCCGTCACCCCCTCGCGCCGCAGCCGCTCGCGCGTGGTCTGCGTCGGCGTTGTCACCAGGTGACACTTGTTGCAGTAGGCGCTGACCCGGGTCTCCAGGAACCACTCCACCAGCGGGGCAGGCAGTGGAACCAGACCGGCGTACAGGCGGTACTCGGTGTGTACGGTGGTCACCAGCGGCAGCCCGGCCCACCGCGCATACCACATCCCCCACACACCCACCCACACCGGATGCTGGGTATGCACCACATCGAACTTCAGATCGTGGAGTGCCTCCATCACCGGCTTGGAGTAGGGGAGAGCGATGTCGTAGTCCCAGTCGCCGATGAGCGGCATCGCCGGGAAGCGCAGGACGTGGTGGCGGTCCTGGCTCGCGTCATAGTCGTTGGGGCACGGGGCGAACACGTAGACTTCGTGGCCTCGGGCCTCCAGGCCCATGCGGTAGGCGTCCACGCAGTTGGCCACGCCGTTGACCGTCGGGTGGTAGGTGTTGGTGAAGATGGCGACTCTCACGTGCCGGGAGCTCCGCGCGATTGGGTTGCCGGCCGGATGGGCGGGCCTAGAACTCACATTATGCATGAACGCAGTGACGCCGCATTTCGCCGTAGTTGCATCGGCGACGGTCGTTGTAGTGCCGTGCTCCCCCCTCCTCCCGTCTCCGCCTGCCGTCTGGCGGAGTACAAGCGGCTCGAAGAGACGCCGAGAGGGCGGGAGGCGACGTGATTCGGCGCCCGCCCGGAACCTGCATGATCTGAGCTAGAAGGCTAGCCGCTCATCCGCTGCCGCAGCAGATCCAGAATGTATGGCCGGGTAAGGGCATCGACGAGCACTTGGTCCGCCGTCTGGCCGCCGGGCACAAACAGCGGCTGCAGTTGGCGCACGATCTTGTCGCGGTTCTCCTCGTACTCCCTCTCGCCCAGTGAGACCGCATCCCGCAACAGCGCCTCCACCTGCGCCGGGCTCGTGTCCGAGCTGCCGGCCGCCAGCTCCTGGGAGTACGGACCGATCTCGGCCTCGAAGGCCTGTCTGGGCAGCTCGCGGAAGCCGTCCAGCGTCTCGCTGGCCTGGATGCGGGCCTGCAGTCCACCGGCCGCGATCAGTACCTGCTCCTTGGTCAGTATCTTCCGCAGCGCGTCGGCCAACGTGGCGCTCACCTGCGGATCGATGGTGTCCAGGCGCACGATCTCCTGCTGCAGCTTGGCGATCTTGGCCGACAGCGCCGCCGGCACCGCCTCATCCTTGGCAAGCAACCCCTTGTGCTCCTCCAGTGCGGGGATCAACTCGCTGCGCCGCCGGTCCTTGTCAGCCTGTCTCTTGTCCCGTGCGCTCGCCGCCGCCTGAAGCGCCTCCACCAGACCGGGGAGCTGCTCTTCGGTAATGGCCAGGTGATTGATGGTCTCCAGAGCGTCGATCTCGTCCGTCAATGTCTGGATGGTCCTGTCCGGGTCGGG
>CAZXDD010000757.1:0-3332 GCA_964639415.1 uncultured Armatimonadia bacterium
CCACCCCCCTATCCTACACTCTTTCCCTACACGACGCTCTTCCGATCTCGACCGGTCGCCGGTGCCCGGTCAGGAGGGGTCCTTCTACTATCGCACCTGGCTGGTCGCCTCCGCGGACGGAGGCGAGCGATGGGAATACGTGACCACCATCGGCTACGACCCGGCGATAGGTACCGAGGGCTACTGCGAGCCGGTCCTGCGCCTCCTACCCAACGGCGACCTGCTGTGCCTACTGCGCACCGGCGGCAACAACCGGCCGTACCATCAGGACAACCCTCTTTGCGTCACGCGCTCGGAGGACGGCGGCAAGACGTGGCAGGAGCCGCAGCGCACGGGCTTCGAGGGCGTGGCCCCGGACCTGGTGGTGATGGCCGACGGGACTTTGGCCTGCAGCACCGGCCGTCCCGGCGCCTGGGTGCTGTTCAGCACGGACAATGGCTACACCTGGGGCGATCCACTCAGCCTCGATGCCGAGCGGTACTCCGGCTACACGGCCATCTGCGAGGTCGAGCCCGGCGTGCTGCTGGTAGGCTACGGCGCCCAGAGCTGGCTGGACCCGGAGACAGGCGAGCGCAGCGACTGTCAGCGCACGGTGAGGGTGAAGGTGGAGCGGTAGGGGAGCGGTAGGGGAGCGGCGGGCGAACGGCGGGCGAACGGCGGGCGAACGGCGGCGGAACGGCGGGGGAACGGCGGGCGAACGGCGGGGGAACGGCGGGAACGGCGACGCTCACCTCTCCCAGCCCGCGCAGCGGGCGCCCGGGAGAGGTCTCCGTGACAGCCCGCAGGGCTGGAGCGGAGGGTGAGGGGGGTCGGGGCCCAACCCACATCGAGGGATGCCGTTGGCCGTTCGCCGTTGCTGTTGTAGGGCGGCGACCTGTGCGCCGCCGCCGTTGGCCTTTGTTGCTGGATGGCCCCCCCGGCGCGGTACAGGCCCGCGCCCTACAAGACGGCGGCGCCGGGCCATTGGTCGTACCATTCACCCCTCTCCTGAGCAGTCGCACCGCGCAGGAGAGCGGATGGAGATGAGGCGTCATCAGTGCCGTTGGCCGTTCGCCGTTGGCTCTCGCTCTCTCCTGAGCAGCCCCATCGCGAAGAAGACGGAAAGCGGGCCAACGGCCAACAGGATCGGCGGGATCCGGCAGAGGCGAGCAGCGGGCGGACCGAGGAGAGCAAACGAGATCTCTCTACATTGGAGGCACCGTGATGCACATGAGCCCGGGGCGAACGAGCCGGCTGCTGCTGGGTACCATCTGCGCTCTGCTGACAGGGGGCTTTGCCGTGCAGGGCCATGCACAGGGACTGACACTCTACGTCGCGCCGGAAGGCAATGACGCGTGGTCGGGCAAGGTCGCCACCGCCGGCGAGGGCGATGGCCCCTTCGCCTCGCTCCAGCGCGCGCGGGACGAGATCCGCGCGCTCAAACAGGCCGGGGGCATCCCTGCCGGGGGCGTGACGGTTCAGCTCGCCGGCGGAGTGTACGAGCTTTCCGCACCGCTCTCGCTGGAACAGCAAGACTCCGGCACCGAGGGCGCCCCCATCGTCTACCGCGCCCAGGAGGGGGATGAGGTCCGCCTGGTGGGCGGCAGGCAGGTGACCAACTTCGAGCCCGTAACCGATCCGACAGTCCTCGCGCGCCTGGCCGAGAGCGCCCGGGGCTTTATGATGCAGGCCGACCTCAAGGCACTGGGTGTCACGGACTTCGGCACCGTCTCCACCTCCGGCCAGCGCCTGGAGGTGTTCTTCCAGGACAGGCCCATGAGTGTCTCCCGCTGGCCCAATGAGGGCTTCGTGCGCATCGTGGACCTCGTCGGCGGGGCACCCCACAAGATCCACGGCATCCCGGGCGACAAGATCGGTCGCTTCGTCTACGACGGCGACCGCGCCGGCCGCTGGCTGGGCGAGAAGGACCTGTGGCTGCACGGCTACTGGTTCTGGGACTGGGCCGAGCAGCGCCAGCAGGTGGAATCTGTCGACACCGAGAAGCGCATCATCTCCCTCAAGCCCCCGTACCACACCTACGGGTACCGCAAGAACCAGTGGTACTACGCCTTCAACGCCCTCTGCGAGCTGGACTGCCCGGGCGAGTGGTACCTGGACCACGAGACCGGGATGCTGTACTTCTGGCCCCCGGCGCCGCTGTCGGAGGGCAGGACGCTGATCTCCGTGGTCCCCAGCCTCATCACGATGAGCGAGGTCTCCTTCGTCACGATCCGGGGGCTGATCCTGGAGGCCAGCCGGGCCACGGCGGTGACCGTGTCCGGCGGAACCGGCAACCTGATCTGCGCCTGTGTGATCCGCAACACCGGCGGCTCGGCGGTATCGGTCAACGGGGGGACGAAGCACGGTGTCGTTGGCTGCGATATCTACGAGACGGCCGACGGCGGCATCCACCTGACCGGTGGGGACCGCACGACCCTCACCCCCGCCGAGCACTATGCCGACAACAACCACGTGCATCACTACAGCCGCTGGAACCGGGTGTACCGGCCGGGCATCACTCTCCACGGTGTGGGCAACCGGGCCACCCACAATCTCATCGACAACGCCCCGCACATGGCCATGGGCTTCGGCGGCAACGACCACCTCATCGAGTTCAACGAGCTGCACTCGGTCTGCTATGAGTCCAACGACGCCGGGGCCATCTACACCGGGCGCGACTGGTCCATGCGCGGCACCGTCATCCGCCACAACTACCTGCACCACATCAACGGCTTCGAGGGCCGCGGCTGCGTGGGCGTGTACCTGGATGACCAGTTCTCCGGCACGATGATCTCCGGCAACCTCTTCTACAATGTCACCCGGGCGGCCATGATCGGCGGCGGACGCGATTGCACCATCGAGAACAACATCTTCGTCGACTGCGTCCCGGCAACGCACGTAGACTCTCGCGGCCTGGGCTGGGCCGCCGGCGGCTACCAGGGCCTGGTGGACAAGCTCCAGGCCTTCCCCTACAAAGAGGGGCTCTGGGCCGAGCGATACCCGCAACTGCCGGGCATCCTCGATGACGAGCCGATGGCCCCGAAAGGCAACCTCATCGCCCGCAATGTCTGCGTCGGCGGGCGCTGGGGCGACTTTGACGGCAAGGCCAAGCCGCTGGTGACCTTCGAGGACAACCTCATCGACGAGGACCCGCTGTTCGTGGACCGCGAGGGCGGCAACTACCAACTGCGCGGGGAATCCCCGGCCTACAAGATCGGCTTCAAGCCCCTTCCTATCGAGCAGATGGGCCTGTACGAGAGCGAGCTGCGGGCGTCTTGGCCGGTGAAGTCTGACGTGCGGCCGATGGTGGCGCCTCCGGCCCCGGCGCCTGCCAAGAGCGGCACGCCCCCGGT
>CAZXDD010000758.1:0-3332 GCA_964639415.1 uncultured Armatimonadia bacterium
GAGATAATGAGCGGTGACTGGAGTTCAGACGTGTGCTCTTCCGATCTGTCCACCAACGGTACGGGCGCGCAGTCGGTTCCCCGGATCGCCACCATCACACCGTAGCTCCCCTCCGCCAGCAGGTCCGCCGCCTTCGCTCCCATCTGAGTGGCTAAGAGCCGATCCTGTGGTGTGGGGACGCCGCCGCGCTGTACATGCCCAAGGACCGTTACCCGCGCCTCGATCTCCGTGCGCTTTGATAGATACCGCACCACTCGCGCCGCCGCTTCGCCCGGCACCGGATCGCCCTTGGGGCGCGTCTTGCCGCCCTTGCCCTTCTTCTTCCCCCCCGATGACTCTTGGTCGGTCGCCTCATCTCTGGCGTAGGCGCCCTCGGCCACCGCGATGATGCTGAAGCGCTTCCCGCGCCGGTCGCGGGCGATGACGCTTTGCACCACCGCCTCCGGATCGTACGGCATCTCCGGGAGCAAGACCACGTCCGCGCCGCCCGCCAGGCCGGCGCCCAGGGCCAGCCAGCCCGTCTTGTGTCCCATGATCTCGACCACCATCACCCGCCGGTGGCTCTCGGCCGTGCTGTGCAGACGATCGACGGCCTCCGTCGCGACGCTGAGGGCCGTGTCAAACCCGAACGACACGTCGGTCATCGCCACATCATTGTCGATCGTCTTGGGCAAGGTCAACACGTTCAGCCCGCCCTGCTCCTGCAGGTGCAGCGCGTTCTTCTGCGTCCCGTTGCCACCCAGGCAAACCAGGCAGTCCAGGTGCAGCCGGAGGTAGTTTTGCACGGCGGCCTCCGTCATGTCCACCACCTGTCCGCCCCCGATCTGCATCTTCTGAGGCTTGTCTCGGCCGGTGCCCAGTATCGTCCCACCGGTCGCCAGAATCCCGGAGAAGTCCTCGCCCCGCAGCACGCGGGCCCGGTTCTCCACCAGCCCCCGGAAGCCGTCGTAGATCCCCACGATCTCGATGCCCTTACCGCCGGCGGCCTTCCCCACCCCACGGATCGCCGCGTTGAGCCCGGGACAGTCGCCCCCGGCGGTAAGTATGCCGACACAACGCGTCCTTGTCTTGGCCATACAGAGCACCTCTGCGCATCCGGTTCGGAGCCGCTGTTCGGCAACAGGCGACGGACTACCTTCGGAGCCTCGCCGCCCGTACGGGGCCTCCGTCCTCGCGCCCGGCGGCCCCGGCGACCACCGGAGCCGCAGCGGCGGAATCCATGGTTCGGCAGCCGGGCCCCCAAGCTTGACCCCGCCCTTTGCCGTCACGCCATGCCCCGGATTCGGTAGACTGCCAGCCCCAGGTACTCATGGAGCGCCTTGTTCGAGACAGACAGGGCCGAGATCTGGGGCATCAGGGAGTACCCGGTCCACATGCCGGGATGACTGCGGAAGTCTACTGCGTAGGGGATAGGCTCAAGCCCGGTGCCCTTGAAGCATGCCAGCGACCGCCGCATGTGCATGGCCGAGGTCACCACTACGAAGGTGCTCCGTTGCTCTTGCTCCAGGATGTCTTGGCACTGCACGGCATTGTCGCGGGTGTTCACCGCATTGGGCTCCACGCGGATCCGGTTATCGGCGATGCCCAGTTGCAGCGCCAGGCGCCTGAGCAGCTCGCCTTCGCTGAGCGCGCGTCCCATCACGCCCCGAGCACCGGAGAAGACCAGCAGCGCATCGGGATGCTCGCGGGCCAGGATGACCGCCTTCACCAGGCGGTCCGCCGAGCTGTCCAGGCGGATCTCGTGCTCATCGGTCCGGGGGTCAAGACAGCCCCCGAAAACCACGATTGCGTCGAGACGGGCGGGAACCACACGGTTGGCGTACGGCCTCTCCAGTGGAGCCGCCAGCCAGTCCGCCACCGGGTCCGTAGAGGCCGCGTACAGCCCTGTCAGCGCGATGCCAAACACGATCCACGCCGCCACCGGGCGGCGTGGGCGCAGTACGACGAACAACAGCAGAAGCAACAGCGCCAGCGACAACGGTTGGGTCAAGGGAGCGAGCACCTTGGACAGGACGTAGAAAGCCACGATCGAGCCTCCCGCGATGTCGGTCTGTGTGTGATGTATCGGATGACTCCACCGCCCCACTGGAGTGGTTGCCGACGAGCCGCCACGGTCTGGGCGCCACATCCGCTCGCGCCCCGGCTCTCACAGGCGGAGCAGTACGCTGCTCAGCGTCGCCCCAACAGGTTCCAGTTCTGCTCTGTCGATCATGAGTTCGAGCGCACAACGCAAAGTTTACAGGTCAATGCCGATGTTTTGCTGGACTCTCATCCGGGTTTGTGGCATTATACCCGATGAAGCAGTTCTCGTCATCACCACGGACGCTCGTGATGACCGGTGCGCTGACCGCCTTGGACAGCAAGGACACCGTGCAGTCGCACAGCAGCAGCCCGCCAACGGCCGCCGGGGAGGCGCTCACACGGCTCCATTCCCCGAGCCGGCAGACTCTGGCCACCGCACCCAACACATGCGACCAAACGGCAGTCACCTCTCGCGACGCAGTCCTCCGTCTGCGCCGCGTGAGTACGGTCACACGTCGTCGGGCTGGTCGCCGCCGCAGCGCGGCCGTACCGCGCCCGGCACAGGAGGGGAGGTCCAAACCCCGCCTCGCATCCTCGTGACATCGCGAGGGTTGTGGTAGCAGTCAGACATCATCGCGTTTCCCCACCTTCCGGCCCCAAACGGGCTGCGGATTTCCGCACTGCGCCCCGGCGGCGACCGGCGCGATGGAGGATCTGGTCCGGCCCCGGAACACAACACGGAGCAAAGTGTGCTCCGCTACCCACGTGACCCGGGCGTCTTGCAGTTGACCCTTGTCGCTGGCATTGCCCTGGTTTGAGGGGTTCTGCTCATCAACGCAGGTGTCCTCGATGGGCCGTGTGGCAGGCCTCCGGCGGGAGGCGACCACACCTGGAAAAACAGACAGAACCCCGAAGTGATGCGTTTCCCGATCTCTGTCGTGAGCAGGTAGGTGTCGGTTTGTGCCGCGCCCCGGCGTGCGCAACCGGCGGGTCCGGATGTCGCTGCCATTGCTGGCGACGACCCCGGCCCACAATGCCCAGACGCTCTTCCAGATACCTGTATGCGTGCGCTTCTTGACGTCTGAGACGAGCTCTGGGGCCGCGCAACCAGGCCGCCGGCCACCGTCCCGCCCTGCGGGATCGGACTGTCCGGCCCGACGCGGCGAGCCCCATGGCTCCCCGCCTGGTCGTGGCACCGACCCGAGGCAAACGCCTGCGCCGCGCCCGTTGGTCTGGGGCCAAACTTCACCGGATGCCGCCGGTGAGCACGGCGAGCCGTGGATGCCATGCAGGCGATGCCGTAGCTCCCG
>CAZXDD010000759.1:0-3322 GCA_964639415.1 uncultured Armatimonadia bacterium
TTGTTCAGACGTGTGCTCTTCCGATCTCGACGCGCGGAGCCCCTCCTCGGGGCTCCGCGCCGTGGTTCCTCTGAGGTCCCGCTCTCCTGAGTTCGTACGCCGGTGCAGGCTCGAGGCCTGCGTCCATCTCAGCGTCTTGGAGCTGCTGCAGCGCCGGGCACGGCGGTCGCCCACTACTGAGGCCCCAGGGCCTCGATCGCCTCGGCGAGCCGGGCGCGGTGCTGCTCGAGCGGGGCGGGGTCCTGCGTGTAAGACACCAGCGATGCGCTGATCGTCTCCGGCACCCTCAGGAGCGCTTCGTACGCGGCGATCTGTGCGGCGGTCAGCGTCTCCCGCCGGGCCTCCAGCCTCTCTCTGAGCAGAGCGAGGTACTCGAAGTCCTCCATGCCGTCGCGCAGCGCCTCCCAGCGGATGCTGCTCACCGGCCCTTGAAGCACCGTCTCGGCCTGCAGCCCGGTGGCGGCCTCGGGCGGGTAGAGGAACCGGCCATCCCCCACATTCCAGCGGCGCTTCTCGCCCCGTGGGGTGCCGTAGCCGTCGACCCAGCTCATCGCGTCGAGGTACGGGTCCTGGGGCTCTTCGGGGTAGGCGGCGCTGCTGGTCCACCAGGTCGTCTCCCACAGCAGGACGCCGTCCACGTTCTCCTGCCACGTCTGCCACAGCCAGACGCGCATGTCCGTGGCGGGGCGGTCGATGAAGTTGGCGATGTAGGGGGCCTTCGGGGCGCAGCAGATGTACCAGGAGTACAGCTCGCCGGCGGCCTGGCGCGCGGCGGAGAACTGCGGGCTGTGGGTGTGCATGATCGGGCACCACAGGTCGATGGAGCCCTCGAAGACGTCCGCGGCCCCCAGGTTCATGGGCACCATCCGCAGCAGGCCCGGGAAGTGCTCCCCCAGCAGCCTGAGCTGCTCGAGCACGAAGTCGTAGTCCTTCTCATCCGGCTCGTCGAAGGGGTAGACCACGGCCCTGCCGATGAGGCCCATCTCCGTAAGGTGCGCCCGAACCTCGGTGCACCAGGCGGAGAACAGCGCGGTGTGCTCCGGTGTCCCCTGCTCGTAGCCACCCAGCGCGCCCACCTGGCGCGAGTGGAAGGTGCCGCCCCCCAGACCGGGCACCGACAGCACGAAGGCGCCGAAGCGATAGTCCTCCACGGCCCGCCTCATCGCCCGGTCCCACCTGTCCCAGTCGAAGGCGACGAGCTCACCGCTCAGCACACCGCTGTGCTCGAAGCCCCCGTCGCGGATGAGCTCTTCCTCCGTCCCCGTATCCACCAGAGAGACCTCGTCCACCCACAGGGTACCGGTCTGCTCGCCCTCCGGCGTCCACGGGCAGGCGTACAGCGATAGCCGCGCGCTCACCGCGCCCTCCGGGGGGGCGTCGAAGGTCGTCTCGACCATCTGCCACTCCCGGCTACCGGCGAGGTCCAGATGCTGGTTGCGGTACGGGATGTGCATGCCCGCGGCATCGTGGAAGGACACCACAGCCACGGCGGGCAGGCCCGCCTCGGTGCGGTACCACAGGCGCGGCCGCAGCGGTGCGCCCGTCAGGGGCAGGGAGTCTGAGTAGACCGCCTGCGCGCACGAGGTCTCGGAGGCATCCTGGACCCGCAGGCAGTGCTCGCCGGCATAGGCGCCCTCGGTCACGACCCTGCCGCCCTCCCACGGACTGCCCGTCTGCCACTTGTAGCTCAGCGGGTCCAGGGGCGTCGGGTTGTAGGGACTGATGCGGTGCTCGGCGAAGCTTCGCAGGTACTTGTCCATCACCAGGCGCTTGTCCTCATCGGTCTTGAGGTTGTGGTAGCGCGTGACGGCGGCCGGGCTCCAGCCGAAGAGCGAACGGCAGGTGGTGTCTTTGGGCAGGGTGAAGTCGTGCACCCGCACCTGCAGCGGGACCCGGGTCTCGAAGCCCTCGGCCCGGAGCGTCACCTCGCCCCGGTACAGCCCGGCGCGGGCGTCTTCGGGCGCGCGCACATTGATCCACAGGGGCTGGTTGGCGTGGGCGGCCAGGTCGATGGGCGCCGTCAGCGGGGGCAGTGGGTCCGGCCACTGCCCCGTGCAGCCCAGCTCGTCGGAGATCTGTGTGACCTCCACATAGCGCACACGCAGCAGCTCGGTGCAGGAGGCGGGGAGTGTGTGGCCGGCCTCGGTGCGCAGCTCGCCGATCGTGGCGGTGAGCCCGCGCAGATCGCGGTCGGGGCGCAGGACAATCTGCAGGCTTTCGGTCTCATTACGGGCCAGGGCCATTTCTGCGGCCCTGCCCGTGGCCGTCGGCGCCGGCCGCCCGCGACTGACCTTCCATCCCGAGGCGGCCCACCAGACCGCCACGCCGGGGTCGGCGCAGGGCAGCGCATCGCCGTAGTGGGAGGCGTGCAGGACGCTCACTCTCCGTTCCGCGGCAAGCCGTGTCCGGCAGTCCGGCCCCAGGGTGAAGAGGAGCCGGTAGAGTCCGGGGCGCAGAACCGGGGAGGGGATGACGATCTGCGCCGAGGCGCCCGGCCCCAGCTCCCGGGCCTCCCCTGTGGAGGTCTCCGCGGCGCCGTCCTCCCCCGTGATCTGAAGCGTCGGGAGGATACGGACCGCCGTTGGCCCACGGTTGGTCACGCGTGCCGCAAAGCTCCGGCCCTCCGCGTCGACCGGCCCCGGCTCTACCACCAGCGCCGGGTCCTCCTGCAGCACGGAGAGGCAGGTCGTGGCTCCCGTCACGTTGGGGCCCGCCGCGTCCAGACTCGCCCGGTACTCGTAGCCGGTGCACTGGAAGAACACCGGCTGCACCGGCTCGGCCGCCACACAGCGGAGCCTGACCCAGACCGCCTCCGCCGGGAGCGTGTCGGCGGGGACCTCAAAACTCGCCCCCGTGTTATCCGGGCCAATCGTGCCCAGGAGCCGGTAGTCCACGCCGTCTACCGAGGTCTCCACCGCCAGCGCCAGGTCGGTCTCCTCGTGGAACCACACCGTGGGCTTGACCGTTGCCGAGACCTGTCGCCGGCCGGCCACCTCATGACGGTAGACCACATAGTCGTCCGCCGCGGAGAAGCGCCAGCGGTTATCGTGAAAGTCGGCATCGTAGCCGGCCAGCGGCCGGCTGATGGTGCGCTGCACCTGCAGCGGGGCGATGAATGTGTACTGCTCGCCGCTGATGGCCTCGCCCTCGCCGAGGGTCACGCCCTCTTGCTCCAGGTGGGAGAGCTTCACCGGGTACAGCGCGACGGCGTCGTACTCCAGCGTCCCCTCCAACATCCACTGGCCCAGGGTGACGGCGCTCAGGGCGCGATCGGAGATCGGAAGAGCGTCGTGTAGGGAAAGAGTGTAGGATAGGGGGGTGG
>CAZXDD010000760.1:0-3321 GCA_964639415.1 uncultured Armatimonadia bacterium
GGGACCTGCGGCCGTCGCGCGTCTCTGGACCGGCCGGGGCGCGTCCTTGCGCCCCGGCCGCCCCTGCCCTTCAGTACACATACACGTGCCGCCCGTACCCCTCGAACCGGTCCTTCAGTCTCCCCTCGGTGATCTGCGCCTCGCGGTCCTCGAACATCACCTGCACCGCCCCTCCCTCCAGCCCGCTGAACTCACACTCCACCGGCTCGCTCTCGGCATTCACCGCCAGCAGGTAGTGCTTGCCTCCGTGCTCCCAGACACAGCAGTGGATAGCCTCCGTGCTCGTCTTGGCAGAACCCCGGTCATTGCCTGTGAGCACGACCTCCGACAGCGCCTGGACCTCAGCGTTCAGCACCGGGAAGTAGTCCCACAGGTGGCTTTCCGGCAGGAACCAGTGGCCGCGGTCGTTCTTGTTGTCGCTGTACTTCTCCGAGGTGTAGTAGGCGTACCAAAACAGCGCCTTGGCCCCATGGATCAGGCCCAGGTACGCCTGGCAGCACAACTCATCGTTGGTGGGCTCGGACCAGTGGCTGTCGATGGTGAAGGCCTGGGGCACCAGCCAGATGGGCGTCCTGCCTCCGGCGGCGGCCTTGCCCCGCTCGATCCAGCCCGCCACGCCCGAGAGCGGAGCGTGGCGGATCAGATACGGATCCATCATCAGCACATCGTAGGCCTGCAGGTTCTCGGAGAACAGCGATGGGTTGCAGCAGGCCGCCATCACGGGCCTATGGGGGTCGAGGCGGCGGTACCTCTCGTAGGCGGCTTTCGCCCGCTGCAGGTTCTCTCCATGGGCCTCGTCGATGCCGTACCAGTGCAGTAGATTGCCGTGCCGGTTGGCGGTCTCCACCAGCCCCGTCAGCGTCGCCTCATCTGGGCCGCCCACCTCGGGCACGACCATGAGCCCAAGGCCTGCGGCCATGGTGATGTAGTCTTCGCCGGGCATGGCCCAACTGTTGTGGATGCAGTTGAAGCCCCTGTCTCGCAGGCTCTCCATCGCTTCCCGCATGCTGATCTCGGGCAGGCCCAGCTCCCTGGCCCGCGAGTTGATGATCGCCACGGACCGCTCGCCCACATGGTACAGGCCGATGGGGAAGAAGGGCCTGCCGTTCACGTAGCAGGCCTGCTTGGCGTCGAAGGTCACCTCGAAGGGCGCCGGAGCGGCCACGGACAGCTTCTCCGTGAGGCAGGAAAGCAGCCTGCCCTCGACGTCGATGAGGTCCAGCCGGACGATATAGTCGCCGACGGGGAGCTTGTCCAGGGGCTCGGAGAACTCGAAGTCGGACCGGGGCTGTACGGGCACGGCCGTCTGCCATTGCGGGGTCCACTTGCCCTGCGCGAACAGGCTGGCGCGCACCTTGAGGCCGGGCGCATCCGTGTCACCCACGGAGCCCTCCAGGCGCAGCTCCTTCATCGGGTCCCGGGACTGGATGAGATTGCGGTACGGCGGGGAGACCATGGCGATGTCCATGAGCGGTGCCGTCGTGATGTGCAGCACGGGACCGGAGGCCAGTACGCGCGTGGGCGTGTTGGCATCGAAGGCCACCGTCTGCCGCAGGTGCTTGCCGTCGGTGGCCACCGGGACGCCGAGCGTCACCTGGGCCGTCCCATTGCCGGGCACGGTCACGGACTGCCGTCGGCCGCCCTCCTCACCGGTCACCAGGTCGATGCAGGCCACCTGCACCTCCGCCGACCTGTCTGTGATCGCGGCCGCTTCCGCGGTGACGGTGTTGTCCCCTACGTACCACCGCTCCGGCGCGCTCACGGCGATCTGCGGGTTGCAGGTGTAGGTGGCGGCATCCACCTGGATGCCGGTGAGGGTTCCGAACCTGTCCATATTGTGGAAGCTGCCCATGGTGGGCGACCAGCAGGACAGCTCCTGGCCGATCCCGCTGCGGCCCTGGTACTCGCGACAGAAGTTGGCGGCCCAGAGTTCGGCCGCCGGGCTCGCCGCGCTGATGTCGACCGACGAAAAGGGGATGCAGATCTCGGCACACCAGGCTCCGGGCTTCTCGCTGACGGCGGCCGTCCAGTACCGATCGCCGTCGAGCGAGCCGTTCAGCTCATCGGCCATGGCCCCGCCGGCCGTCACGGTGAAATGCCAGAAGCTCTCACGACTGCCGGTGGGGTCGAGGAACACCTCCACACAGTCGTCGGACCAAACACCCCCATCGCGCTCGGTGACATTGCGCACTACGTTGCCAAGATCGCTGTCGGAGCACTCGAAGGCGACGTAGAGCGCGTCGGCGCCGTGGGCGACGAAGCAGCGCGTGCGCTGGGTCAGTCCGGGCTCGCCGCGCCAGTCTAGAAACTCCGCGGTCTGGGAGGCCTGGTCCCACTCGCCGTCGCTCAGCTCGCCGTCGACCGTGGGGAGCCTGTCAAGCAGCGGGACGGCGAGTCGGGGCAGCTCGGCGGAGGCCCTCGTCTCGTCGCGTCGCGCCACCTTCGCCCGCCGCTCCTCGTCCCGCGACCAGGTCAGCAGGTTCCGCAGGAACGCGGCGTTGGGCCACTTGTTCTGCCGGTAGGTGGACGAGATGACCACGATGCCTGCGCCGATCTCGCCATATGCCACGACGGGGCGCCGTTCGGGATCGACGGCCAGGGCGGTGAGGCTCTGAGACCAGGCCAGGGGATAAGTCCAGGGGATAGAGGGGGCCGGGACGTCGCGCAGCAGCGGGTGGTCGGCAAGGACGATGGACGCTGAGCCGTCGTACTGCCCTTCGAAACCGCTGGGACGCCACCTGAGCTCCGGGTCGACGGAGGGCAGCCAGTTGGCCTGCTGTGGGTAATTGACATCGGTGAGCAGGAGGCAGCCGCCGGCGGTCAGATACTGCCGCCATTGCTCCGCATACCGGGCCAGGTCCTGCTGATTATCGTAGTTGAAGACACTGCAGCCGATCACCAGCTCGTAGTCGGCGAGCCTGGGGACGAGTGCTGCTATGTCTGTGTTCTCGTACTGGTCTTCTTGCCAGCCCAGCTCGGCGAGCAGCGGTGTGAAGTCGTCTTTGTAGGTCTTCTTGCCCTCGCGGAACGAGCTATGGATGGTGGCGACGCGCACCGTGTCCTGTGCCAGACAGCAGGTACCCACCGTGATGCCCAGTAGTGTCGTCAGCAGCCTTGTCATAGGGTCCTCCAGTGAATGCGGTGCAGCCGGTCGGGCGATCTGCTACCCGCCGCTATCCTGTCCGTCCTGTCCGCCGTTGTCGTTGCCGTCATCCTGTCCATCCGTCGTTATCCTGTCCATCCTGTCCGCCGTTGACGTTGCCGTCATCCTGTCCATCCTGTCCGCCGTTGTCGTGCGTCGTTGACGTTGCCGTCATCCTG
>CAZXDD010000761.1:0-3312 GCA_964639415.1 uncultured Armatimonadia bacterium
GGGGGGGTGAGGTGACGTGAATCGGCGCCTGCCCGGAACCTGCATAATCTGAGTGTAGGCCGGCGCCGCCGAACGCGCCCGCGTCTCCGGTCGCCTTCCTCCCTTGTGAGGGCGGCACCTCCCCGGCTGTCGTCGGTAGCCGTCGGGCTCGCTCTCGCCCGCTACTTTTCCTCCGGAGCTTGGTCCAAGAGACTATCACAGCGGTGGGGGGACCACTGCCGCACCGTCGGAGGACACCCAATGCTCAGATCACGCACCCTTGGCCCACTGCCGATCATCGCTGCTCTGGCGACGCTTGCGGGTGCAGTGGGTGCGGCCGCGCCGGTGCGCGTCGTCGCCATTGAGGTGACGGGCAATGTGGAAGTGACGGCGCAGACGGTGATCGAGGCCATCAAGGGCGTTCTCCGTGTGGGGCAGGATGTCCCGGACTTGCAGGCCGCCCTCGAGGCCGCCCACGGTGCCCTCATGGCCAGGGGCTACTTCGACGAAGTCGCCATCTCCGCCGACGCTCAGGAGGGCGGGCAGGGGGTGCGCATCGCCGTCCGGGAGCGCCCCACGGTCAAGGACGTGGTCTTCGTGGGCAACACGCTCCTGACGGACGAGGAGCTGCGGGCCATCGTCCGCACCGCCCCCGGGCTGGTGGTGAACCCCGGTGTCGCTCAGAACGACAGCAGCCGCATTCAGTCCGCGTACCTCCAGCGCGGGGCCTTCGCCACCGTAACCCATGCCGATGCCTCGGAGGACGGTGTCGTGACTTTCGTCATCCAGGAGGCCCACCTCGAGGGCATCGAGTTCGACGGGCTGCACGTGGTCCGGTTCGAGGAGGCCCTGGCGACCTGCGGACTGCGGGAGGGCGCCCTGTTCTCCGAATCCGAGACCGCCGCCGCCATCCAGGCCCTCCGCAGACCCGGCTGGTTCTCACAGGTCCTCCCCCGGCCCCGCGAGGGCGAGCAGGACCCCGCCGACGTGATCATGGTGTTTGAGGTCACCGAGCGGCCGGGGGTGTTCCCCGAGCGAGTTGGGCGTCCCAAGCCTCAGATCGATCCGTCCCGGCTTCGCGCCGCCGTATCCGGACCCGAGGTGCGTGTCGCCACCGAGGTGCTGTGGCCCCTGGACCCGGCCGTCCTGGACGCCGAGCCGGACGTGCCCACCGCCCTGGAGACACTGCGGCGCAAAGCCGCCGAGGCACTGCGAAGCGGCGCCTCCTCCGCCGACGCGATGGACGTACTGCGCTACGCAGACCTGCTCAGGGCCGTCGGGAAGAAGCAGGATGCCGCGGCACACTACCGCGATGCGGTCGAGCTGTGTCGCCTGCTGCTGGAGATGGGGGCGGGCGACAGGCTGACGCACGCCACGCTCGGGCGCTCCCTGGGGGCGCTGGGGAACCTCACCGAGGCCATTGCGACCTGCGAGCAGGCGCTCCAGACGGCGGGCGATACGTGGGAGAATCACGCGGCCCTGGCCGCTGTGGTGCTCGCCGCCATGCAGGCCGGGGTGAGGGGCGAAGAAGAGGGCCTGTCGTGTCCGAGCGGGCACGCGATGGCGGAGCTGATGCCGCTGGAGCAGACACGAAGCAGTCTGCTGGAATCGCTGGGTGCTCTCGACGAGGTGGATCCTTGGCGCGCTCTGGCAAGGACCGCCCGGGAGCACGCTCAGGTAGCGTGGGAGCTGGCGCCCGGAGCGCCGGAGGTGGCCCGGCTCCGCTGCGGAACCGCCGTGGCCGCCTTGTTCCACGGTCTCCGTGAGGCGCAGACGCCCCGTGCCGTGCTGCAGCTCGCCGCGGAGGAGGCGCTTTCCGCTTCCGCCGGTCTGGTCACGGCCGCCGACTACGACCCCTACGTGGACGCCTGCCTCGTGCTGCTAAGGCACCCGGCGGCGGCGGCAACCATGGCCCACCGGCCCGAGGTGTTCGCCCACGAGGGCGGATGGCAGATCGAGGCCTTCCGCCGAGACCTGGCCGCTCTCGCCTCCCGGTGGCCGGCGATCATGCGGGCCTACGGTGCCGCGCTGGGGTGGGCCCGTCTGGGGCTGGAGCAGGCGGAGGCCCGGGAGGACTTCGAGGCGGCGCTTGCCGGCAACCCGTACGATGAGGCCGCGTACATCGGGCTTCTGCAGATCGCCGGCACCGCGGGCGACTGGGCCCAGGCCGCCGCCGAGGTGGAGCGCAGACTGGCCACGGTGTCCTCGGCCCGCGACCTGACCATCCTGGCCGGCATCTATCTGCGCATGGGGCGGCCCGAAGCGGAGGTCATCGCGGTCTTCGATCGCATCGTGACCGCCCACCCCGACAGCCCGCTGGGGTACGCCGGTCGTGCCGGATCGCTGCTGCGCAGCGGGGCGAGTGTGGACCAAGTGCGCGCCGCCATGGCGCCGGGCCTGGCCCTGGCGCCTGAAGACGCCTACGCCGCCTGCCTGCAGTGCGTGGCTCACCTGCTGGACGCCAAGCCCGCTACGGCCGCCAGAGCGCTCAAGAGCGCCCTGACGGCCAACCCTCAGAGTAGCCTCGCCAACAGGCTGCGGGCCGAGTTCTTCGATGTGAACCCATGACGGGCGCCGGTCTCGCAGCCCCCCGGGGCCTCAGGGCTCATCCTCCGCCTGCGGCTGGCAGAGCGTCATCGCCCGCTCGGTGTCCAACACATCCAGGGCTCCCTGCTGTCCCGGGGCCGTGACGACGAGGCGTACCCCCGCCACGGCGGCCTCCTCTGTCGCCAGGTAGGGGAAGCACAGCACCGCCGTCGCCTGGCCGTCCTGGAGCTCCACCGTGCTCGACGCCGCGGCGGTGCCCCCAAACAGGGCGGGCGGCGCCAGCGGGTCCACGGGCAGCGAGCTCAGCAGCGCTCCGGTAACCGTCAGCGTGCCCACCTGCTCTCCGGGGCTCTTGCACAGCACCTGCACCTCCACGAGATTGTGCTCGAGCTGGCGCACCGCCCAGAACTTGATGATGCCCGCCCTGTGGTCGCCGGGCTGTGCCAGAGACCTGCTGCTACCCAGGTCGGCGGCCGGCAGCGTCAGGAGCTTCTCGGCACCGTTGGCGCGTGCCTCCGGCGCCGTCGGGCCGATGCGGGGGCGTCCGGGCTCAGGATCGCGGGGAGGGGCCGCGGAGCCCGGAGCCACCGCGGGCTGCTGTCCCTCCTCCGGGTCGGCCTCGGCGGCCGGCGCCAGCGTCATGCGGTGCGGGATATCCTCCAGGTCCAGAACGGCCCGGCTGTCCCAGTCCAGGACGACCACCCGCACCCCGGCCGCGCGCGCCGCGAGCCTGTGGGGGTAGAGATCGGAAGAGCACACGTCTGAACTCCAGTCACGAGATTCCAT
>CAZXDD010000762.1:0-3310 GCA_964639415.1 uncultured Armatimonadia bacterium
CGTCACCACCGCCGTCACCACCGCCGTCACCACCGCCGTCACCACCGCCGTTCCCGCCGTCCTCTTCCAGGCTCAGGTCGTCGAAGTACGCGGAGCCCACGCTTCCCAGGCGCAGTGCTACCAGGAGCGGCACCTCGGGGTTCTCCACGGTGAAGCGCCATTGGAAGGGCACCCAGTCCTCCGCCGGGCCGATGGGCTGGGACCAGATGTACTGGTCCTTGCCGGACTGGGAGCACATGGAGGCCTTCGCCGCCACGTCACCTCTGTACCAGCCCCGCAACACGTAACTGCGGCCGACCACCAACGGCACCCGTTGGGCCGCGCAGAGGTTCAGGTGTCCCGCCTGGCCCCTGAGCAGCAGGCAGCGCTTGCCGCTACGGGGCCGCTCCGTGACGGCCTTGGCCTCATAGAGTGTCTCATCATCCCCCGACCAGGTGCCCAGCGACCAGTCCGTGGGCATCTCCCCCCCTTGCTCGAAGCCGCCATTGCGCAGCAGGGGCGAAAGCGACCATGAGAGGAGGAAGCTCGCCACATTGGGCACCGGGGCGCGGTCGGAGACCTGCACGACCAGCTCGTGGTCCTGTAGCGAGGTGACACCGTCGAGGTTCACAGCGACCCATCCACCGGCGGAGAGCGTCGCGGCCACAGGAAGCCCGTCCACGCGGGCCATGAGGCGTCCGGCCTCAAGCCCGCTCTCGTCCTCGTAGCGCAGCGTGACCGCACCCGGTGACTTGCCGAGGCGGGGAAGGTCCACCAGCTCGCGCAGCGGCAGGGGTTCTCCGTCGATCTGCAGCTCCCGCAGGACAGGCGGCCGCTCGTCGTTACCGGGTGCCTGACCGGGCCTCATCACCACCAGTGGCGCCCCCTGCTCGATGTCCCGGGGCAAAGCGAGGCCGGCGAGCTCGGTCTCGCGCGACCACTGCAGCGTCAGCCAGGACCCGTCCTCTCGCCGCAGGAAGGCCGCGCCCTGAGCCAGTGCGGCCGGGACCTTGACCTGCATCCCTCTCGGGCCGCAGAGGAAGCCCCGAAGCAGCACGGGTCCGTGGGCAAGCGGCAGTGTCTGCAGAGCCACGGCGCCGGGGCCCCCGGAGGAGAGCTCCGCCAGCAGCGTGCCGTGATGCTCCAGACGGCCCGAGCCGCTGATGTATGCCCATTGCGGCGCGTCGTCGCGGAGCCCGACCGCCGCGGTGCGCGCGGTGCAGGACAACGAGCCTGCGGTGACGGCGGCGCCTTCGGCCACCAGGAAGGTCGCGGCCGAGGCGCCCCGGGTCACGGTCAGCGCCCGTCCACCGGTGGCCTGAGGGGTCGTCACCTGCGGCGCCTCGGAGCCGGTGGGATAGGGGCACAGCGCCGTCAGGAAGCGCATCTGCGTGCCGCTTTGTCCGGCGACGACGGCCCAGTTGTCGTACGAGCCGCGCTTGGGGTCGGCGTCATACGGCTGCCAGCGGGACCTGTCCATGGTCGACAGCTCGACGGGCCCGGCGAAGGTCGCGGTCACGCTCACAGTGCCGGGATTGCCGCTGCGCGGGTCAAAGCCGGTCCAGGCCGCCCGACTGCCCTCGAGGCTCACGCTTCCCCCCTCGCGCGAGACCGGAGTGTGCACCTGGCAGTCGTAGCGGTGGGGCGCATCGGCCTGCACGTCGTCGGCGATCACCCAGTAGCTCCCCTCCACCAGCAGGAAGGTGCGCCGGTGGCTGATGCCTGCGTACTCAGAGACGATGTCACCGCCCTGCAGGAAGGGGGCATCGACCGCACCCTGCAGCAGTCCCGGGGTGGCGCCCACAGGCCCTTGCCCGTCCACCAGCAGCGTGTTGTGCAGCTCGGGCGGGTACAGGTCGTAGCTCACCCAGTGGTCATAGCCGGCATCGACGGCGAGCAGTTCGCCGTAGGCGTGAAGGACGAAGCTGCCGACATCGCCGTGGCTGTAGACGGTGGGGCCGCCGGCCAGCCAGGGGTCCTTGCCCTTGAACCACAGAGCCACCGCATGGCGCCCCCAGTCGGAGCGCAGCGCGGCCTCCTGGCTGACCGGGAAGAACCGCCCCTTGCGCGTCCCGGCAAGAGACGGAAGGACGTCGGCATCGTACAGGCACAGCTCGCGCAGACCGCCGCCCGCCGGCGAGCCACAGTGCCGCACGGCCCACTGCATCAGTGCCTGCTCCTGTGGGAGCCCCGCGCCCACGGCGAGCTTGAGCGAGCCGGCGACGGCGGCCATGTTCGTCGTGCCCATCGCCGTGGTGAGGCCATCGGGTTGCGTCTGGTGGATCAGGTACAGCAGGGCGTTGCGCAGCCTGGGCTCGGAGAAGAGCCAGCGGCCGCAGATGCGCTCGTAGTAGCGGCAGAACGGGAGCATCACACTGAGCGTGAATGACGAGTAGACAGGCCCCTCGATGAACATGCCGTCCGGGCGCCAGAACTGGAGATTGGCTTCCTGGGAAATCCCGTCCAGGGCTCTCTGCAGCCACTCCTGGGGCGAGTGAGCGGAGTCTTCGTAGCCGCGCAGGACCAGCGCGGCGGTGCCCAGGGCGCAGATGCCCCGGGTGCGCTGGTTGCCGGGGTGCTGCCCACTGCCCGACTCCAGGGCCGAGAGGTACATGCGCTCGCAGGCCGCGGCGATCTTAGCCCGGATCGCCCGGTGATCGGTGGCGGAGAGACCCTCGTAGTGGTAGAGCAGATCGTAGGCCTCGGCCACCGCCTGCAGGGCATCGGCCACCCCGCAGGAGCAGTGATAGCCCGAGGGGTAGGCGCGCAGGAGCTGCTCCCGCGCGGCGGCACCTTTGGCCTCATCGCCGGTGAGTAACCAGGTGAAGGCCAAAGACACCAGGTCCCCGCCATTGCTGACACCGGACCACCAGCGGCTGTAGGGCTCGCGCTCGATGCGCGCACGGATCCGCGGCAGCTCGTCGGGGCCGAAGAGCAGACTGGGATGGGTCTCCTCGTGGGGCAGATCGGCCCGCCAGATCTCGGGAATCTCCTGGGCGCAGGCGCAGAGGGTGCACAGGACGATGGGCAATATGCACAGTGCGCGCATGGCGGTCACTCCTTGGTAGGGCGATGGGCGTTGGAAGTCGGCCTGCCGCTCCAACCTCTCCCAGTCCCGCAGGGGCGTCCGGGAGAGTCGGGCGACCCCTGCGGGGCGCTTGCGGGTGAGGGGCCGCCCTGCCGAGAGCCACCGTCCGCCTCGTCATTCGCCGGCCCTCTGGGGCCCATGCCGGTGCCACACCGGGAGCTGCCATGGCCTGCGGGGGGCGTGGCGGTGCTGTGCAGTGGGCGGGGGTTCACAACAGGGCAGACCCGCACCCGCCATGCCGGC
>CAZXDD010000763.1:0-3308 GCA_964639415.1 uncultured Armatimonadia bacterium
GCGATGGAATCTCGTGACTGGAGTTCAGACGTGTGCTCTTCCGATCTAGACGGGATCCGTCAGGTCGCCGTCCAGCGTGGGAGCGGTGTCCACCCGCGGAGCCTTAACGCCCGGGAGCTCGTCCACCCGGGCGATCATCGCGTCATCGAACCACACGCTCCCCGGTCCCTGAGCGATCAGGGAGAGCTTGAAGTGCCTGGCCTGCGGGGAGGTGGTGATGATCTGCGAGACTTCCACCCAGCCGTCGGTCCGGCCTCCCGAGCCCAGGCTGTGGCCGGTGTACGGCTCGCTGCCCGTGAGGAACTCATAGAGCAGAACCTGGTAGGCACCCTCGCTGCGTACCCGGCAGCTCACGCGGTACAGGGCGGAGGGCACGGCGGCCACCGGCTCCTGGCTCACCCGGACCCAGGCGGTGTTGTTGCTCTCATGGTCGATGCGCTGCGCCGCCTTTCCGGAGCGCTTCACCTCGGTGTCGATGGCGAAGGAGCCCCGGGCACCGCTGCTCACCTGAATCTCGCCGCTCCAGCCGTCGGCGATGCCGTCTCCATCGGTATCCACCTCGAACGACGGGTTGTTCACGGTGTTGGTCAACGACCATGCCGCCCCGCAAGAGCACAGGGCCAGGGCTACGCAGAGCACGGCGGTTAGTCGTCTCATCGGGAGTGCTCCTTGGTTCGGCGGACCGTCTGGGAAACAAGCCGGAAAGGGGCCGGCGGATACCGCGGTGGATGGCCGACCGGAAGGCGACGGTCAAGGTCCGAGCTACACGTACATGGCGCGGCGCTCGTCCAGGGCCAGTCTCGCCACCCGCACGAACTCCGACAGGATCAGGCCCCGATTGCTCGCCTCCACAGTCACCGGCGCGTCGAAGCCGATCGCGGCCAGGCCGGCATAGTAGTCTTCCCAGTCGATATTGCCGGCACCGGGGTTGAGGTGCTCGTCGCGCTCACCGTTGTTGTCGTGCCAGTGGATCACATGCAGCCGGTCGGCGAAGGCCGAGATCATCCGACTCTGGGCGATGCCATTGAGGTGGCAGTGGCCGGTGTCGAAGCAGAAGCCCGCTCGGGGGCAGTGGAGGCCGTCCACGAGAGCCACCAGCTCATCCAGGTCGTCGGCGGGGTTGTGGGGCGTCATGTTCTCGACCGCCAGGTTCAGACCCAGGTCCACCGCGGCAGCCGCCAGGGCCGACAGGGAAGCCGCGGACGCGGCCAGACGGTCCGCACGCTGAGATGCCTCCGGACAGCCGCTACCCACGGGGTGTACCACCACGGCCTGTGCCCCCAGCTCGGCGGCCAGCCGCATCTCGGCGAGGTGGGTCTCCACGGCGTGCTGTCGAACCGTGCCCTCGAGGGTCGAGAGGTCAAAGGTGGCGCCAAAGGAGGCGTGGACGGAGAACACCTCCACCCCGGTTCGTGCCAGGGCCTGCTTGAGCGCATCCACGGCGTCGCCGTCTGCCGGGTTGAAGTGCCGGGGGCCGCAGAACAGCGACAATTCCAGGTATCCGGCTTCGGCGGCAGAGAACTGCTCCACCGCCTCGAGGGCGGTGGGCACAAGTGAGGTGAGAAACACGGGTTCCACGCTGGGGTTCACTTCCTTCGGTCATACTGCTGGAGTTTGTCGGTCAGGTCCTGCTCGGTGGGCATGGTGGAGAAGAACGCCGCCAGGGCGCAGACGAGCCCAACGAGGATCTGGGAACCCAGTATCATCCAGACGTTGATGGGGTCGCCGTTGATGTAGGCGGCGAAGACCCAGCCGCTGGAGGTCATGAAGGCCCCCAGCAGGCCGGCGCCGAGAGACACCTGGATCTGTGTCCAGGTGGCCCCCCGACGGCGTGCGAGGACCCCCAGGAGGACGGCCACCAGCAGCGGGAGGATCATGTACGGCCCGATGGTCATCAAGTCCGGTCGCTCGATCAAGTCCGGTCTCCCACGACGGTCGAACTCAGAAGCTCTCCTCCAGCAGTTGCACCAGACACCCCTTGCCCGAGCAGCCCGGGGTCTTGGCCGCCGCCCCGCCCATGTAGCGCAGGGCGTCCTCGGCCAGCCGCGGTAGTATGGCCCGGTCCACGCCGAACCTGCTCAGCCCGATCTTGAGCCCCACCTTGTCCAGGAAGGCCGCCACCGTGTCCGCGGCCGCCGCCGCCTGCTCCGGGCCCCCTAGCAAAGCCGACAGCCGCGCGAACTTCTCCGGCATCTGTCCGTGGAACAGCCGGCAATAGGCCACCATCAGGGCCGCCAGCCCCTCGCCGTGAGGCACCCCGGGGTAGTGGGCACTGACGGGATGCTCCAGAGCGTGCATGACCGAGGCCCCGCAATTGGAGAGCGGGACTCCCGCGAAGACGTTGGCCAAAGACAGCGAGTACCTCGCCTCAAGGTCCGTCCCGTCCGCCACCGCCCGGGGGAGAAACTCGCCCACCAGACCGATGGCCTGCACCGCCGCGCTGTCGGTGAAGGGCCCGGCGTCGGCGTTGATGTACCCCTCCACCGAGTGACACAGCACATCGACGCCGGTGGCCGCCGTCACGGCGGCCGGGGTGCTCAAGGTCAGCTCCGGGTCGCAGATCGAGGCCCGCGGGTAGATGCAGTCACCGGCGATAGCCGCCTTCTCCTTGGTCTCAGTCGCCGTGATCACCGCAAAGGGGGTGAGCTCCGACGAGGTGCCCGCGGTGGTGGTCACACACACCACCGGCAGGGTGGCGCCGGTGGGCACCCGCTTGTCGCCGTGATTGCCGTCCACCAGGAACTCCCGCACGGGGAAGTTGTGGGTGGCGGCCACCGCGATGCCCTTGGCGGCGTCCATGGCGCTCCCGCCACCCACCGCCACGATCAGATTGCACTGGTGCTCGCGGGCGATGGTCCCGCCTTCCTCGACGATCAGGTCCGTAGGGTTCGGGGGGACACGATCGAAGACCGTGACCTGCACCCCGGACTGCTGGAGCATCTCCAGGGCCCGGTCGAGGTAGCCCAGACGCCGCGCGGCTCCGCTGCCGGTGACGAGCATCGCGTGCTCGTCCCGCTTGTGCACGCACTCCCCCAGGCGGCTGAAGCTGCCGTTCCCGAAGATCAGGCGCACCGGGTTGTAGTAGTCAAAGCCAATCATCCAGAGCCTCCATGTGTGGGGGTGCGGTGGAGACATGCCCCTGAGCGGCGACGGGGTCGGCAGGCCCGATGGGCCCGGCCGGAGAACCCGCCTTCGCCGGGAGTGTCCTTCTCAGAGCGCCCGCTCCCGGCAAGAGCGGCTCGAGGAATCTCCCGGCGTTCAGCGAGATTCCTCGCTATCTCGCTGCGCGAGATGGACGCTCAGAATGA
>CAZXDD010000764.1:0-3301 GCA_964639415.1 uncultured Armatimonadia bacterium
GACGGCAACGGCGGACGGCACGGAGTCGGGCTGGAAAGCCCGACCTACGCGAACGACGACGGCCGACGGCGGCGCGGGGACTCGCCCCGGGGCGGTGCAATGGCCGGGCGGCACCTATGCGTCGGTGGACGAGGTGGGCCTGTTCGTGGGCACCAGGACGATCACCATCAGCGCCGCGGTCATGAGCAGGAAGCCGGTCCAGACGAAGGGCAGGCCGGGGTCGCGGCGCACGCCGAAGACCGAGTAGAACACCGGATCTCCTAGGTTCACCTTCCAGCCCTTCCACTCCACCTCCGCGCGGTCACCGGCCCAGCCCACCTCGGCGAACTGGTGCTCGCCGCCCTTGATGCCCGTCACACCGCGCAGGAGAGCGAACTGGCGCTTCGGGTACTCGCCGGTGGGGTGCACGTCGACGCCGTGCTCGGTGGCGGCGGCCACGGCCTCCGGATAGTAGATCGTCACCACCAGGGCGGCATCCTCGCCCTCCAGCTCGATGATGTTGTGCCCCGGCACCGGCTCCCAGGACCTCTGAGCCCCGGTGCCCTGAGCCTGTCGCAGCGGCAGCACGCGCCGGAGCGTCTCTCCCTGTGGATTGGTGACGTCCATCCACACCCCGGCCAGCCCCCACCCCACCTGCTGGAACTGGCAGCCCCGGAAGTTGGCGGGCCTGTTCACCTCGATGCGTGCCTCCGCTTGCCCCGCGGCGTCCTGGAACACAACCTCGCTGATGTACGAGGACACCGCGCCTGTGCCGTCATCGAACTTCATCCAGAAGTCCTTGAGCATCACGTGCATCTCGGTGTTGGTGACCCGGGTCTGATCGCCCTCGATCACCATGGCCGATTCGCGGAGCGAGAGGCCCGGAACCCTGCCGAGGATCGCGCCGATGGCAACCAGGAAGATGGCCACGTGCAGCGCCGGGCTGGCCAGGGCGGCGTAGCCGGTCGCCGGCATCCGCCGCCTGGCCCGGGTCAGCGAGCCCTGGAGACAGGCGCCGAGGTTGACCAGGAGCATCGCCAGCAGAGCCAGGAACCACCAGGAACTGAAGGCCCGGTCCAGGGAGAGGAGGCGGATGACGTGGGAGAAGACGCCGAAACCGCGGGCATAGTCCTCGGGTGCGAGGCCCTGGGGGATGAGCACGCCCACGGCCCCTCCCACCGCGAGGGCGATGAGGAGGATGATGGTGAGCCGCGGAGAGTGTATGCGTAGTCCTTTCACAGGCAGACCTCGGCAAAGGCGGTGGCAAGTCGATAGTCGAAGGTCGATAGTCGAAGGTCACAGGCTACGTCTGGGGCTGGGGGCGCCGCCTCTTCGGTCGCGGGTCACCACCGGGAAGCAGGGCCGGCGCCCTCGGCCGGATCCACGCCGGCACTCGCCGCAGGCGGGACGCCGCCCCCCTGTAGCTCATGGTACCGGAAGCAGTCGGTGGTGTGGTCATTGACCATCCCCACGGCCTGCATGAAGGCATAGCAGATGGTGGGGCCAACGAACTTGAACCCACGCTCGAGCAGGAATCCGGACATGGCCCGGGACTGCTCGGTCTGGGCCGGGACCTCACTGTGGGTCCGCCAGGCGTTCGTGACCGGGACGCCGTCGACGAAGGCCCACAGCGCCCGGGCCAGACTGCCCTGCTCGGCGAAGTACTCCTGACAGGCCCGGGCATTGTCCACCGCCGCCTGGATCTTGCGCCGGTTGCGGATGATGCCGGGGTCCTGGAGCAAGTGCGCGATCTTGCTCTCGTCATACAGGGCGATCTTCGCCGGGTCGAAGCCGTCGAAGACCTCGCGGTACCGCTCGCGCTTGTGCAGCACGGTGGCCCAGCTCAGCCCGGCCTGAGCCCCCTCCAGGACGAGCATCTCAAACAGGTGCCGGTCATCGTGCACGGGGACGCCCCACTCTCGATCATGGTACTCGACATAGAGCGGATCGGCGGGTGGGACCCAGGCGCAGCGAACAGGCATGCCGAAGACCTCCGGGCGGACAAGACGCGCCAAGTCTGATGGTAATGCGCACTGTGCCGCCGGGTCAATGGGGGGAGTGAACCGCGGACCGGGTTCGGACAGCGGTCCAAGGCCGAGCAGCCCCGGCCGCGGCGGCCTCCGTCCCACCTCAGGGCTCCAGCTCGATGTCGATGACCGTGGGCTCATAGGGGGCCAAGTCCAGCGTCAGCCCATTGTGCTGCACCGGGACGGAGGCGCCGCTGAGGCGCTCTGTGGCGGCGCGGATCGTCAGGGGCAGGTGTAGGGTCACCGGCCCGGTGGGCGCGGCCTCGTAGTTCACCGCGACGATGTGAAGCCTGCTCTCGGTGCGCTTGAGCATGAGCTCCAGGGGCGCGTCGGGCGGGTCCAGCCGCGGCGTCACGTGGGCATAGGGTGCCAGCACGATGTCCTGCACCGAGCGTAGCTCGCGGCCCACGCGGGCCACCTCGGGCCACTGGGCGGCATTGTCCTTGTAGCCGTGGTAGAAGCTGTACCAGGTCATGCCTTTGGCCCCGGCGGCCACGGCCAGGAAGGCCATGCAACGCAGTTCGGTGGGGTTGGGGAAGCGTCCGCCTTCGTAGCGGTACCATTGCAGCACCGGCCACACGGGCTTTCGGTCGCCAACGGTTCGGCGGGCGGCGCGGATGGCCTCGGCCACGCTGCGCAGCGGCCTGGAGCCCTCGGCGCGTATGGGATAGGGATCGGGCATCAGGACATCGAAGGTGTCGTTGAAGCGGGCGTCGGTCCAGAACACCAGGCACTGGAGCTTGGGGTGATAGGGGTCGATGTCGTCGGCCATCTTGTACAGATAGGCCATCTCCTCGGGCGTGCGCCCGGCGAGCGATGGCTCGTCGTAGATGTACCAGCCCAGGAGGGCGGGATGGGTCTTCCAGCGCTCGATGTACTGGGTCATCTGCCGGTGCTCGAGGGGCGCTTGGCCGCGGGCGAGGCGTGTGATGAAGTCGCTCTTGTTGTCGCCCCGGTAGCCGAAGCCCAGGAAGGCCCGCATCCCCGCGGCCGCTCCGGCGTCCAGCCAGGTCTGCCAGTCCCAACTGCCCTGCACTTCGGGATCGAGACGGGCCGGCGTCGAGCCGGCGTAGGTGTGGAACAGCGTATAGTCGCCCTCGGCGGCCAGGGCCATGCGCCCGGCCCAGTCCAGGGAATAGAAGCCCGTGGGGAAGTGGGGCTCCCCGTTGATGTAGAGGTTGTTCTCGCGGTCGAACCACACCTCATCCACACCGGGGGGGAGCTTCTCCAGCTTGAGTCCGGTCACCGAGGCCAGGTCCTGCCCCGCGGCGTCGGACAGCGTGACCCCCAGCTCG
>CAZXDD010000765.1:0-3300 GCA_964639415.1 uncultured Armatimonadia bacterium
CTACACCCTATCCTACACTCTTTCCCTACACGACGCTCTTCCGATCTCACACTCGGCTCTCCGGCACGCCACTGTCGGCGGCCGCGACCCCACCGCTACTGCTCCATCTCCACATCCAAGACCACCATGCCGTGGCGCGGGATGCGGAGGCCACAGATCCGTGTGTCCGCCACCGGCGGGGTCGTGCCCGGAAAGCCCGTGGCCACGCGGGCACTTTTCACCGGTCGTCCCAGGTCCAGTTCGGTAATGGCGTAGTAATGGCTGTCATTGCCCACCAGCAGCCTGAGCCGTCCCGGCCCCATGCGCAGGGCGCGAACGGTCACCACGTCCCCGCGCTGGTTGATCGCCGGCGCTTCGGCCTCCCGGCAGAGCAGCTTGGAGCAGGCCCCGAGGAAGCTCTCGGAGACCTTGCGGAAGTACAGCTCCCGGAAGTAGAAGGGCGGGTCCGGAATGTCCAGCGGTTCGGCCGGGATCTCCTCGGGCTCATCGGAGATGTCCACCTCGAAGGGCGGTACATCCCCATACACGGCGCAGGCCAGGGCATCCGGCGCGTGGCAGTCGGAGAAGCCCACGGCCGGCTCCGGCAGCCAATTAGGCAGGCCGCCGATGAGGATCACCGGGCCGTCGCTGTGGGCCAGGATGCTCTCCAGCTCCGCGCGCGGCAGAAGATGGGGATTGGGCACCAGCAGCGGCCCGCGGGCGCCGGCGATGTCTTGCACCCGCACCACCGAGTGCAGCGGCGCGCCGTGGGACATCAGCTCGTACAGCAGCTTGTGGGTGCTGAAGCGCCAGGTCTGCAGATAGTCGGCAAGCTGGCCGGCGTGCGCCTGATCCGACCACACCACGGTGGCGCCCACGATCCCCTCCGGCTGCGTCCCATAGCCCAGGTCCCACCAGCTTCTCAGCCATTCCCACTCATGATGCCGGATGCCGTCGGACAGGCAGACCAGGGGCCCGCTCACACACCTGCGCAGGCCGCCGTCCGCCTCACGGTGGAACAGGCTGGTCTCGCAGTAGATCTCGCGCTCCAGCAGCGTCGGCCCATGGAGCAAGACGTCCCACTGCTCGTTGACATCGTGGGCGTTTTGCAGGCAGTAGAGCTTGTGCCGCGGGACGGCGGCGGCGATGAGCAGGAGCATGGCCTGGAAGTCGTGGTGCGGATTGGCCTCGTGCCCACTCTCCCCGCCGATGATCACTCCGGGGGCCACGGTCTCGACGAAGAACCCGTCCGCCCCTGCGGCGGCGATGCGCTGGTAGTCCACTCCGTGCCGGTAGATGGCCTGGAAGGGGTCGCGGGTCAGGGCGCTGTTGAGAATCACCCGCTTGCCCTGGCCGTGCACCGCGGCGAAGACCTTCTCGCAGAACTGAACCATGCGGTCGGTGTTGAAGGCGATCCACTGGGCCCGGGCGTGGCGCCAGATCCAGGCGGCGCGGCTCCTGACCGTCTCAGGCTCGTCGCCACACTCCGCCCCCGTCTCTTCGGGTAGGCTCAGGCCGCTGTGGGCCTCGAACTGCGCGGTCAGGTCGGCGGAGTAATCCGCCGTGTACAGGGGGAAGCGGGGATGGCTGTAGCCGTCGCCCTGGTGGTAGCCGTCCAGGCCGTAGTCACGCAGGACGGCGGCCAGTTGGCGGGCGTAGAAGTCCTCATACAGCGTCCCATCCGCCAGGTGCGCAAACAGCGAGACCGACCCGGCGCGGACGCCGTCGCTGGTGACGTTGAGCACCTCCGGATGGCCGCCGACCCACGGGTCGGACCGAAACGAGTCGAACACACAGACAAACACCGCCACCCCGTGGCTCTGCAGCCTCTGGATGAGCCCTCTGAGCTGCTCCTGCGTCCAGTCCTGCCGGTCTCGCTCGTAGTTGCTGGGATGGCCGCCATAGGAGCAGCAGTCGAAGGGCAAAAGGCGCCCGTCGATGGTCCCGTCATGGGTGTGGATCAGCTCCGGATTGTACACGAACAGGGAGACGACATCGGGCGTGAAGCCGCAGTTGTCCAGGTACGCGTCCACGCCGAAGTCCGGCAGCTCATTGTCAAACCCGATCAGTTCCACCCACAGGAAGGTCTCATACGGCCGGTCGTGATGGCTCATCAGAAGCAGGCTCCCTGCCTATCCGCCGAGATGATGAGTGTGCGGAGGGCGGTGTGGCGAAGAGGCGTGTTCCCGCCAAACGGGACATTGTCCTTCAAGGGGCCCCGCCGGGGGGATGCATTGCAGGGCGCGAGCACTTCGGGGGGCGTGGTCTGCTCGAGGCCCACCTGGGGTCCGCATGGGTGCGCTTGATGGCCTTCTGGGCAAGTCCCGGGGCCCTCGCGGGCGTTGGGCGGCGCGCGAATCGGGCCGTAGCTTCCGCTCAGCGCCGCTTCGCCCCCCGTATCACGGCCGCCTGTAGCCCCGGCACCAGCGGCTCCCGCAGCCGTAGCGGGGCGCGCGGGGTGCCCAGAGCGAAGACAACGTACCTGCGAAGTGTGCTCTGGAGCAGGGCCGTCCGGATGAAAGCATTGGGCTCGGTGTCGTAACCGGCGCAGGGGAAGAGGGTCGGAAGCAGTCCCGGGAGCCCGCCTTCCCGGGCCTGCCGCAGGGCCCCCTCGCCCTGTAGCTCCGCGCGATACCGCGAGAAGTCCCTCCAGGACACGATCGGGCAGAGCACCACCGGATCGACGTCGCCCTCGCCGAGTGCTGCCACCACGATGAGATGCTCCTCCCGGCAGGGGGTGCGTCCACCCGCGTTGACCTCGCCGCTGACCATCAGGAAGCTCTGAAGCACCGTTCCCGCCCGTACTCGGCGGTCATCGTCCGGCACGGGCTCCCAGTCCTCGACGCCGATGCGCTCCAACGCCTCGACGGCACCCAGTCCGGCGAGCAGCGGCCCCAGGTCGGGCACCTGGATCGCGTCTCCGGGGTCGACGTCCATCATGTACGAACGCCTGGCGCGGTCGGGCGAGAAGCTGTGCGGCGCATCTGGGTCTGCCATGCGGCTCCCCAATCGTGGACTGTCGTGTTGTGTCCGGGCTTCACGCTCAAGCTGTCCGCAGTCCCGCCACTATATCAACCACGGAGCAGCGCAGCAAGCCCGGCCCCGAGTTGCGTTCGCCCTGTCTTTCAGGGCCTGTTGGGTGGCCGCTGTGCCGTCCTGCCGCCCTTGGTCGCCGTAGCCGCGCATGTCCGTCGCGCGGCGCCGAGGCTCCTGTCTTCCGCATTCGCGGCCGGCGTGTGGGCCGTGATCGGTGACGCCGCGGACGCCTCGGACCGGCCCCTCCAGAGCGGAGCCCGCCGCCGGAGCTCAGGCACGACTCCA
>CAZXDD010000766.1:0-2446 GCA_964639415.1 uncultured Armatimonadia bacterium
TTGGCGGACACGGCCCGTCGTCATGTCCAGTGACAACGTGCGGCGCTGCAGCCTCCCGCCGGTGTGTGCGGCGGGGTACTCGGTGAACACCAGGTGCCCCGCCGCGATCCCGAGGCCCAGGGGGTCCGGCGGCCGCCCGAACATCACGGGATACATAAGCACGCCGAGGAGGGCCGCGATCACGATGCCCGCCAGACACCCGGTGACAAGCCACGTCCGCTTCTGGGCCGCTGGGCCCCGTTGTCTGCTGTGAGCCTGTTCTGCTGCCGCGGTCATGGCGGTGCTGTACCTCGTACTGGCCTTACTCGCCCGGCCATCACACAGACCGCGCGCGAGGTGCATCCGGTCTTACGACCAGGCAAGGACGAGAACCCTCGGGATCATCTCTGCTAATGGCTTTATTGTGGCATAATATCACCTTTTTGTTGGCATTACAATGTCTCTCCCGGATGAGTCAGGGTTGTTTTGCGGGTCGTCTGCCTTGATGAGCGCTCGCGACCACTTCCCCGTCCGCCGCGAGGCACCGGCACGGCCAACTGCGCCACCGACCCAAGCCCTGTCGCCCCTCGGTCGCCTGGCGTGCTATAATGGCGCTGTTCGTCCACGGCTGTCGCCCGGCCCTTTGGCGAAAGGATCTTGGGGGCAACTCCTCCGGCGCTCGCGATGCCGGTGGTCTGACCCGGTATTTGAGCATGCGCCTGGAAGAGCTCGAGAAGATGCGCCGCCTCGAGGACAGGTATTGGTGGTTCGTGGGGCGCCGACGATTGTTGCGCAATCTGCTGCAGCGCTACGCCCCGGACGCGGAGCTGATCCTCGACATCGGCTGCGGCACCGGTGGAACCCTCACCGCCCTGGACGACCTCGGCGCCCTGGTGGGCACCGACCTGTCGCCCGACGCACTGGACTTCTGCGCCCTCCGAGGCCATCGCTGCCTGGTGCGCTCCCGAGCCGAGGAGCTGCCGTTTGAGACTGGCACCTTCGACGTCGCCATCTGTGCGGACATGCTGGAGCACCTGGATGACGATGAGAAGGGTTTCGCGGAGGTCATGCGAATACTGAAGCCCGGGGGAACCGCCCTGATGACGGTGCCGGCGTACCCGTGGCTGTGGAGCGAGCATGACGAGGCGCTCTCGCACAGGAGGCGGTACCTGGCCGGGGATCTGCGGGCCAAGATCGTGGCGGCCGGGGGCGAGGTGCTTAAGGTCAGTCACGATGTGAGTTTCGTGTTTCCCATCGTGCTGGTGGTGCGGCTGCTCAATCGCCTGCGGCTCAGAAGACTGGGCAAGCCGCATACACAGATCATGTCGTTGCCGGGCTGGCTCAACCGGTTCTTCACCGGGCTACAGGCGGTGGAGGCCTGGCTGGTGACGCGGGTGAATCTGCCGGTGGGCACCTCGATCGTGGCGGTGGCTAGAAAGCCCGCGGAAAGCCAGGAGGGGGCTGGGGCGGCCGGCGACGGCTAGTGGCCGGGCGAGGGTTCGCCGCTAGTGGCCCGGGCTTTCCCGTCCAGGGCCACACAGGCTCGAAAGCGCCCGAGTAGACACCCGGATGGGCGAGGATGGACGGCAACGGCGGCGGGCTGGAAGGCCCGCCCCACCAGCGGCGCTGGAGGGCTGCAAAGCCTGCCTCACCCACGGCAAGAGGTCCGCCCCACCATGCGTTCGGGCCCACCGGTCTGAACCGCCCGTTTCCTGTTGCCAACTCGACCGCTCCCGACCCCAGTCGCACCCTACCACTGACCCCGGGGTTGTCCGACCACCATTCAGTGGATGGGTGTCGCGATGCAGGTAGGCTTGCTTTGCTCCGGCGGCGTCGATGATCTGCGGCACGTGGACCTCGGTCTGGTGTACGACATCGGCATCCGGACGCTGTTCATCGCCTGCTACGAGGACGAGGTCCGCTGGCAGGCCGAGGACCTCGCCGGGTTCTTCCGTCAGGCTCGGGCCGCCGGCCTCGAGCCGTACGCCGTCCCCTGGGGCTACGGCCGTCTCCTGGCCCCCGATCCCTCCATCGATAGCCTCTATCTACAGGTGCATCCCGACACCTCGCAGGTCGACTCCCGCGGCAAGCGCGTCCGGAAGGCCTGCCCCAACGACCCCCGCTTCCTGGAGTGGTTCTCCTCCTCGGTGCGCACTCTCGCCTGGCTCCTGGAGTGCCGGGGCTTCGTGTGGGATGAGCCGGGCTTCCATCACCACCGCGGGCTGTGGTCCTGCCGCTGCGGCTACTGCAAGAGGCTCTTTGCCGCCGCCTACGGCCACGAGATGCCCCGGGAGCTCACGGACGAGGTGCTTTTGTTCCGGCGCCAGAGTGTGAGCATGTTCCTGCTGGCCGCCGCCGCGGCGGTGCGATCGGTGGACCGCAGGCTGCAGTCGCTGGTGGTGCCCTCACCCAGGCTGGGCAAGGAGCAACGCTACACGGGGAGCGAGGATATCGCGGTGCTGGCGCA
>CAZXDD010000766.1:2456-3287 GCA_964639415.1 uncultured Armatimonadia bacterium
GGGAGTGGACGGTCTGTGCATCACGGTGCCGTGGCAGGAGATGGGCTGGGACATGGAGTACGGCATTCGCGAGGTGAACAAGGGCCCGGCCCAGATCGCCCACGCGCACAAGAAGGGCTGCGGCCTGTGGCTCATGGCCGGTCCGCGCCGGGAGGACCGCACCATCGATGCCCTGGAGTTCGCCGCTCGGGCCGGGACCGACGCCGTGGTCCTGTCCGACTACGACGGCCTCATCGCCGCCCCGGGCTTCTCGGCGATGCGCCCCGCGCTTGCGGACGCCATCGCGCGCGTCGGACAGGACGCAGCGAGAGCCGTCGTTGCACGGCCGCGACGCAGGAGGTCGCGAGGGTAGAGGCGCGGCCGAGAAGTCCGGCCGGCCCGGTTCCTGTCATTCTGAGCATCCATCTCGCGCAGCGAGATAGCGAAGAATCTCGCCAAATGCCAGGAGACTCCTCGAGCTGCTCCCCCCGCGAGCGGACGCTCTCAGAATCACATTCCCGGCGAAGGCGGGGTTTGCGGCCGCACCTCTGGAGGCTAAGGCACAGGAAAGGCACAGGCAGAGGCAGCAGGCCGACGGCTCAACGTCCTACACCGCGGGCCTGTGGCCCCAGGCCCCGCACATTGGCCCACCGGCCGAGACGCGCCTCCCGGCAACAGCGAGCTACGCGAACCAGACCAGATACCGCTTCGCCACATCCTCGTCGATGGCCCCCACCAGTCCCCACACGCCGCCGGCTATCAGCATGTGCCCCACGGCAAGACCCAGGAAGGCCGCCGCAAGCTGCCGGTACAACCTGGCTCCCCCCACCCTCAGAACGATCGCCTTGACCA
>CAZXDD010000767.1:0-3279 GCA_964639415.1 uncultured Armatimonadia bacterium
AGATAATGAGCGGTGACTGGAGTTCAGACGTGTGCTCTTCCGATCTGTGTGTTCTCCGACGGCCAGCGCGCGGTCGAGGCGGTTCATGAGTGGTTCGCCGAGGGGCGCCTGGGCAGCGCCGGATTCCTCGTCGGACGGGTGCTGGACCCGCGGGTGCGGCTCCTGGCGCTGCACCTGCGTGCAGAGCCGATGCTCGTGGAGGATGTTGGCGCACTCCCGGAGGGGTCACGGGAGCGAACCGCCCTGGAAGCGCTGGGCGCCCGTTCGGCCCTGGCCATGCCGATGCTCTGTGCCGGACGCCTGGTGGGCTCGCTGTCGGTGGAGGCGACGGCGGTCGGGCACACCTGGTCCGCCGACGAGCAGGAGACGCTCCAGACGGCGGCCCAGGTGCTGGCCGGTGCGCTGGAGCGCAGGCGGGCTCAACAGAAACTGGAGGCCGGGCACCGGCGGCTTCGCCAACTCTCCGAGCTGGCGCCGGACATGATTCTGGAGGCCGACGCGGAGCTGAACGTCACCTACATGAACCGTGCGGCCCAGGAGGCGTTGGGCTACACCGATGACGACATCGCCACCGGCCTCCACATCTCGGCCCTCACCGGTGAGGCCACGGCCCCCGACCTGCAGGCGTTCTTCCAGGGAGCCGCCGCTGATGAGGGTGGGCGGATTCGACGCCTGGACCTGCATCCCAGGGACGGCGGCTCCATGAAGGTCGAGACCCACTCGGTGCCCGTCGTTGACTCTCAGGGCCGGGCCGTGGGGATCATCACCATCGCCCGCGACATCACCCAGCGCATGCGGATCGAGCAGACGGCGCGCCTGGCGGCCCTGGGCGAGCTGGCCGCCGGAGTGGCCCATGAGTTCAACAACCTGCTCAGCGTGATGAGCGCCCAGGCCGAGGTGGCCCAGGCTCAGCCCTCGGACACCGTGACCAAGAAGCTGATACAGACCGTCCTGGACGCCGCGGCGCAGGGGGGGCGCATCACCAAGAGTCTCGAGGGCTTCGCCAGACCGCAGGACCCCCATCGCGAGCCGGTAACCATCCGGGAGCCACTGGACGCGGCCCTGGCCATGGCCGCACAGGAGCTGAGGAACGGCAACGTGCGACTGCACCGGGAGTATGGCGACGAGGGCAGGCTGATTCTCGCCGACGGCGGCCAGTTGCAGCAGGTGTTTCTGAACCTCATCATCAACGCCTGTCACGCCATGCCGCAGGGCGGGACGCTCACCGTCACCACCGGCCATGACATAGGTGAGGCCGGGCAGCCCAGGGTCACCGCGCGCATCGCCGACACCGGCACCGGCATCGCCCCCGACGCACTGCCCCGCATCTTCGAGCCCTTCTTCACCACCAAGAGACAGCCCAACTCGCAGGGCCGCACCGGCACCGGTCTGGGCCTGGCGGTCTCCCAGAGCATCATCACGGCCCACGGGGGCGTCATCTCCGTGGATAGTGAGCCGGGAGCCGGCACGGTCTTCACCGTTGCACTGGACGAGGAAGAGAGCGGCGAGGTCAAGCCGACGGCGCGGCGCGCGGCGGCATCGCCAATCGCCGGCGCGACCGGGCAGGGCCGGCGCGTGTTGGTGGCCGAGGACAGCGCCCTGCTCTCCGAGGCGATCCGGACGCTTCTGGACGCCGCCGGGTTCCGGGTCTCCGTGGCGGCGACGACCGCCGAGGCCCTCGGAGCCATGCGAGACACCCCGCCGGACATCGTCGTCTCCGATCTGATGATGCCGGGAGGCGGAGGCGGCAAGGAGGTACTCAAACTGGCCCTGGAGATGGAGAGCAGGCCACCGGTGATCCTCATGACGGGACGGACTGAGGAGGTCGTCGCCGACGAGCTGCTGGCCGAGGGCGCCAGCCGCTGCCTGCAGAAGCCCTTCCGTCTCAAGGACCTTCTGGCGGAGATCACCGACGTGCTGGGGGACGGCAAGTAGGAAAGGACGCGGTCCACCGGGGCCTACAGGTCCGGCCGCTCACCCCGCCCATGTCATCCTGAGCGCGAATCTCGCGCGGCGAGATAGCGAAGGATCTCCTTGCATGCCGGGAGACCCCTCCAGCGGCCCCATCCGGCAGCCAACGCTCTCAGACTGAGACGCCCCGGCGAAAGTGGGCTTCTCGGCCACGCTTGTGGGGGCACGGTTACCCGGCGGAGACCTCGGTCGCCAGCTTCGCCACCTGAGCCAGGGTCAGTTCCCGGAGGCTTTCCACCACCACATCGGCCTCCTGCAACTGCTCGGCGTGCACCGAGCCGGTCACCGCCACACAGGCCATGCCCGCGGCCCTGGCCGCCGCTACTCCCGCCGGAGCGTCCTCGAACACCACGCAGGCCTCCGGCGGAAGGCCCAGGCGCTCCGCGGTCACCAGGTAGATCTGCGGGTCGGGCTTCTTTCTCGTCACGTCGTCCCCGGTGATGACGGCATCGAACCACTCCAGCCGCAGGCCCGTACCGGTGATGACGGGGAACTGCTTGTCCTTGTTCCCGGAGGTGGCGATGGCGAGTTTTGCCTGCGGGTCCGCGCGGGCCGCGCTCACCAGCTCCATCACGCCCTCCATCGCCGGGAGGGGCCGGTCCGCCAGGATCTTGAAGAAGTTGTCCCTGCGCCGCTTGACGGCGGCTTCCGTGTCGATCCGTACCCCGTAGCGCTCGGCGACGCCCTCGACGTACCGCTCGTCGCCGGTCCCCACGAAGGGCCGGAAGTCCTCGGCCCGCACCTGCACCCCGTACAGCTCGGAGAACATCATCACGCTGGCCCGGGCATTGACGGTCTCGGTATCGGCCACGACGCCATCGACGTCGAAGATCAGCGCCCACATACGCAGGTCCTCCTCGGAGGGCAAGCAAAAGCGGCGGCCCATGGGATGGACCGCCGCTTCAGGAGTGCATATTGGCTGCCGGGCAAGGATTCGAACCTTGAATGACGGTTCCAGAGACCGCTGTGTTACCGTTACACCACCCGGCATTCGACAGGACGGTCATTATAACGAGGTCCGCGGTGAGCGTCAAGGAGTTCTTTGGCGGCGGGGCCGCTTGCGGTCCGCGCCGGAGGGGCGTCACAATGTCCGCGGGCGAGCCGGTGCCGGCCGTGTTCCGTCGCCGTCAGCCCCGGAGGGGCCAGACACAAACAGGCGGGGGCGTGAGCCCCCGTTACCCAGGGCACAGCGCAAAACCGAGCCCCGGAGGGGCGGCACAATGCCGAGTGCCGAACCGGGCGCGGGCGGTGTTCCGTCGCCGTCAGCCCCGGAGGGGCCAGACACAAACAGGCGGGGGCGTGAGCCCC
>CAZXDD010000768.1:0-3271 GCA_964639415.1 uncultured Armatimonadia bacterium
CCCGCCGGCGTCGTGACGATCGGCTCGGGATTATCGGCCCACTGACTCTCGCTGCGGATGTCAATCCGCCAGCCCGTCAGTTGGGCGGCGAGGCGCACGTTCTGACCCCGGCGACCAATGGCCAGAGAGAGCTGGTTGTCCGGGGCCACAACGATGGCTGAGCGTTCCGCCTCGTTGGCGTACACGTCGCTGACCTTGGCCGGCGACAGTGCGCTGCGCAGGTAATCCTGGATGCCGTCGTTGTAGCGCACGATGTCGATCTTCTCACCCCGGAGCTCGTCCACAATGGCCTGCACCCGGGCTCCGCGATGGCCGACACAGGCGCCCACCGGGTCCACCTGAGGGTCGGTGGACAGGACGGCAACCTTGGACCGCGCCCCGGGTTCGCGGGCCACGGAACGGATCTGCACGATCCCGTCGTACACCTCGGGAACTTCCAGCTCGAACAGGCGCAGTACCAGGTTGGGATGGGTGCGCGAGATGATGATCTGAGGGTTCTTGGTGGTCCGGCGTACGTCCAGGATATAGACCTTGATCCGGTCGTTGAACCTGTAGGGCTCACCGGGGATCTGTTCGTGGGCCGGAAGCAGGGCCTCGACGCGCCCCACGGCGACGAAGACGTTCCGGGCGTCTCGCCGCTGGACCTCGCCGGTGACAACCTCCCCGACGCGATGGGAGAACTCATCGTAGACGATCTCCCGCTCGGCCTCGCGGATCCTTTGCATCACCACCTGCTTGGCGGTCTGCGCGGCGATGCGGCCGAACTCGCTGGCGTCCACCTCGTGCTCTTCGTACTCGATCTCCTCAGGCCTCAGACCGGCCTCGATGAGCGGGTCGGCCACGGCCAGAGACTGCTCCGCGTCCTCCTCGCCGACGGGGAGGGGCTCCTGCATGCCCTCGGGCAAGATGGGCTTGCGCGCGATGATCCTCACCGTCCGCGCCGCCGTGTCCACCTCCAGCCGCACTTCCTCGGCCACACCGAAGTGCTTGCGGTATGCAGACTGCATCGCGGCCTCAACGGTCTGGATCAAGGAGGCCATCGGGATGTCTTTTTCCTTCTGCAGTTGCTCCAACGCGTCAATGAACTCGCCATTCATGGGTTACGTCAACCCCCTAGCGCATGCTCCCTGCGCCATCGGCACCCGCAGGCTTGGGGAGTTGGCATCCCTCGGCATCGGCGCGTCCACACCTCGTGGAAGGGCCCGGTCTTGCTCCCTGCTTGTGCGCATCATCTTTCCTTGTCCCAGTCATACAGGATGTTCGCCGCCTCCACCTCGGACAGTGGTACGGCGATCTCGCCATTGTCCGTCTCGATGACGGCCCGCCCATCCTCGACGCCTCGCAGAAGGCCTCTGACGGAATGGCGGCCCACACCTTCCTCTTCATAGCGCAAGGCCACTCGTTCTCCGGCGAAACGTACGAAGTCCCGATCGTCGGTGAGGGGCCGGTTCACCCCCGGAGAGGTCACCACCAACGTGTAGTGCCCCTCGATGGGGTCCGTGGCGTCCAGCAAGACCGAAAGCCGACGAGCCATTGAGGTGCAGTCGGCCGAGGTCACACCGCCCGGCTTGTCGATCATCACCGTCAGGGTGCGGTTCCCTACCCGCCCGCCGAGGCGAAGCTGCACCAACTCATGGCCGAAAGACACCAATGTCTGCTCGATCTCACCGCGGATACGATCCGCCACCGGGCTCGGCTTCGGCTTCATAAGGCACCCCCAAACCCAGTGCGAGAAAACAACTGGGAGTGGGCGATGATGCCCACTCCCAGGAAGTCATTTCCCGAGATTAAGTCTACGACACCGGCATTATAGCAGCCGGCCGCGGCTGACGCAAGGGGTAATAGGGGCGTGTAATAGGGGCGTGCGGCCGATAGGGGCGCGCCCCTCAGACGACCTGCGGCCGACCCGGGCAATGCCTGCCAAGACCGCCGCCGAATACCCGGGGATGAGCGGGCCTGCTCTCCCGGCTCTGTCGCCGACGGGCGAAGCCCGGACGCAGGCAAGAGGCGCATCGGGTTCACGGGCGGCACGGGCAGGGCGTCCTGGGTCACGGCGCGCAGATCCCGGTTGCGGCGCAAGTGCGCATGGCGTAAGATGAGACCGCATCGAGGCGCTCGCTCCGGCTTCGCTCACCAGAGACCCCGCTCGCCCGCAGAGGCGGGGAGGACTCCCGCCGCGGTGCCGCGAAATCACACGGCGTCCGGCGGCGCAACCGACACCACATGGAGGTGCCCTCGTGGCCATCCGCTACTGCATCCCGACTACACTCGCACTCCTGCTCGCCCTGTGCCGTTGCCTCGTCGCCCAGCCGGCCGAGACAGTCTCGTCCCCCGTAATGACGGCCACGGTGGACCGCGCACTGGATGGCGGCGCCGTGCGCGTCAAGCTCGACGACAAGGATCAGACCGTGAGACTCTACGGGATCTGGGTCCCGGAGGACCCCCGCTGCGTGGCATTCCTGGAAGACCGTGTGCGGGGCAGAGAGCTCGCCGTGGAGATCATGCCCCAGGTGTGCTGGGAGAACCCCACCCGGCCGGAGGTCCTGCTCTATCCCGCCGGCATTGCCCTCGAGGGCCTGAGTCTGAACGCCGCGATGCTCCTCAACGGCTTCGCCGTCGTGCGTGCCCCCAGGTGCGAGGCCTACTCCCCGGTCGGTGCCGACTGGCAGCCACTGGCGGATGAGGCGCAGCAGGCGGGGCGGGGTCTGTGGCCCGATGGCGGGGTGGCTTTCGCCACGTACCTACGCAGCCAGAAGGGTCTCACGCAGCTAGATATCCTCAAGGCGCTGTACAGCAACTTCGGGGTGGTGGGACGCGAGGGCACCACCTGGGGCTACGACTGGTAGGGCAAGGCCCTGCCGCCGCCTGCAGGGCCCGTCGCCGCTGGGCGGCGGGCCTTTTGTGTTGCCCCTGCAGGAGCCTGTATCACCCGGGGCAGGCGGCGCCGCGCCTGCGACGCCCGCAGGCATCCGCGTGGACCTCCCGGACGGCAAAGGCCGGTGGCGACATACCTCGGGGACCGTCGTTTCGCGGCCCTTGGCGCTACCGGCGGTCGTCGGCGACGGGAACGCCGTCGCCCACCGCGGGCCGCTCCCCCCGGGCCGCGCGCGGCTTGGCCTCATTCACCGTCAGCAAGCGGCCGGCCAACTCGACCCCGCTGAGGCCGTCGATCGCCGCCCTGGCCTCCTCGTCGCCCGACATCTCGACAAACCCGAAGCCTCGCGAGATCGGAAGAGCACACGTCTGAACTCCAGTCACGAGATTCCATCTC
>CAZXDD010000769.1:0-3269 GCA_964639415.1 uncultured Armatimonadia bacterium
CGCCACTGCCTGGCCCAAGCCAGCCCCTCAGCTTCTCGCATCTACATCTCGCCTCACTCGCTGGACACGCAGACCCGACGCACGCGGCGTCCCACGTGCGGCTCGTACCAGCGCCGGCATGAGTTCCCCGGTTCGCCAGTGGCCTGGCCGCGGTAGAGACACCACCCGTCAGTACGACGGCATCTCCTCGCGGCCCTGATAGCGCCGGGACGGTACAGCCGGTACTCCCATCGCGACGCAGTAGTCCGGGATGTCGCGCACCACACAAGCGCTCGCGCCCACGATGCTCCACTTCCCAATCCTGACCCCCTGCCGTGTGGTCGCTCCCATGCCGACGAAGGTGCCCTCCCCGACCTGTACATTCCCGGAAAGGGCTACCAGCGCCATGATGCAGGCGAAGTCGCTCACCACCGCGTCATGGCAAACCACAGCATTGTAGTTCACGTAAGAGTACGCCCCGACGGTGGCGTCGCTGGAGAGAACGCAGCCCGCAAAGATCACCGCCCCCGTCCCGACCTTGGCCGAGGGGGCGACCTTCACCGACGGGTGGATCACGGTCTGCCACTCGCCCCCCATTCCCAGCACCTTGTGGACCACCTGGTGCCGGATCCGCGGATGTCCGATGCCCAGGACCACCGGGACACCAGGGTGCTCGCGCACCCACGTGCCGTCGCCCACCACGGGGATGCCGTGGATCTGCGTGCCGACGGCATCGGGATCATCATCCACGAAGCCGATCAGCTCGAGGCTGCCGTCGGCCTCTGCGCGCGCGAGAACGGTCTCGGCGACCTCGCGTCCCATTCCGCCCGCACCGTAGACCACGACCGGTGTCGTCATGGATTCCTCCCGGCTTCTTCAGGCTCAGGCGCCTGACTGCCCGTGAACTTCTCCACCGTTGCCATGCCCTGCTGCGAGACGCCCTCACGCTTGAGCACGGTCCACGCCGTGAGCCACAGGATCCTCGCGTCCAGCCACAGGCTCCAGTTATCCACATACCACACGTCGTACTGGAACTTCTGCTCCCAGCTCACGGCATTGCGCCCGTTGACCTGGGCCCAACCCGTGATGCCGGGCTTCACCTCGTGCCTCCGGGCCTGCTGAGGCGTGTACCGGCTCAGGTACTCCGTGAGCAGCGGCCTGGGGCCGACGAGGCTCATTTCGCCCTTCAGCACGTTGAGCAGCTCGGGAAGCTCGTCGAGGCTGGTGGAGCGCAGCAACTGGCCCGCTTTTGTCAGGCGCTCCTCGTCAGGGAGCGGACGTCCCTGGCGATCCAGCGCGTCGCGCATGGTGCGGAACTTGATGATGTTGAAGGGTCTCCCGCCGAGCCCGCCCCGGGCCTGGCGGAAGAGGACCGGGCTGCCCATGGTCAGGCGGACGATCAGGGCGAGCACCAGCAGCAGCGGGGACAGCACCAGGAGCCCGATGAGGGAGACTGCCACATCAAGAGCGCGCTTGACGATGCGGGCCATCAGGGCCTCCTGCGAGTTGCCGGCCGGAGAGAGCGAATCAGACGCGGCGGAACCATGCTAGCCCCCCCGCGCTGAGCTAATGGCGTCGCCGCCGTCGTGGGCACACTCCTCGGCCAGAAGCTTGTCTGCCCAGTCCTCGCGGACCTCCAGGACGCCACTCGCCGTCTCGCTGAGAAACCGGGCATTGCTGTACTTGCTGTCGCGATAGTCCCCCACCTGCCCCGAACGGATGGCCTCCAGAACCTGGGTGATGCCCTGCTCCAGCGACCACTCCGGGGCGAACCCCAGGATGCGGACGGCCTTGCCAAACTCCACCCGATAGTCGCTCCCGTCGGCGTCTGGCCCCAGCTCCAGTATCTCCGCCTCAGGCACCTGTGCCTTGATGAGCCCGGCCAACTCCCTGAGCGTGCAGTTCTGCACGTCGGAGCCGACGTTGATGATCTCCCCGCGGACGCTCGCCTCGGACGCCTCCAACGCGGCCAGCACGCCCCGGGCCGCGTCGTGGACGTGGACAAAGGGGCGCCACTGCTCGCCACCAAACACCGTGATCTTGCCGTCCGCCACCGCCTTTGCGGAGAGCAGGTTGAGGACGAGGTCAAACCGGCTGCGCCCCGAGAGCCCGTAGACCGTGGCGAAACGGAGGATCACCGGGGCGAAGTCGTCCTCCACCATGCCCAGCAGGACCACCTCGGAAGCCACCTTGCTGCGGGCATACAGCGACACAGGATCGGGCTTCGATCGCTCGTTGGCGGGAGCAGAGCCGGCGCCGTAGACCGAGCAGGTGCTGGCGAAGACCAGCCGCCGGACCCCGCTACCTCTGGCGACCTCCGCGATCATGCGCGTCGCCATGAGGTTCACCTCCAGGGCCAGGTCGGAGTTCAGCTCGCAGGCGGGGTCGCCAACGATGGCTCCGAGATGGACGATGGCGTCCATGCCCTGTACGGCCTCAACGACCTTGTCAATCTGCCGGAAGTCGGCCCGCATGATCTCCAGGTTCGGGTGGTCGAGGAACTCCCCGATGGCCTCGTCCCCGTAGAGGAACAGGTCCAGAAGGCGCACCCTGTAGCCTCTGTCGAGAAGCAGGGGCAGCAGCGCCGAGCCGATGTACCCGGCGCCTCCGACCACCAGGACTGACCGGACCCTTTGCCGAGCGGGACGGCGGCGCAGCTCCCTGTCGATGGCCGCCACGTACTTCCAGACCGCAGACCACAATCTCGCGCCCAGAAGCAGCACCGTCACGATGATCCAGGAGCCGAGAACCACCGGCCGCGGCGTCGTCACCGCACCGGGCGCGAACCACTGCACCGCGGCGAATACCAGGTGCGAGCCCCCCACAGCCTGCACGATGATCAGGGCCTTGAACCGGCTCTGGTAGGCCAGACCGCGGGAGTAGAAGCCGCTGAGCCAGAACAGCGGAATGCTGATGACAAGCAGCGGCCACACGTCTGCAGCGTACAGCCCCAGGTACTGATGCAGCAGCCCTCGGGCGGTGACAGAGCCGGTCTGGGAGCTACACAAATGGTCGATGTACTTCAGAAAGTACGCGGCAAACAGCCCGATGCTCACCAGCAGGGCGTCCGCGAGAACGCGGGCCAACGTCTCGGCCGTCAGGTGCGTCCTAAGCAGGCGGGCGACAGCAGGCCGCCACGGGGCATAGACGCTCATACGAGACATCCCCCGATCATCGAGACGAAGGCCCGACCCCGGTGCGCGGTATCGCCGCCGACGGGCACCATTGAAATGGTACCCAATGAGGCGACCTTTGTAAAGCCGCAGTTCGGGCACGGCGCGACCTCCAAA
>CAZXDD010000770.1:0-3266 GCA_964639415.1 uncultured Armatimonadia bacterium
CCGTTGGCCGTTGGCCGTTGGCCGTTGGCCGTTGGCCGTTGGCCGTTGGCCGTCCACCTCTCCCAGTCCCGCCCTGCGGGACGACCGGGAGAGGTCTCCGTGACGGCCCGAAGGGCCGGAGCGGAGGGTGAGGGGAAAACCCACCCAACCGACGACGGAGACAGGCCGTTGGCCGAGCACCTTCCAGGCCGTCGGCAACACAACCCGGAGAACCACCGTGCCCGCGGGGCTCCAGGCCCGCAGCCGTTGGCCGTCTGCCGTCTGCCGTCTGCCGTAGCCCTCTCCTGAGCAGCTCCCGCAGGGCGCGACGAAGGAGAGGGAAAGCGGGTCCCGCTCGGCGGGACACGCAGGGAACGGCGCCGTTCGCCGTACCACCCACCGGCCGCTCCCTCCCCCACCGGGCTCGCCGCTCTGCGAAGCAGCTTCGCTACTCCTCAAAGTACGGCTTGAGCATGATGTAGTTCAGAGCGATCTGCTCCCCCGGCTCGGCCGCGGCGTCTGTGAACGTCACCGGGAACTCCGGGGCCGTCGCCCGGAACCGGATGTGGTGCAGGTTGATCCGCACAAGTCCGTCATCTGCCTTCCGGCCCGAGTCGCGCCTGTCTACGAACACATACGAACTCTCCGGGATGACCTCTGCCCCCTCGCCCAGCACTGCGCTCAGTCCGTGCTCCTTCGGATCCACCTTGCGCTCCACCATGTCGTCGTAGTCGGCGGTGACGAACTGCAGCGTGTAGACCCGACCCGGGGTAAGGCCCGTGGCGGTCTGGGTCAGCGTATTGGGCTCCTCGTCAGCGCGCGTGAAGACGCAGAAGGTGTCTCCCGTCCCTCCCGGAGCCCCCCAGCGTGCCTGACTGCCCTTCCCGTAGCCGGCGAAGCTATCGGCCCGGAGGCCGTCGGCCGGGGCCGCGGTCCAATGCTCTAGCCCCTCGACGAAGTCGCAGTTTTGCAGGTGTCCCGGGGAGTAGGCGTATCCGTACGTCTTGGAGAGCATCTCCGTTTGGCCCTCTACACAGTAGTGCCGCAGAAGCTCGAAGGACCAGCGGTAGAGCTCCTCGTCGTCGTAGTAGCTCCCCCAGTACCCCGTCATCGCCAGGTCCTCGAAGACGGGATGGGTGGCCACCAGATTCAGCTGCATATCCAGGTAGTACTTGAAGTCCACCTCAGGGTTCACGTCCAGTGAGATGATCGGGATCTGGTTGAAGTTGCCGAAGATCATCCCGGTGCCGGCCCCGGCGTTGGGGTAGTACTCGCAGAACCGCTCCATGGTGTCCACGACGCGGTCGTTCAGGTAGCCCACGGCGTCTTCCTCGCTGGGCCTGCTGTGGCAGTAGGCCTCGAACAGGAGACGGCCCCGCCCCCGTGACGCGTTCAAAGAGGCGCTGATGAAGTCATTGTGCATGCCGGGCAGCGCGGGTTTGCCCACAATCCACGTGTAGATCAGTCGGTTCTCGGGGTTTTCCAGCAGCCTGAGGGCCTCGGTATAGTGCACCAGGTTCGGGCGGCCGAAGAACTGCTCGTCCGCGGTGAACCCGTCATACCACGCAGCGGTCATGCCGGGACTCTTGGCCATCCGCTCCACCAGGTCGGCGGCATCCCTGGGACTGGTGGTGCCGACGTTGGCCAGCCACTTGAGGCCGCGGCGGCGCACTTCCTCCCGGTGTTCCTCCGGAACGTTGCCGCCGTTGAGGGTGGTCACCGCCGGGAAGATGTGCTTGAGGTGGAAGTCCCAGTCGTACTTCCCGTTCTGCGGAACCTGGCTATTGGCGCAGGCCGGATAGTTGAAGATCTCGCTGATCGACCGCACCACGATCCTCCCGCCCGCGGCGGCACCACCGACCGCGATCTCGTGTCTGCCCCGGGGCAGCTCGCGGAAGGCCTCGAGGCGATCGGTGGTGGCGGTGATGACGGTGTCCTCCGCGCCGAGCACCACGCCGAGCTCGGGGGCCTCCGCCTCGGTCTCGACCTTCAGAAACACCCAGCCGTCCCGGACGGTGCAAAACTCGAAGCGCTGCGGCGCGGCCGTGGCCTCCAGGGGCTGGGCGAGCACCTCAACCACCAGGTTGTTCAGCCGCCGGTGCGCCGAAGCATCCACCTCGGGCACTTCCGTCAGCGTGATCGAATGCGTGGCGGCGAACACCTTCTCCTGCGAAGCACGCTCGACCACGGCGACCTCAAGGCTGTAGTCGCCCGCCGCGAGCCCGGACAGGTCCACGCTGTTTGTCTCCCGCGCCAGAGGGGAGGTCCGAACCGTCTCGCCGCCGATGCTGTAGACGCAGTCGTAGTCGGCGACCTCGCCCTCGGTCTTGCCGAAGAGACGGAACGTCATCCTCGGATCGGTCGCAGGGATCTTGTTCAGAAGCGGCTCCCACGCCACCAGCCGCGGCCGGTTCTGCTCAATCAGTAGCGGCGAAGCCGAGCTTTGGGCCAGCGCGGCCTCGCTGATGGCCTCAAGCTTGACCTGCGCGAACGAGATCTCCCCGACGTAGTCGACGGCGAAGATCGCCACCCCATACACGTTATCCTTGCTCTCCTGCAGCTCGAAGGTCTGCTCCAGGTACTGCCAGCCATCGGTGTCCCTGGGGAGCGACCGGATCCCGGTCTCCCGATGCCAGCCGTTGTCGTGGATGATGATGCCGCAGTGGCGGCTCTCGAAGCCCGTGCTCTTGACATACGCGCTCATCTTATAGGTCTCGCCGGCGACGATCTGCTGGTCATGCTGGCGGCAACTGGACCGGACCCCGGCGGCACCATCGGGATTGCTGAACACAACGGCTCCGGTGTTGCCGGGGCCCGCAGTGGGGTCGAAGCCGGTATTTGCGCCGTCTTTTTGCCAGAACATGGGGAAGCTCAACTGCTCGGCCTCGAAGGCGCCGTTGATCAGGAGGTTCTCACCGGGTGCCACCGTGGCACCGACGGCACCGGCGCACAGTATCAGGATCGTGAGCATGGCTTTGCTGAGCATGTCTGCCTCCGTTTTCGGGGGCTCGGGTCGCCTCCCGGCGCTTCCCGGTCTGCCCGTGGGTGTCCCTATGTTACACCAAGCCGGCGACCGGGGCCAACCGCCCGGATCCGGGCGGCTTGTCAAGCGGTAGCTGGAGGATGCCATGGCCCCCGTAGGGCGCCCGCGCGCTTTCCACCTCCGCCGTTGCCTCTATCCGCCGCTATCCTGTCCATCCTGTCCGCCGTAGCCGTTGCCGTCATCCGCCGTCATCTTATCCGTCCTATCTTCCGTTGCCTTCATCCGCCGTTATCCTGTCCATCCT
>CAZXDD010000771.1:0-3265 GCA_964639415.1 uncultured Armatimonadia bacterium
TACACCCTATCCTACACTCTTTCCCTACACGACGCTCTTCCGATCTGATCTGTACACCGGCCACCCCTACGCCTCGCCGCGGTACTTTGGCCCGGGGATGAACCCGATGTGGCCCATGGAGAACAGAATCCCGGAGAAGTGCAGGGAGGCGCTGGACCTGGTTGCTGAGCACGGCAGACCGCGGCGCATGTGGATCGGCGAGCTGGGCTGGGGCCTGCAGGAGACCGCCGACCCGCTGGGGCCCTATTCCCTGGACTTCGCCGCCTGCATCGCGCAGGCCCTGATCGTGGGCAAGACGGAACCGGGGGTGGAGAAGTTCCTGTACTTCACGCTCCGCGGCTGCAACGAGGACGGCAATGAGTACGGCCTATTGCGCGGGCAGCCGGCCTACCCGCTACCGGCGGCCACGGCCTACGCCGCCGCGGCCTATGCGCTGGACGCTACCGACGCCGGTGAGCTGACCCAGGCCGCCGGAGGGCTGTGGCGGGCGAGCTTCGTCTGCCACGACCGGGACGAGCTGGTGGTGGCCTGGTGGACGGACGGCGAGCCGGCCCGGGTCCGCCCGCCCGCCGACGCCCCACAGGGCAGATGGCTGGACAGCTTCCTGCAGGTCCTGCGTCCGGGCGAGCAGGGCGTGGCCGTCGGTCGCCTGCCGGTCTACTGGACGCTGCCGCTGGCGCAGACCGGGGCGCGCCCCGAGTTCCTCGAGCAGCTATCGGTCGGCGCCGCCGTGCCGCTCGTAGTCAGGGGGGCCTACCTGTCCCATGTGGACCGCCTCTGCATCGAGTTCTCCAACCGCACCACCGAGGCGTTGCAGGTGACGGTGAAGGCCGCCGACGCCACCGCCCGCCTGGACGTGCCGGCCTCGGCCGAGCCCGTTGTCCGCGCCATGCCGGTGAGCATCGGCCCGTCCGCGCCGGCGGAGCTGCCCGTCTCCATCCTCGGCCCGCATCTGGAGGAGACGCTGCGCATCCGCGGCGCCTGGACGCCGTTGCGGCCGCTGCCGGCGGCCCCGCGGATCGACGGCACCCCAGACCCCGGCGCCGCGCGCTTGGTCATCGACACCCGGTCCGCCGTCCTACCTCCGGACCCCACCGTCGGCTGGGACGGCCCGCAGGACCTCTCCCTCACCGCACACCTCGCCGCCGACCTCGAGGGGCTGTACTTCTGCTGCGAGGTTACCGACGACGTTCACCACGTGCAGGACACCGGGCCCTTCTGGTCCTTCGACAGCCTCCAACTGGCCATCGACCCGAACAACGACAGCCTCGAGGGCTTCGGCGAGGATGACCGCGAGATCGGGCTGGCCCTGACGCAGGCCGGCCCCCGGGTGCACCAGACCCACCCGCCCGGGCCGGACCTGCAGGTGCCCGTGGTCATCGAGCGGCGCGGCACCCTCACCACCTACGAGGTCTTCTTGCCCTGGGAGCAGCTAAGCATCGCCCCGCCGGTGCCCGGGCAGATCATGGCAACCAACTTCATCGCCAATGAGAACGACGGCAACGGCAGGGCGTACTGGATGGGCCCGACGCCGGGGATCGGGGAGGGCAAGTCGCCCCGGTCGTACCGGCAATTCGCCATCTGCGACTGAGCCGTCGCCCCGCACGAGGAGCCTTCGCATGCCTCTTTGCCCACTACGTCCGGCGCTCCTGCTCCTGGCCGCCGGCCTCCTGTGCCCACCGTCCGGCGCGGTGGAGCAGCTCATCGCGGACTTCGAGACCGGGCTGGGGTCGTGGACCGCCAATGACATTGCCAGGACCGCGGGCCGCCCCCCGGCGGCGACCGTGCAGCTCTCCGGCGACAGCCACGGAGGCCTGGCCGCCATGGAGCTCACGACCGAGGCCACGGAGGGCTGGGCCGTAGCCCAGGCCGCGGTGGACTTCTCCCAATGGGAGCCCATCGGTGTGGACCGGCTCAGCTTCTGGGCCCGAACGGACGTGGCGGTTGAACTGGTGGTGATCCTCGCCCGCTATGACGATCCGGTGCGGCGCTTCCGCGCCTCGGTGCGGCTGGAGCCGGGGGACTGGGCTCAGGTGGTGGTGCCGCTCAGCGAGTTTCGTGGCGACGGAGACCACGAGCTACGCCCCGGGGTCCTCAAGACGCTGCAGTTCGGGCTCGAGGGGCAAGTGCCGGCGGCCCGCGTGCTCATCGATGACATCCGGGCGCTCTCACCGGCGCCGGAGGACGAGCTGGGGACGCTATCGATCCGTTGCGCCGAGGCCTGGGGGCACAGGAACTCCCAGAGTGTGGAGGTGCTCCCCAACGGTGCTCTGCGACCGGCCGGATTCCTGAGCCAGTTCGTCCACGGCCGGCGCAATCACCCGGAGCTGTACACCCCGCTGCGACTGGTAGTGAACTGCCCGCGTCCGGGACGGTTCATCGCCCAGGTCACCGAGACATCGGGCTACGGCGGCGCCGAGCTGACCCTGGCGCTGGATGGCGAGGTCAAGCTGCACAGGGACTTCCCCGGAGAGACCAACTCCGTCCTGCGCCAGTACGCCGGCAGCTACGGCATCGACCTGCCCGCCGGGCCACACGAGATCGTCGTGGACAACCCCGGCGCCGACTGGGTCCGCGTGGCCGAGTACCGCCTGACCAACTATGTCCCCTGGAAGCTGCGGGTGGACGAGATGAGCGGGGCCATCACGGCTCGCCTCTTCTCCACCGACAGGGTGGACTGGGATGGCGCTCAGGTCACGGCCGACGTGGCCGGGCGCCGCTTCCTTTTCACCCCGAGTGAGGAAGGGGCCCTTGTCGGCCCCGCACTGCGCGAGCATCTGCCGCGGGGAGTGTACCCGGTGACCGTGGTGGCCCGCCGTGAGGGCGAGGAGCTCTTGCGTCAGGAGCTCAAGCTCGCCATCAGGCACAAGCGCCTGCTTTTGCGGCGCGCCGCGTTCGCCGCGGGAGAAGCGGTGGTCCTGCGGGTGAAGTTCACCGGCGAGGCGGGGATCCCTATTGAGGGTGCGGGTGTACGGGCACGTATCGGCGGGCAGGACCATCTGCTGGAGCCTCTGCCGGACGAACCGGGCCTCTACCACCTCGCACTGGGGGCGATGCCCGCGGGCAGTCACCGTCTGCAGCTCTCCTGCGCCGACCCCGCCGCCCACGAGGACACCCGGGTCTGCGTCTATCCGCCGAAGACCGAGCCCGGGCCGGCCTCGGAGATCATCCGTCTGCGACCCGACGGATGGTTCGAGACCCGATCGGGAGAGCCGTTCACACCACTGGGCTTCGCCACCATCCACGTCTTCCAGCCCACCTTCGA
>CAZXDD010000772.1:0-3261 GCA_964639415.1 uncultured Armatimonadia bacterium
GCCTCTCCCGCCGTCGCCTCTCCCGCCGTCGCCTCTCCCGCCGTCCCTGTCACCTATCACCTGTTTCCTGTCACCTACTCCACGAGGCCCCAGTCCGCCGCCGACTTGTCCAGCTCCAGGCCTTCCAGGATCGCCTTCAGCTCGGTGGCCATGGCCTCGGGGTCTCCTGTATCGAGGGTCTGCCCCAGCTTGCCTGCGAGGCGATGGGCCCACAGGCCGAAGGCCAGATGCGTGCGCCGGGCCTCAAGCCGGAGACGCTCGGCCATCTCGGCGGGGACGCCCGTCTCGGCCAGGGGAAGCTGCGCCGCCTCCGCGGCCGAGGCGGAGAGGGCGAGGCACCTTTGGAGCAGCTCCGGTGTGGCCTCGGCCTTGGGTAGGACCCCGGCCCAGCCCGAGGCCAGGAAGCGCGGGGCCACCTCCTGCGGCTGGTCCCAGAAGTCGGCCATTACGCCGATGGGCCGGTCGTGGCCACCGGTGAGCTCGGCATACCGCGTCAGGGCCGCCCCTGCCCCCACGCCGTGGAGCGCGGTGAAGGCCTCGCGGAGGCCGATGGGGCTCTGCGGGTTCCAGGTGTTGGCGGCGAAGGTCACGTAGTTGGGCCGCCACAACTGGGCCTCGCGGGTGTTGCCCAGGACGAAGAACCCCCGGGCGGAGGCGGGATCTCCGACGATCGGGTAGGCCTCGTAGTAGACCTTCCAGTCCGTGGTATCGCCGGGGAAGAAGTTGTGCCAGGCCAAAGGCGGGGCACCGAAGCGCTCCGCGGACTGCCGCAGGAACTCCGGAGTAACCTGGGTGATCCAGCAGGTGAGGGGCTCGGCCAGTTCGGCGGAGAGATTGGTCAGGTATGCCCGCTGGTCCTCGGCGTCGGCGGCCGTGTAGTCGGCCCCCACCTCGTAGTAGACCCGGGGACAGAAGACCACCTCGATGCGCCCTCCCAGCCTGGGCTTGAGACGGTTGATGAAGGCCGCATGGGCCTTGCCCAGTCCGGCGAAGCCGGGGCCGAAGCGCTCCCTGTCCTCCGCCGTGAACACCTCGTTGGGACGGTCGTCGGCGTTGATGGTCAGCCATCTGTAGCCCTTATCCGCGGCTTCCAGCGCCCAACCCGTGTACTCATCGAGAGCTTCGGTGCTCTGGAAGTCGAACTCGTCGGGCAGGTGGCGGGCGGGCATGAGCCGGATGCCGCGGCGGTTGGCCTCCACCGTCACCTGCTCCGAGCCTCCGGCGCCGCTGAACCAGGCGTTGAGCTTGAAGAAGGCGCAGAAGTCCAGCCAGGCCGTGGAGGTCGGGACGGTTATGGGTCCACGAATCTCGCAGGCCGGCTCATCCTCGAGGCTGCAGGCCGGCGCCAGCAGAAGACCATCGTGGACGCGCAGGAGCTGCAGCACAGTGGCCACACCGTAGGCAAGGCCCACGGGATCGGCGGCACGCAGCAGCACCCCGGCCTCCGGGGAGATCACAAGATCGTAGGCCTGATCGGTCAGCGCAGCCTCCGGCTGCAGGGCCAGATGGATCCCCGGCTCGTCGACAGCGGCCGCCTCGCAGCCCATGGCGGCCAGCCCCCGTGTCAGCAGTTCCATAGCATACAGCTCCGGCGTGCCGCCGACGAGCGAGGTGGCCACCCTCGGCCCGGCCTCCCCCAGCCTCACCCCGCGCTCTGCTGCGAGCTCGCCCCGCGGCGTCGGCACCACCAGCACGGGGTCATCGGGCCGGTGAGTGGCAATGATCTGCTCGATAATGTCGGATGGGTTCATCTCCTCCCTGGGCCCATCGCCCCAGGGGGCACTCCCAACCGGCCCGATGACAAGCACCCGGGCCCAGTCAGAGTCATCGAAGCCCGGCCGCTCCCAGCCCTCGGGCCCCTCGGGGCCGACGCGGAACTCGGCATCCGAGACCAGCCCGAGGCCGTCAAGCCGGAGCAGCAGGGCTCCGGGGCCGCGGGCCGTGTTCTCGGCCCGTACCGCGATGACATTGCGCCCCACACGCAGAAGCGGCGCCACCTCGAACCGATACACGGTCTCCCAGTCCTCGCCGGTGCCGACCCGCTTCCCATTGACGAAGGCCTCGAAGCAGTCGTCGGCGGTGAGCAGGAGCTTCGCCGATGCCGGAACCTGCTCCAGCTCGAAGGAGCGACGGAAGTAGCGGGAAGCCGCCGGGGCCCAGTTGGGAGGGCCTTCGCCGTCGATCCAGATCCACGATGGGGTGGGCTCGGCGGCGAGCAGTTGGGTTGCCAAAAGCAGCCAGGCCAGCATGGGATACCTCCGGGGGACGATGGGATAGCCCGCATTTCGCCTGCGTGAGGGAGGTGTCCTCCCGCACAGAGCGGCGCCGCCAGCGGCGAGGACTTGGGCATGCCCCTGGGGAATAGGCTACTTCCTGATCCTCCGCGGCGTCCGGGGAAGGAGCACACAAACCATGTTCTTGCGGTATCTCGGCCATTCCTGCTTCACGGTCTCCGACGGCATCCACACGGTGATCTTCGACCCGTTCTTGACGGGCAATCCGGATGCGGCGCTGGGCCCGGATGACGTTGCCGCCGACGCCGTCCTGCCCAGTCACGGGCATGGCGACCATCTGGGGGACACCATCGCCATCGCCAGGCGTCTGGACATCCCTGTGGTGTGTATTCACGAGCTGGCCGGCTGGTGCTCCCGGCAGGGTGTGGAGGCCGTCGGGATGAGCATCGGGGGGAGCTGCGAGTTTCCCTTCGGACGTCTCAAGCTCACCCTCGCCCTCCACGGGTCGGGGGTGGCCGGCCCGGACGGCGCTTTCGAGTACGTGGGCCCGCCCTGCGGCCTTATCCTCACCATGGGCGGCCGAACACTGTACTTCGCCGGTGACACGGCGCTGTTCTCCGACATGCGCCTCATCGGGGATGAAGGTGTGGACATCGCGCTCTTGCCCATCGGCGACCACTACACCATGGGCATCGACGACGCGGTGCGGGCGGTAGAGCTGCTCCGTCCGCGGGTGGTCGTGCCCATGCACTACAACGCTTTCGATGCGATCCGCAAGGACCCGGCGGTGTTCGCCGCGAAGGTGGCGAAGCTGGGTGTGGACTGCAGAGTGATGGCGCCGGGGGAGCAGACCGAGGTGTAGTGGCGAGCGGCCGTGGCGCGTGGCGTGCAGCGGCCAACGGCTCGGCACCCTCGCTGTGTAGGGCGCGGGCCTGTACCGCGCCGAGGGGGTCCTCCGACCCTGACGACGAACGGCGGCGCACAGGTCGCCGCCCTACAACGGCCAACGGCTCGGCACCCTCGCTGT
>CAZXDD010000773.1:0-3241 GCA_964639415.1 uncultured Armatimonadia bacterium
GCACCATCACCATCATCTTCCAGGTGCTGGGCAAGACCACCGCCATGCTCGCCTCACTCAAGATCGGCGACGCCATCAAGGACCTGGTCGGCCCGCTGGGCTGCGACGAGCGCTTCACCAAGATCGGGACGGTGGTCGGCATCGGAGGGGGCTCGGGTATCGCCGTCCTTCACCACATAATGCAGGGCTACAAAGAGGCGGGGAACACGCTCGTCGGGATCATAGGAGCTCGGGAGAAAGCCCTCCTCATCCTCGAGGACGAGATGGACGCTCTCTGCGAGCGGTTGCTGGTCACCACCGACGACGGCAGCTACGGCATGCATGGCCTGGTCACTGACGCTCTTTCGAAACTGGTGGAAGAGCAGGTGCACATCGACCAGGTGGTCGCCGTGGGGCCCCTGATCATGATGCGGGCCGTGTGCGATATGACCAAGCTGTATGAGATCCCGACCCTGGTGAGTCTCAACCCCATCATGGTGGACGGCACCGGCATGTGCGGCGGCTGCCGGGTGACTGTGGGCGGGGAGACAAAGTTCGCCTGTGTGGACGGTCCCCACTTCGACGGTCACAAGGTCGACTTCGACGAGCTCATCCAGCGCAACATGATGTACGCACGGGACGAGCGCACGTCGCTCCTGACCTCCATCCGGGCCCGGTAGGGAGGCAATGGTGAGCAAGTCCCAGCCCGAGCCCAAGTCCCAGACCGCGCCCGAGGCGGCGCCCGAGCCCGAGGCGGCGCTCAAACCCAAGCCCCAGCTCAAGCTTAAGCCCAAACCCGATACCCGGACCCCCGCCGGCGGCACGGAGCCCGCGCCGGAGCCGAAGGGCTCTGCCGGCGGCATGGAGCCGAAGAGCCCGGTCGCTGGGGCGGAGCCCCGGAACCTCCTTGCTGGCACGGAGCTCTCGACCTTCTGTCCGCACTGCCACCAGGCTCTCAACGTCTTCGATCCGGCCAGCCGGCAGATCTGGGTGCGGCTGACGGTTGCGGCCGACGGCCGCACGGGCGAGCTGCTGCTGAGCCCGAAATTCGACGTGTTCGAGCGGCAGGTGGAGATCGAGCTGGGCGAGGGGAAGGTGGTCGACGACGTATCCTGCCCCCACTGCGGCGGGTCCTTGGTGGAGCAAGGGGTCTGTGAGGAGTGTGGCGCCCCGGCGGCCCGTCTGGTCATCTATGCCCAATCCCGGCTGGTCGACTTCAACATATGCACCAAAGTGGGCTGCCACTGGCACGGGATGTCGCGCGCCGACCAGGCCAAGATCAAACCCCGGGTGGCGCGGCAGAAGAAACCCGAGCAGGACGCTCTCCTCCGCATCCGCAACTTCAACGAGGTCTCGTATGGCCTCGACCGCGAGCTGGCCGTGGTGGAGGCGAGTCGCTGCCTCGACTGCAAGAAGCCGGCCTGCGTGGCCGGCTGTCCGGTGGAGGTGGACATCCCCGGCTTCATCGGCCTGATCAAAGCGGGGGAGTTCGTAGGAGCGGCCCGGCTCATCAAGCAGAGGAATGCCCTGCCCGCCGTCTGCGGGCGGGTGTGCCCGCAGGACGACCAATGCGAGAAGGTCTGCCTGCTGGGTAAGAAGGAGGAGCCGGTCGCCATCGGTAACCTCGAGCGCTTCGCGGCCGACTTCGAGCGCGAGACCGATGCGGTCACCATACCCCGCAAAGCCCCCTCCACCGGCAAGCGGATCGCGGTGGTCGGCAGCGGCCCGGCCGGCCTCACTATGGCCGCGGACATGGTCACCAAAGGGCATTCGGTGACCATCTTCGAGTCGCTACACAAACCCGGAGGGGTCTTGGTCTACGGGATCCCGGAGTTCCGTTTGCCCAAGGCCATCGTGGAGGCGGAGATCGACTACCTGCGGAGGCTCGGGGTCAAGATCGAGCTCAATTCGATAGTGGGCCGGCTGTACACCATCGACGAACTCTTCGCCTCGGGCTACGAGGCGGTATTCGTGGGCACCGGCGCGGGACTGCCGGTCTTCATGAAGCTCCCCGGCGAGAACCTGTGCAACATCCTCTCGGCCAACGAGTACCTCACCCGCATCAATCTCATGAAGGCCTATGCCTTCCCCGACTACGACACCCCGGCACCGCGGGGCCGCCAGGTGGCGGTCCTCGGCGGCGGCAATGTCGCCATGGACTGTGCGCGCACTGCCGTGCGCATGGGTAGCCGGGAAGTCTCGATCATCTACCGGCGCACCCGCGACGAGATGCCCTCCCGCTCTGAAGAGATCGAACATGCCGAGCAGGAGGGGGTGAAGTTCCGCTTCCTGACCAACCCCATCCGCTTCGTGGGCGACGACCGGCGCTGGGTGAAGCAGATGGAGTGCGTTCAAATGCAATTGGGCGAGCCCGACGCCTCCGGCCGGCCCCGGCCGATCCCCAAGGCGGGGTCCAACTTCCTCATGGACGTGGACATGGTCATTGTGGCGGTGGGAGCCGGTCCCAATCCGGTGCTGTTCTCCGGTTCACCGGACCTGGAGCGCACCGACCGGGGCTACATACGGACGTTCACCCCGTCCGGCCGCACCAGCATCCCTGGGGTGTGGGCCGGGGGCGACATCGTCACCGGCTCGGCGACGGTCATCCTGGCCATGGGCGCCGCGCGGCAGGCGGCCGACGACATGCACGACTACCTGATGAGCGGAGCGGAGGACTGGGTGTAGGCGCCGCGCGCCGCGCCGCTCAGTGCGCCTATCCCCGGTGCCGGTGTCCGGCCGGCCCGGGTCGGCGCAGGCACAGCGCCCGGCCGGCGCGACTCGCCGCTACAGGCCGGCGCGAGATCAGGATGGCACCCGGCCGGCCCGCTCACGGACAGCGGATCAGCCCATGGGCCCAGAGGCAGGCTCCACAGCGCGGGGCGAGGTAGTCCTCGCAATCGTCCTCGTTGGTCTCGGAGAGGTTGCACCCTCCACAGGCCACGCAGGGCGGGAAGTCGAAATCTTGGACCCGCCGGCGGAACGCGACGTAGTCGGGGCCCGACCAGATGTTCAGGAGATCGCGTTCGCGCAGGTTTCCGACGATGTGCCTGGTTATCTGTCGCTCTTGGTCGGTGAAGAACTCGGTATGACTGTGCACGAGCGCCAGGCACGGGCATACGTTACCGTCCCAACTGACCGCCGTGCTCCCTGCTTCGATGAAGGGACAGCGCCTGGTGACCCCGCTCACATCTGTGCCGGCGAGCTGCCAGTGATACCAGTAGAGCGCCGAATAGAGCGCCGGCCTCGTCTCTTCTGTCACATG
>CAZXDD010000774.1:0-3220 GCA_964639415.1 uncultured Armatimonadia bacterium
GATGCAGTTGCTGGGCGGTGCGGCCGTTGGCGATGCAGCCCAGCATCTGCTTGGCCCCGGCCCAGGTATTGATGGCCAGCACCAGACGCTCGTCACCCCAGTTGCCCCCGGTGCTCCAGTTCACCAGCCCGCCCTGGAGCGTCTCCGGGCGGCACCACACGCAGACGGTGCCGCGCGAGCCGATGTCGAGACCCTCCGCGGAGTCACAGTCGATGTACGAATCCCTGCCATTGAGCTGCAGGGCGCCCCCGAAGTCTCCCGAGGCGAAGCTCGCTCCACCCACGATGGTGCCGTCGTGGCCGTTGCCGCTGCTGTCGGCGGTCAGAGCCGGGCCGCCTGCGGAGAACCGGTAAAGCGCGACAGGTCCTGCATCCTGTCCGAAGCAGCAGGCCACCGAAGAGAGCAGAATCACCGGTAGAGCCGATAGCATGGCAATCCCTCCACAGACGAGGTCATTGCGTGCCTCACTGTTGCCCGCGGTCTGTCCGGCCGTCTGTCGTTCTCCCCCCTCCTCCCGTCTCCGCGGCCGTATCGCGGAGTACAAGCGGCTCGAAGAGACGCCGAGAGGGGGGAAGCCCGCAGGGCGGGGGGTTGAGGCGACGTTGGCCGGTGGCATAGATCGCTCTGCACGGTCAGCCTCTCACCCCTCGCCAGAACCCAGGGCCCTGCCCGTAACCCTCTGTGCCCGCGTCTTCCAAGACCGCACGGTCGGCCTCTTATCTGTCGTCGGTGTCCACAACCCCGACCGAAGACCTCCGTGCCCGCGGTCTTCCAATACCGCACGGTCGGCCACCCAGCCCTCGCCAGTACGCAAGCCCCTGATCGGGCACGGTGGATCTCAGCAGTCTGTACCTACGGCCTGGATGGTGCTCGGCCAACGGCTGGGCCGGGTGTGCGGAACGGCTGCACACTCGGCCTCTCCATACGGCGCACGGCAGCGGCCAACGACCAGCGGCCGGCGGGGCACGACGCCTGCGCTCCCGGCAGCCGCACGCCTACCCCGCATCCACCTCCAGCTTGACCTCCGTCATCATCTGCACATCGTACGTGCCCGGCTGCCGGCGCTGAATGCCGGTCACCGAAGGCAATCGCAGATGGTCGCCGGGGCCGATGTCGCTGATCCAAAACAGCGCCCGTCCGTCGCCATTGGCGTCGGCGAAGGCGGCACCGAGGTCCTCGTCATTGGTCTCCAGCCGGAACTTGCCGCCCTCGAAAGCCTCGATGAAGTAGCCTCTGGACCGGTCCTCAGTGTACAGCCACCGTCCCCGATGCCTGCCGCCGTCCACCCGTCCGTAGCCGGTGAGCTGAGTGTCGGTGGCCACGGTGCCCGCCGCGGCATCGATCTGTGTCACCTCTCCCATGCCCACGACAAACAGGGTGTCTCCGAAGCACAGCGTCGTCTCGCCGTCTCCCATCTCGGCGCTCTGAACCGTGTAGCTGGTCTGGTGCAGCTCATTGCCCACTATCGCCACGCGGCCGACGAGAGCCTCCGTGGGCAGTGCACCGGCCACCGTGACCGTGTTGCTCCCATGGTCTACCGAGAGAACCTCCGCCGCCGGCGAGGGGGCCGCATGCAACTGCAGGCCGTCACAGGACAGCGCGGTGCCGTTGGCCATGAAGGCCCGGCTGATGCCCTCCTTGTCCAAGGTCACCAGGGCGAATTCCGCCGTGACCGTGAGGCTGTGGCCCTCCCATTCCCACCGGCAGGGCGTCTCGGGCTCCAGGGAGCTGTGAATCAGGTCAACTTGCTCGCCACGACGGACGCACAGCCCCTCTGCCCAGGGCTGGGGCGTTGTGCTCTGCAGGCGCTCCACGGAGGTGATCTTCGCCGTTCCGCGGTGGGGCTCGGAGACGGACACGAAGCTGGAGGCCAGACCGCCGTCGGGCGTGGCGGCCTTGCCCATGTCTCCGTTGCGGGCCAATATGTACTGGAGTGTGTCCGGATGGCCGGGTTTGAGCTCCGGTTCGGCGTCGACGAGGATGACCTGCTCGGCACAGCCGGCGGGCATGCTCATGGTCAGGGCCAGATCGCGCTCCGGGTCGTTCCAGGTGGCCGACCACGGGCCCGGTGGCCGCATCCGCCGCACATTGAACAGGTACTGGAAGCCGCTGTCCGCCGCGTTGACGACCAGCGGTGCCTCGGCTTCCGGGTCGCTGCCGATCGCAGCGGCGTTGAGCAGCACGTAGCTTTGGCCGTACTCGGTGGCGACGATCGTCACGGTGTGCGCCGGCCGGGGTAGGTCATACACCTGGGAGATCCAGCGCTTGCCGTCTACCTCCGGCTCCCAGCGCAGGGTATGGGACACGTCGCCCAAGGTGGCCTCCACCGCGTTGGCTCCGGCCTTGTAGTCATGGACCTGCAGGAAGAGCTTGACCTTGCCCGGCCCCACCTCAGGCGTCTTCAGCGTCATCCTGGCCCCGACCTTGCGGGTCAGCACCGCGCCCCCGGAGTATGCCGCCCAGCCCTCGTTGGAGCGGTCGGCGTATGGGCGCTCGTCGGCGATGACGCCCTCGCCGGCGGGCAGTCGCAGCGCCGCCCCGGCGCCGCTCACCCGCTCGGGAGGCACCTGCCCGAAGGCTACGTCCTCTCCCGCGAGCGTGCCGGTCTGCTGTACCGGTCCCGGCTCACCGCCGGCCACGGAGAACTGCGGCAGCGGTGGACCGTGGAAGCTCCAGTCATGCTGCCGCCCGCCCTCCACGCGGTAGATGTCCAGGAGGTAACTCGCCTCGGCGGAGATATCCACCAGTGCCGTGGTGCGCCGGTACAGCGAGGTGATGCCCGGATAGGCCACCTCATCGGCCGAGGCGTCCATGAGCTGCACGAAGGGGCTTGCCGCCAACGTGTTCAGATGCCCCGGGAAGGTGGTCTTCTGCCCGGCCTGGTCCACCAGCACGGCATAGTGGCTGATGGTGTTGCTGGTCCAGTAGGTGTTCTTGGACAGCCAGTGTGCCGGATAGCCCATGTCCGGGAGCATCGGCATCCCCAGGGCGAACATCTCGATGTTGAGCCTGTCCCGGTGGCCGTGGCCGCCACCGGCGTGCCCGTAGTACATGGACACACCGCGCCGGTGGTCTCCCTCTCCGCTCTCCAGCACCGCCAGCCCATAGCCGCCCAGATTGCGAGTGCAAAGGCCCAGGTCCGTGCCCTGCTCGGCGGCAACGGCGGCCACCTTGTCCAGATCGGAAGAGCACACGTCTGAACTCCAGTCACCGCTCATTA
>CAZXDD010000775.1:0-3207 GCA_964639415.1 uncultured Armatimonadia bacterium
GGTGCTTCAAGTGGTTCAATGAGTGCATCAAGGTCGCCGCCATCGACCCGCAGGACAAGTCCATCACCTTCGCCGCTCCGCACGTCTACGGAGTGGGCGGGCCTTCGGGAGGCGAGTTCTTCGCCCTCAACCTGCTGGAGGAGCTGGACGCCCCCGGGGAGTTCTACCTCGATCGCAAGAGCGGCATGCTCTACCTGTGGCCGCCGGAGGACCCGGCGGGCAAGGAGATCGGCCTCTCCCTGCTGGAGACGCCGCTGGTGAGCCTGCAGGACTGCTCCCATGTGGTGCTGCGCGACCTGACGTTGGAGTGCTCCCGGGGCCTCGCGGCCACCATCCGGGGGGGAAAGGGTAACCTGATCGCCGGCTGTACCATCCGCAATCTGGCCACCGACGCGGTGAGGATCGACGGCGGCACGGATAACGGCATCACCGGCTGCGATCTTCAGGACCTCGGCGGCGCGGGGATCTCGCTGAGCGGCGGCGACCGGGCGACGCTCACCCCCTGTGGCAACTACGCCACCAACAACCACCTCCACCACTGGGGCCGGCTGTTCCGCACCCACCGCGACGCCATCTACCTCGGCGGCGTCGGCTGTCGGGCCGCCCACAACCTCATGCATCACGCCCCCCACCATGCCATGGACTTCAGCGGCAACGATCACCTCGTGGAGCTCAATGAGGTCCACCACGTGTGCCTGGAGAGCGATGACGCCGGGGCCATCTACACCGGCCGCGACTGGACGGTGCAGGGCAATGTCATCAGGCACAACTTCTTCCACCACATCGGCGGCGGCCCGGCCGTGGGCAACCAGGCCATCTACCTGGACGACACCGCTCCGGGCACAACGTGCTTTGGCAATGTGATCTACCGGGTGTACCGGGCCTTCCTCATCGGCGGCGGCCGGGACAATGTGGCCGAGAACAACCTCATCGTCGACTGCACGATCCCATTGCACATCGACAACCGCGGCATCTCCATGGTGGCCGACAATGAAGAGAACTACGACACCATCAAGACGCGTATGGCGGGGGTGCCATATCTGGAGGAGCCCTGGCGCACGCGTTACCCGCGGCTTGCGGATGTGATGGATGACGAGCCCGGGGCTCCGAAGCGCAATGTGGTGCGCAACAACGTGATCTATGGCTGCGGACCCATGCACCTGGCCAATGAAGCCCGCGCGCAGGGGATATTCGAGGGCAATTGGGAGACCACGGACGACCCCGGCCTGGTCAACGCCGCACACCTGGACTTCTCGCTCAAGCCGGACGCCGCCGCCTATCGGCATGTGCCCGGGTTCGAGCCCATCCCCTTCGACCAGATCGGCCTGCACCGCGATGAGTACCGCCAAAGCCTCCCGGCCTCCGAGCCGTGGATCGAGCCGGCGGGGACGGGCTTCCTGGGCGAGGTCGAGGTGAGCATCGGCTCGCGCACCGGGGGGGCCGAGATTCGATACACACTCGACGGCTCCGAGCCGACGGTGCAGTCGCGCCTCTACACCGGAGAGGTCAAGCTCACCGAGACCACCGTCGTCAGGGCCGCTGCCTTCATGCCCGGACAGGGGGAGGAGGGGTGCTCCGCCACGGTGCAGGAGACCTTCACCGCCGCCCGCCCGGGGCCCGACGGCGGCATCCATCTCAGCGATCTGCAGCCAGGCGACAGTCTCATCCACGGCGGGCTGAAGAAGGACTGCAACTACACCGGCGGCCCCCTGGTCATCGGCGAAGTGGCCTTCGCCAAAGGCCTGACCACCCACACGAAGGCCGCGGCCGAGGGCGGGCGCTCCTTCGTGACATATCCGCTCAAGACCGGCCTTGCCGGGGCCACTCGGTTCTCAGCACAGGTGGGCATCGAAGATTCCGCGGGCAAGGAGGGGTCGGTGGTGTTCATCGTCGAGCTGCTGCGTCGGGGCACTTGGGAGCGGGTGTACGAGAGCCCGGTGATCCGAAGTGGGCAGGAGGGCGTGCCGGTGGCGGTTGATGTGGACATCACGGGCGCCGAGGCCCTGCGGCTGGCGACCACGGACGCGGGCGATGGGATCAACTCGGATCATGCGGCGTGGGGGAATGCGAGGGTGAGGTGAGAGGGCTGGGCGGTGGCCGTACCACCTCTCCCGGCGGCTCGCAGAGCCGCCTACTGGGACAGGTCGACAGAGCGGCCCGAGGGGCCGGCATGGCGGGTGAGGGGCCGCCACCATCACCTCACCCCGGCACGATCTTGCCGAGCACCCTCGGCCCGGCGGCGCCGGTGGCGGCGGGCACGTTCCCAGGGCGCCCCTGCAGGCACTCCAGGGCCAGGAAGGCGAAGGCCATGGCCTCCTTGGCATCTGACGGGATCCCGAAGTCGTCGCTGCGTCGCAGCGGCATGCGCGTCGTCTCCGCGATGGTCGCCATCAACGTGAGGTTGTGCACCCCGCCGCCGGAGGCGATGATCTCCCACGGGCAGCCGTCGGTGCCCTGGAGGCCGGCGATGGTCTCCCCGATGGCTCGTCCGCAGGCGACCGTCAAAGAGGCCAGGATGTCGGCGGCCGACAGCCCTGCAGACTGCCTCAGCGCCTGCCTCACAAAGGGTTCGCCGAACTCCTCGCGCCCGCAGGAGCGGGGCACGGGCTGTGAGAAGAACGGGTGCGAGAGGACCCACGCCACGAGCCCCTCGTCCGCCTTCCCTGCGGCCGCCAGCTTCCCGTCTTCGTCGTATCCCGGGCTCCCCGGCACCAGCAGCGCCACGGCTGCATCCAGCGGCATGTTCCCCGGGCCGATGTCGAAGGCCCGCAGCTCTTCCTCACCCGCTCCGGCGGGGAGCACGGTCACATTGGCGATGCCCCCGATGTTGAGGACCGCGCGGTTCACCGTCGCCGAGTGCAAGAAGGTGTGGTCGAAGTGCGGGACCAAGGGCGCGCCCTGCCCCCCGGCGGCCACATCACGGACCCGGAAGTCGCACACCACCGGCACCCCCAGCCGCTCGGCGATCACTGCGGCCTCGCCGATCTGCAGCGTGGCGGCGGCGCCTGCGCTCTCCGCGCGGGGGGGCAGGTGGGCCACGGTGTGCCCGTGACTCCCGACGGCCAGCACGTCTGTCGCCTGCAGACCGGCCTGGGCCATCACCGCGGAGGCAGCCTGGGCCAGCAGCTCTCCCAGCGCGGAGTTCAGCCTCGCCAGTTCGGGCACGCGCATGCCGCCCTCGGAGCAGCGCAGCAGCTCGCGGCGCAT
>CAZXDD010000776.1:0-3202 GCA_964639415.1 uncultured Armatimonadia bacterium
GGGCGCTCTCCGCATCCGACAGACTGCCGATACGCACCGGTCGGCCCTCCGCGGCCATCGTCAGGCCGGCCAGCTCCATCTCCTGAGCCAACTGCTCAGCGGCGAACAGATCGTCCGCGCGCTCGGGCGCCGCCAGCACACAGTGGAGGCCATCTGCCAGCTCCAGGCGTTGCTCGGCCTCGGTCACCTGCTGCGGCGGGGGGATGAGCTTGAGCTGGGCGCCGGCCGTGCCGGCATACAGAAGGAGTATGGCGGGCCAAAGGACGTGCTTTGCCATGGTCAACCTCCGGGCGTCTGCGGAAGAGCGGCTGTCAGATCGGCACTGAAGACTGTTCGCCCTCGGTGCCTGTGGCTCCTCCGGCAGGCCTCGTAGCCAGGAGCCGGACTGATGGTATGAGCGCGCGCGGCCGCCGCCGGGCGCCTTCGCCCGGCGGGGAGGGGAGCGCGTTGGTGCAGGGGCTCTCGGCGAGCCGTGGCCTCAAACGCGACGGTCGGGCCCCGTAACGGAGCCCGACCGCCAAAGCCATCCGGTGCTGTGGGTTATCTCACTGCTGTGCCGCGCACTTGAGGTCGAGTTTGCTGCCGTCGCGTGAGACCGTGAGGGTGCAGGGCGCCGAGCCGGCCGCGCGCTTGGCGGCCATGATGGCATGGAGGTCCTTGGGGCAGGTCACGCGGTTACCGTCGCAGGCCAGGATCACGTCCTTGGGCTGTAGGCCCAACGTGTCGGCGCGGCCGTCGGGCACCACCGAGACCACGCCCACTCCGAGCCCAAAGGGCGTCTCAACCTGCCCGGGGACGGCGGCGATGCCCAGTGCATCGCCGAGCTCGTCCACAGGGCACCGGACGTCGGCCGCGGCGGTCTGGGCCTCAGTGGCGACCGCGCCCGGAGACAGAGTCAGCGTCCCCGGTTCCCAGTCCACAGACAGCCCCAGTGCACCGGCCATGGCCCGGGCGGGAACGAAGGTGACCCCATTGCGCAACCGCGGACACATCGCGAAGACCATCGAGACGGACTGGTCGCCCACAGTGACGGTCACATCATGGCTGCCCAGTGTGAGCCTGACGGAGCGCGACGGCATGGTGACAATCACCGTGCGGCGGTCGGGCGTCTCGATCTCGGCGCCGGTGATGGTGAACGTGCGCACCGGTACCAGGAGCGTACCGGCCGCGTTGACGCCCTGCGTGTCGGCGAAGAAGCGGTCGTAGACCACCGCAAGCTTCGTGGCGCCGGAGCACAAGTACTTCGGGCCCATGTACGGCTGAGAGGCATCGCCTGCGAAGGGGCCGGGCCCCTGGGTCCGAGGGCAGCACGGCCCCGGCGGCGTCTGCGCCCATGCGGCGACGCCGCAGGCCAGGAGACACGCCGCCACCGACGAGAGAACCACCGGCATAGTCCATACGCTCTTCATCACGCTTCACCGCTTTCGTTGTCGTCCGGGCCGGCATGCCTCGCTCGGCCCTATTGGCCGTAGAACATGGCGATCGGGGGATCGCTGGGCCGGTAGCCATTGGCGGGGCCGGGTACCGTGACCTTCGTCCACTTCACGTGGCCATCGAGGAAGGCGAAGCCGGCCCCGCCGATGTCCCGGTCGTTCACGTAGTGGTTGTTGTGCACCGGGCTTTGGCCGCTTTGGCGGCCACAGCCGCCGACCACACAATCGGCCGCGACCAGAAGCGTGGCACCGCCGCGGGCACTCGCAGACCGATCCCCGGAGGGTCCGGGGTCGCTCTGGGACGCACAGGCTCCGCCGGCAACTGTGTGTCCTTCGCCCTGCGCAAACGACATCCTTCCCTCGGCCGGAGGAGGAAGAGCGGCCGAGACGCCCGGTACCGCAACCGCGGCCCTGGGCGGCGCACGTTGCAGACCGTCCCATGGCGGGCCACGGGTGCCCCCGCCCCATTCGTGGGCGTGGGGCCGTCGCAGCCTACCGAAGGCTCTGAGGCCGGGTTACCGTCCCTCCATCGGGCACTCCATTGGGGCAGATGACCGCCTTGACCACTCGCCCCGCCTCCACATCGGCCAGCGCCTCGTTGGCCTGGCTCAGCTCGTAGGTACGGCTGACCAGGTCGCCCCACGGGAATGCGTCGACAAACCTGGCCATGGCGTGCAGCGACTTGTACATGTGCGAGAAGTCAATGCCCCATGTGGCCCGGATGTCCAGGTGCTTGCGGTTCAGATCCCGGTGGGGGTTGAAGGCCACCTCGCCGGCGTCGGTGTACTGCCCCAGGACCACGTAGGCCCCGGCGTCCCGGGTGAGCCGCATGCCCTCGGGGACCGCGGCGGGGTTACCCGTGGCCTCGATGGTGACATCGGCTCCACGCCCCCCGGTGGCCGCGAGCACCGCCTCGCGCCTGGCTGCTTCGTCGGTGTCCTCAAGGTCAATGACCTCGTCCGCTCCGAAGCGCAGGGCCATGTCCAGCCGCAGCCTCGGCGCTCCGATGACGATCACCCGCTGCGCCCCGGAGAGCCGCGAGAGGGCGCAGGCCATGAGGCCCACCGGCCCGGAGCCCTGCACCACCACGACATCACCGAGGCCGACGCCGCCGCGCTCCACACCGTGGAACGCCGTGGGCAGGGCGCAGCCCCCGGCGATGGCCGTCTCCGGTGAGAGCCCCGCCGGCAGCTTCATGATCTTCACACCCGGCTTGAGATACACCACCTCGCTCCAGCCCCCCAACAGTCCCTCCTCGGCGCCGTAGGTGATGCCGTAGACCTTCCGATGGGGGCAGCGCGTGGTGGCCTTGGCCACCAGGCAATACCAGCAATTGTTGCACGTCTCGTGCACGTCCAGGAAGGTGACCACATCACCCTCGGCAAGAGGCGCGCCGAAGGCGTCGGTCACAGGCCCGTTGAGCCGCTCCAGCACGCCCACATTGATGTGCCCGGGGATCAGCGGGTAAGGCGCGGCCGGAAGCTGTCCGCATAGGAGATGGCAGTCCGTGCCGCAGACCTCGGAGTACCAGGTGCGCAGCAGCGCCGCACCGGGCTCAAGCTCCGGCAGCGGGTAGCTGCGCACCTCCACGGGACGGTTGGGCGCAGGGATCACGGCGGCTCTGATTGCCATAGGGCGTCTCCAGTCAGCATGCTGTCCGACAGACGGGGCTGTCGGAACCCGAGAAGCAGCGAAGCCCGCGGCCTACTCCTTTGGATACGTCACCCGCAGGGCCAGGTCGTACACGGAGATCCCCGCGGTGCGCAGCT
>CAZXDD010000777.1:0-3193 GCA_964639415.1 uncultured Armatimonadia bacterium
GATGTTCGTGCCTGAAGACGTGCAGGCGCAGCATGTGGTCAAGGTCCACATTCAGGCACTGGCCCACCGCCTGAGCTTCGTGACCTACCTGGCCTTCAACGATATCACGGAGCCCTCCGACCACGCCCGCAACATGGGCCTGCTCCGTGTCGACGGTTCGCCGAAGCCCTCGTTTTCCGCCTACGCCTACATGACATCCACCATCGGCGACCGCAAAGTGGCCGATTGGTCCTACGGCGCCGACGGCACCAGGGTCTACCGTTTCGAGGGCGCCCGGCCGTTGTGGGTAGCCTGGCACGCCCTGCGGGAATCCGAGCTGGTCCTGGATGTGGGCGAGCAGACGGTGATGCCCCGGAACATGTACGGCGCGGGCCTCTGCGCCCTCCCGCAGACAGGAAAGCTGTCTCTGAGCGTGGGAACCGAGCCCATCTACATCACGGCGCCCTGATTGACGTCCCGCCTGGCTCGGCCATTGCGGGCAGATCGGCGCCATGGTTTCCCGGGCTCCAGAGGTCCGGCCGGAAAGCCCAGCTTCACATGGGAGTGCCCTCTTGAGGCGGTAGGTCCCTGGGCCGCAGCCCGGCCGTTCGCCGCCACGCGCCACCCATCACCCGCCGGGGCCGTTGGCCCATCTAGCCCCCGGCCGCCCGCAGTCGACAAGAAGGACGTGCGTGCTTAGCCGGCGAATTCCTGCCGGCCCCTGTACCTATCGCCTGTCCGGGAGCACTGCGGCGCCATGCGGTCCATTGAGGTCACGACGCCCGAGAACGTTCCTGTGGTCTACGAGCTGGCCGGGCCGGGGTCGCGGTTCCTGGCCCTGTTCATCGACAGCTTCATCCGTACGGCCGCGACCGCGTTGATCGCGCTGGGCGTCGGGTCTGTGATGCCCGATGTGTTTGCCCCCAGCCAGATGGCTCCGTGGCTGATCGCGGTGCTGATTGCGGCGGTGGTGGTACTCAACGGCGGGTACCTGATCTACTTCGAGACGGTCTGGAACGGGCAGACGCCGGGGAAGAGGTCTCTGAAGATCCGCGCGATCCGGGAGCAGGGACTGCCCCTGGATTTCCGGGCGGCTCTCTTGCGCAACGTCCTGCGCATGGTGGACTGGCTGCCGGCGCTCTATGGGGTGGGCGTGATCGCCGCCATGGTCAACTCCGAGGGCAAGCGCCTGGGCGACATGGTGGCCGGCACGGTGGTGATCCGTGAGGCCCCCGAGAGCGTGGAAGTCCACTCGCCGGAGCTGTCTGCAACCGTGCAGCTCTCCCCGGTGGGCGTCGACATGACACTCCTGCCGCTATCGGTGTTGTCCGCCGACGAATGGGCGGTGGTGTACGCGTACCTGCAGCGGGCGCCGGAACTGGAGCACCAGACGGCGATGCACATGTCCCGGCAGATCGCCGTGCCCCTGCTGGGGAAACTGGGTGTTCCGGCAGAGCAGGTTGGCGGCAGGTTCCACTCGTTTCTGGTACTGCTGACCCGTGAGTACGAGCGACGCAGCGACGCGTAGAGACCCGTGGGCAGACGCGCCGACGGGGGAGGGTGTGAGAGCTGTGGCCGATGACCGCGATGACCGACGCTGGAGCCGGCTGGAGGCCCTGTTGGCCGCTGCCGAGAGACGAGGCCTGCGGTCTCTGAGCGGGGAGGAGATTCTCGAGCTGGGCGGGGAGTACCGGCGGGCCGCGGGGGGGGGGGGGGGGGGGGGGCGCGCGGCGGGGGGGGGGGGGGGGGCGGGTCAGGAAATAGGGTGGGGCTGGGCGGGGAGTACCGGCGGGCCGCGGCCGGGCTGGCCTTCAGCCAGACCCGGCCGGTTGGCGAGGCCCGGCGCCGCAAACTCAATGCCTTGGTGGGCCGTGCCTATGCCCAGCTCTACAAGACCTCACGCAGGCCCGGACGCTCTTTCGTCCAGTTCCTGCTCGAGGACTTCCCTCACGCCCTGCGCACCAACTGGGTCTTCGTCGCCGCGGCCTTCGTCGCCACGCTGGTGGGGGCGGGAGTGGGCTTGGTGGTGGCCGCCACCGATGAGCAGACGGTCGAGGCGGCGTTGGGTCCGGCCTGGATCTCCGAGGCGGAGGCCATTGCGGAGCGCCACTCGCAACCGGGAGTGCGCAACTGGCTGCCCGACGAGCAGCGACCCATGGCCTCCACGCTGATCATCACCAACAATCTGAGAGTATCCGGGCTGGCGCTGGGGCTGGGGGTCACGGCGGGCCTGGGCACGATCGTCGTACTGTTCCAAAACGGCCTCTTGCTGGGGTTTATCGGCCATGCGGTGGCAAAGGCCGGGGTGGCCACGGACTTCTGGGCCTTCGTGGCGCCCCACGGAGTGGTGGAGCTGACCGCGATCTTCATCGCCGGCGGGGCCGGCCTGATGTTGGGCTACTCGCTATTGTTCCCCGGGCGGCTGTACCGCAAGGAGGCGCTCCGGCTGGCCGGACGGCAGGCGGTGAAGCTCCTGATGGGTGTGGGACTGATGCTGCTGTATGCCGGGATCGTGGAGGCCTTCTTCTCCCCCGTGCCGCAGATTCCGCATGCGCCGAAGTTCGCGGTCGCGGCGGCGGAGAGCGTCCTGCTGTTCGGGTACCTGCTCAGGGCGGGCAGGACCGGCAACGAGCCGGCCGGCCGCCTGGCTCCGATGGCGGCCTGGATGGCCCAGGAGGCGAGCGTGGAGGCCCGGGACCAGCGCCGGGCCCGGAACGGGGCCGCCGCCGATCCGCTGGTCCCCTGAGGTGCCGCAAGGCCCCCGACCCACGGGATGCGATCACCCGGCGGGCCTCGAGGAACCTCCGCCGCCGGCTCCTCCGCGTCCGAGCCGCCGCGACCGCCCGCCCCGCCACGAAGGGTACCGGGCACCGGCCGCTGCGGGCCAACCCCTGTCGGCCGCCGGACCACCGGACAGGGACCGTCCGGCCATCCGGCCCGGAGGTCGCGGCGCCCCCGCGGCGAACCTACCCTCCTCACCACCGCTCTGGCTCCCGAGACGCACTAGATCCCCCCCGGAGGAGACGCTCTTGGCCACGGATCATCCGCCGCACCGCGCCGGGCTCGAGGATCGCCATCCCGCCGGACAGCCCCTGACGCCCCGCGCCCTGCTCATCGGCCTGCTCTGCGTCGCCTTCCTCACCGCGGCCACGGCCTACACCGACGGCTTCATGGCCGCCTCCGAGCTGGGGGGCTGCCACTTCCCTCTCGGTCC
>CAZXDD010000778.1:0-3186 GCA_964639415.1 uncultured Armatimonadia bacterium
CTACACCCTATCCTACACTCTTTCCCTACACGACGCTCTTCCGATCTGTCCATTCCCCTGCCCTGCAGACCCGGGGGGGCTCCCCGTTGCTCTGCCAGGTCGGGTCCAGCGGCACCGCCACCTCTCGGTCCTCTCCAGTCCAGTTGCATAGCGCGATAGCCACCTGCCCGTCCGGAGCCTTCCACGCGGCGCACAGCACCGCCGGGAGTTGTCCGGTGTGGGGCGTCGAGAACCAGTCCCAGGCCACCGGGACCTGTGGCACGTCCGGGACCGGCGGGCGCAGCATCTGGCCGTAGCAAAGGTACTGAAGGGCCGCTACGCGGGTCTTGGCAAGGTCCCGCAGGTAGGCCCGTAGCGGCGCCATCTGCGGCTCCTCGAAGTTGCTGAGGATGCCGAACATGACCCAGCCGAGCTGATCGCCCCAGGTGAAGGACAGCCCGAGCTTGGAGGTATACCCCTGCCCGTCGCCCCAGGTGTCCGGGCGGCCGATGAAGCAGCCCAGTCGGATCATGTAGTCCGAGTACACCGCCGGGAACATGGGTAGCCGAGTGTCCACGTCCATCTCCGCCCAGGTCAGCAGCGCCGAGGTCTTGTCGTTGTACGCCTCGCAGCAGTTCTCGCCGAAGGTGATGCCCTCGGGGCGCCTGGACTTGACCGCGGCCATCGCGTCCGCCGCCACCCGACGCATGCCGTCGGCGAAGTGTGAGCCGCCACCCATGGGATGACCGTGCTCGGGGTCGAAGCAGATCCACGCCGTTCCGGTGAGCTGATCCAGGTACAGGCCATCCACCGGCAGCAGGCCCATGAGCCTGTCGCACTCCCCCCGGATGATCTCCTGCCAGCGGCTCGTGGCCACGCACATGGACACCAGGCCGGTCATGTCGCCATACGAGCGGCCCAGGGCGGGGCGAAGCTGCAGGTCGGTCAGGTTCAGGTCGTGCCACGCCGGCCCGGCCGCATCGGCGGAGTACACGTTGATGTACGGGATCACGCGCACCCCCCTGGCCTGCATGTCGGAGACGGCCTGCGCGAAGCCCGGCTTGGGGTCCAGAATCGGGTAGTCCGCGTCATGGCGGCCCACGGTCTGCCAGATGTAAGCGTGGAAGGCCACCGGAGCCTCGACCTCTTCGGCGAAGCGGCCCACCCGCTGCACCTGAGGCTCCATGTCCTCGCGGGTCGTGCCCGGCATGTCGCCCTGGCACCAGGCGCCGAGCCGCCGCATCCAGTCGGGTATGTCGGCCCGCGTCGCCACCGGCCCTGCGGCCGACCAGGGCTGCCCAAGTGCCCACTCGCGGTATAGCCTGCAGGCGTCGTACCAGTCCCCACCGAAGGTGCTCAGGACCACCTCGAAAGGTTGCTTGTACTCTCTGCACAGGCCCATGTCGTCGGGGTAGTGGCGGACGAAGTGTGAGATCCAGTCGCCGGCGCCGAAGCAGCTCGTGCACTTGCGGCGCATGGCGCCGTCCTCGGTGGCGATGTACAGGCCGCAGCCCCGCGAGGGCGCGCAGTAGGCCTCGAACTGCATGCTCTTGCCGCCACCGGGATAGTCGGCCCAGCCCTCGCTGTAGCGGGCCTTCCGCCGCGGGTCGCGCTCCAGCCGCCCCTGCCCCGAGGGGAGCGCCAGGTACTCGCTGTCGCGGTCGCCCATGGCGCCGAGACGGTTGACGCAGGGGAAGTCCACCAGCCACAGCGCCCTGCCCCGCCCCTCCACGTCGATGCGCCAGCGGAGCAGGCCGTCGGCCCCCGCGGTGATGGTCACCTGTGCCTTCGCGTCCTGATGAGGCGCGTAGTCCAGGATCAGGCGTGCCGCGTCGTCGGCGGTCTCGAGGCGGTGGCTGCCCGGACCGGGAGCTGCGAAGCCACCGGCGTAGGTGTAGGGCTGCCCGGCGCGCAGTTCGACGTGGAACAGCTTCCCATCGCCGCCGGGAACGATGAACTCGGTCTGTGTGGGCAAATCGACGAGACTGCGGAGGGGAAAGCCCTCGGCTCCGGGGCCGAGGGTGATGGCCGTGCGGCCGGAGGCGAAGAACAGCTCGCCGCTTTCGGGGTCCTCGGAGAAGTGCACCCCGGGGAGCACCTCCGGTGCGCCCTGGCTGCGAGCAGTCGCCCGCCGGGCCATGGCTGCCTGAGCCTCGGCGCAGGCAGCCTCGGCCGCCTGCTCCTCGGGGCTCAGCAGGGGAACGAAGGACAGGTCATCGAACCACACCGTGCCGGTGGCGGCATTGAGCTGCAGGATGAGGCTGCACTTGTCGGCTTCCTCGGGCATGGTGATCTCGCAGCTCTGCTGCTGCCAGTCCGAGGTGCCTCCGATGCGCGGCAGGGGAGCCAGGGAGCCCAGGAGCTTGTCGCCGGAGTAGACGTTGGTGTAGACCTTCGCGTCGGCGCCCTCGTCGACGCCCTCGCAACGCACCCACACCGTCAGGCGGTAGCTACGCCCCGCCTCCACCGCGACGTCTTGCTGGACGAAGTTGTTCTGGCCTGCCTTGCCCTCGACCCGGACGCACCAGTTGCCACCGTGCGGGTTCTGCCGGTCCGGCGTGGCGTTTACGTGGGCCACAAAGCCCCCCAGGCCGGCCTCGAAGGAGCCATTGGTAACGAGATCGCGGGCGAGAGTGGGGGAGAGGCTGAGGAGGGTGGCGGCGAGGCTGAGTGCGGTACGGATGGGGGGCAGGGTGGGGTCTCCTTGTGGTGGGGGGGTGGGGCGCTGGCGTTCACCTCTCGGAAACCTTTTGGGTCTCTTGGCGGAGAGGTTACCCAGACAGCCCGGAGGGCTGGAGCGGCGGATGAGGGCGAAGCCCACCCAACGTCCATCGGGAGCTGCCATCAGCCGTGGGTGGCGGCGTCGGTCCCACCTCTCCCAGCGCGCAAAGCGAGCGCCCGGGAGAGGTCACCCAGACAGCCCGGAGGGCTGGAGCGGAAAGTGAGGGGGAAGCCCACCCAACCGCCATCGGGAGCCTCCGTCGGCCGTGGGCGGCGTCGTCGGTCCCACCTCTCCCAGCGAGCGCAGCGAGCGCCCGGGAGAGGTCGACAGGGCGGCCCAAAGGGCCGGCGTGGCGGGTGAGGGACCGCCCTGAGGCGAGCCACCACCCGCGTCGGGACACCACTACGCTGCGCCGACCCTGGCCCGCTCAGCGCTGAGATGATGTGGGCCGGCGATGATACGGGCCGCAGAGCGTTGGCGAGTGC
>CAZXDD010000779.1:0-3184 GCA_964639415.1 uncultured Armatimonadia bacterium
GCGGCGCGGGCCGCCACCGCCGCCCGGCCCGGCTCCCGGCCCAGGGCCCGCAGCGCCAAAGTCTTGTATGCGTCCGCCTCGCAGGGGCGCCGGTGGGGCTCCCCGGCCGCCTCCTCCAGATACTGTCGCCGCTTGTCCTCCAGCCCCAGCTCCTCCGCCTGCAGCGCCGCCAGCCAATAGACACGGGCGTCCTGGGAGTAGTGCAGCCGACCGACGCTGAGGTTTCGGGGGTACTCCATGGCCTGCTCGAAGGCCGCCAGGGCCGCCTGGTGGTCGCCGGCGGCCGCCGCCTGCTCGCCCTTGGCGGTCAGACAGCTTGCATAGACCGTGCGCATGTGAGTAGCGCCTTCCCACGGGAAGAACTTGTGGGCGGCCAGGAGTGCCAGGGCCTCATCGTACTGTCCGATGCCCTGGAGCAGCTCGGCGATCATCGCCGCAATCTGCCACTTGTCCTGGATCCCCCGGGGGGCCGAGCGGAGCAGCTCGAGCTGCTCTTGCTTGCTCTTCCCGAGATCCCCGGCGTACAGGCGGCACAGGTCCATGTAGTAGCGATAGTCGTCAGGGTTGCGCTCGATGGCCTTGAGGTAGTGGACGGCCGCCTGCTGTGGGTCTTCTTCCCAGGCCGCGCAGCCCAGGCCGAGATTGCGCTGCAGGACGGCGAAGCCGTCGTCCAGCTTCTCCGCCTCCCGCCAGGCGGCCATGGCCTCCTCGCGGCGCCACAGGCCGGCCAGCACATTGCCCAGATAGTAGCGGGCCTTCCAGTCGGTCGGGTCCAGCTCCACCGCGCGCTGCAGGATCTCCAGCTCCTCCACCCGGCTCGGGAAGCAGAAGTCCGGAGCGCACTGCTTCGCCCTAGCCCGGGCGGCCTGCGCCTCGGTCTCCATCCCCAGCTCGGCATACCACTGGCCCAGGGCGTACTGGACGATGGGGTAAGTCCGGGCGCCGGGGCAGTTATCGCAGGCCAGCTCGAGGACCTTGACGGCGTCGGCCGTCGCGCAGCCGAAGGCGCTCTCCAGCCACAGTTGCACGTCGCCTCGGGCAAAGTGGGCGAAGCGGTCCAACGTGTCGCTGAAGTAGTACGAGGGGTCACGGGTCATGCGCCACAGGCCGTAGGGGCCCCAGGGGGTGGTCTGCGGCGGTGGCGAGAGAGCCTCCTGCGCCTCGGCCGGCTCGCCATCGCCCGCCGGGCACTCGCCACACCACTGAGCGGCGATCGCCGGGAAGCCCGGGAGGCGCCGGTGCGCCTCGCGGAAGGCCAGATCGGCGGCCTCCAGATCGCCTGTATCCCGGCGTACCAGGCCCAGATAGTACCAGGCCTCGCCGTTGCCCGGGTTGCGGTCCACCGCCTCCTGAAGATGCTCCGCACAGCTCTCGTACAGGGCCGCCTGATAGTCCAGGATGCCCAGGCCCAGATGTGCCGCGGAGAAGCCCTCATCGGCCTCAAGCGCTTTGCCATACAGCCGCCGCGCCTCGCCCAGCGACAACTGCCGCCACGCCGCATCGGCCCGGCCGCAGAGCTCCTCGGCGCCGCACTCGTCCTCGGGCTTCGGAGCCGGACTCACATTCTCCCCGGTCTCGGCGACCTTGGGCTTCCGCGTGTGGTAGGGGGGATGCACGTACAGGATCAGTGGGGCCTCGTCGCAGTCGGCCGGGTACAGGGCCAGGACATACTCGGTGTCGGTGTCGCAGCCCTCAGGCATGGGGATCTCGGTGACGAAGGGCTTCGCCACATCGATGAGCAGCTCGTGGCTCCAGACCGTCTTGCCGTGGGCCGAGAGCTTCAGCACGGCCGACTCACCGTTCTGGACGACCGGCTGCACTCCCAGGCGGATGGCGTCTTCTTGCAGCTCGAAGTTCAGGGCGGCCTCATCGCTGGCCCACACCCAGCCGCCCATGCCGCCCACGGGGAACCAGTGCTCCTCCCAGGCCGCCTGCTGCTGAGGCTGCAGGAACTCCCAGACCGCCTGGGTCTCAAATCGCCCGCTCTGGATCTCCACGTACTGGCCGTCGTCATCGGTGAGCAGATCGACCCAGGCCATGCCGTCACCGGCCACGCCCCAGGTGAAGTACTTGCGCCCCATGACGTCCCAATGATCCGAGGCGTTGACCATTCCGAAGTCGAGATCATCGTAGTGGCAGCCGAAGAAGTCCTCGGTGACCCCGAGGGTGAAGATGTCGTCGGCATGCACGTGGGCCGTATAGCGGGAGATGTCGCGGCCCTCGGTGATGGGGTAATCCACGATGCCGCCCGCGACCCGGGCCTTGCGGGCGGGGTAGACCAGGCGCAGATCGTCCCGGGCCGGGACGGAGGTGTTGTTCCAGAACCAGTGCCGCTGCTTGTACGGCATGTGGTTTTCCAGGTAGATCTCCTCGCGCAGCCGGCGCTCGCCCTCGGCCAGCGACAGCCGCACCCACCACTCCATGCGGCTGAGCCGGCAGACGTTCCCCACGGCGATCCAAGATTGCTCGTCATCGCCGCCCAGCTCCCAGCTCACCGGGTCCACGGTGGTATAGGTGTGCCCGGTGGGGAAGTTGAACTCGATGCCTCCGGAGATCCAGGCCCCGCGCGTGGCTACCAGCCCGTACTTGACCACATTGTTGCGGTAGAACACCTCGCGCCCGGTGACTTTGTCCAGGAGCGAGTACATGTGGCCCCCGAGCTCGGGCAGGACGATGCAGTGCAGGTACTGATTCTCGACATGCAAGGCGACATACTCTCGCGGCTCTCCGGGACCCTCGAGCACGTCATCGCGCATGGTGTAGGGGTAGATCGTCCAGTAGCCGCCCTGCCTTTGGAGGGCAGGGTTGGGGTCATCGGGACCCAGCGGATAGGTCTTGAGGCTCATCGTGTCCTGCCAAACTCGCGGGTTCATCTGACACCTCAGGTATAGTCTCTGTCGTGATGGGCAACGGTTAACGGCGGAACGGCCGTGACGCGTGGTTGGTCGCGCGAGACGGCGGAACGGCCAACGGCTCGGCGCGCCTGCCGTTGGTGGGGCGGGCTTTCCACTCACATTATGCATGAACACACTGGGGCCGCATTTCGCCATTCCCGCGTCGGGAACGGTCGAAGTACTGCCGTTCTCCCCCCTCCTCCCGTCTCCGCCGGCCGTTTGGCGGAGTAAGGGAGGTGAGGCGGCCGCTTGCCGTTGGTGCCGTCCCACCGGCCAACGGCGGCGCGGTA
>CAZXDD010000780.1:0-3179 GCA_964639415.1 uncultured Armatimonadia bacterium
TCTACTGCCCGCAGGCCAAGACGCGCGAGTTTCTGGATGCCATCGGCCTGAGCGCCACCGACATCACCGCATCCCCCGGGGCCGCCCCCTGGGATGAGATCGATCTTCTCGTGGCCTGCGCTCCCTTCCAGGGCCTGACGCCCCATACCGGCCGCCTGGAGGCTTTGCTGCAGCGCGGCGGCACCATCCTGCTCCACGGAGTGAGTGACCAGGAGACCGCAGAGCTCAACGCCCTGCTGGGGGAGCAGATCACAATGCTACCCTACAGGGGCCCGGCCACCCGGGCCCCCGGAGCCCACGAGTTGTCCTCCTACTTCGCCAATGAGGACCTCTACTGGCTGGGCGAGGCGAAGGCGGCCCATTCCTGGGCCACCAGGCCGCTGGACCAGGACATGGCGGACTTCGTCCTGGGCCGTACGCTGGCGGGCAAGACTCCCGAGGTGTTCGGCACCGACCGGTTCTCGCTCGCAGGCCAGTGGGCGCGAGACACCGGAGACGGTGTCATCCTGCCCAGCGGCAACGATGTGGTGAGCGCCGTCTTCGAGGCCCCGGCCGACGGCCTGTACATCATCGGCGTCGAGGCCGGAGGGACGGCGGCCGAGGGTGTGTGGCCGGGTGGAACGGTCTCGGTAGACGGCAAGAGGTTTGGCGACTTCTACTGCCGCCGCGGGGAGTACGACACCTACACCGTGTTCGGCACTCTCGCCGCCGGGGAGCACACGGTGCAGGTCCGCATCAACAACGACTATCAGACCGCCACGGAGGACCGCAATCTGAGGGTGCGCCGGGTGATGGTGGCGCAGGACGAGGCTTCGCAGGACGCAGCGTACCTCAGCTCACCTCCGGCCGTGGCGGTCCTCCGGCGCGGCCCGGGACGGATCGTGGTGGACAACATCAACTGGGACCGAACCGAGACCAGCGCCCGCAAGGCCTCCAGGTACCTGTGCGGCCTGCTCACCGGCCTGGGAGCGCAGTTCTCCACCGGGACGGCCGCGGTGCTGGAGGCCGAGAGCATGGAGCCGCAGCCGGAGATGCCGCACTACACCACCACAGGGGGCGCGGCGAACCTCGCCGCCGGCGGCTGGATCCGCGGCCGTGTTCGCTGCGAGGCGGCCGGCCTCTACGTCTTCCGCATCATCGCCCGCGGCACGGCTCTGGACGACATCTACCCCATCGTGGCGATGCAGATCGACGGCCGGCACATCGCCGACGTACAGCTCACCGGCACCGGCTGGCGGGCCTACCCGCTGGAGGTGGAGCTGACCGAGGGCGAACACGAACTGACGCTGCTGTACACCAATGACGAGTACCGCCCGCCACAGGACCGCAATCTGTCCGTGGACAAGATCGAGATCCGCCCGGCCGCAGACGGCTAGCCGTCGCCGGTCACCGACCGTTGGCCATTCGTCTCTCCCGGGCCTGCAGAGCCGACCGGGGGAGATCTCCGTGAACGTCAGACCACGGAGACACCGAGCACACAGAGTTCCACGGGGAACGGCGAGGGAGGAGGGACGGCTGAGTACCAAGACACCTTGGCCTTTGCCTCTCTCCGGGCTCTGCTTCCGTTCCCCGCCGTTCTCCGTGCTGAGGTCGTTGACTTGGCCGCCCGGCTTTTGACCTGCAGTCCCCCGCCTGCTATCATCGGCAGGACGCGGCACCGCCTGCGCGGGACAACCGTACAGGGCACGCTCCGCCGCTGCGCCCGAAACCGACACGGCCACCGACGGCCGTACAACAACGGAGTGAGCGATCCCATGGCAGACAGGCTCAACCTTCAGCGATCCGAGGAGCTGTACGCCCGTGCGGTGGAGCTGATCCCGGGCGGATCCCAGACCAATAGCAAGCGCCCCCAGGGCTATGCCCCCGGCGTGTTCCCGGCCTACGTAGAGCGGGGCAAGGGCTGCCGCGTGTGGGACGTCGACGGCAATGAGTACATCGACTACATCCTGGCCCTCGGCCCGATCTCCCTGGGCTACTGCTACGACGCGGTGGACGACGCCGTCCGCGAGCAGCTCGGACGGGGCATGATCTTCGGTCTGCTGACGGAGCTTGAGGTCGACGCCGCCCGGGCGGTGTGTGACATGGTCCCCTGCGCCGAGATGGTGCGGTTCCTCAAGGGCGGCAGCGAGGTGACCAGCGCCGCGGCCCGTATCGCCCGGGCCTACACCGGCAAGGAGCTCATCCTCAACTCCGGCTATCGCGGCTGGGGCGACACATGGTCGGCGCAGGTCGAGCCCCCGGGCGGCCGCGGCATCCCCGAGTGCCTGCGGGCGATGGTCAAGGGCTTTCCCAGGGATGATCTGCCCGCCCTGCGCCGTCTGCTCACCAACTACAAGGACCACGTCGCCGCTGTGTTCGTGGACGTCGCCTCGGCAACCGCCGCCCCGCAGGACGTAGTTCGCGGCATGCGCGAGCTGTGCGACGAGTTCGGGGTGCTCCTGTGCTTCGACGAGATCGTCACCGGCTTCCGCCTGGCCCCCGGCGGGGCGCAAGAGTACTACGGCGTCACCCCCGACCTGGCGTGCTTTGCCAAGGGCATCGCCAACGGGATGCCGATCGGCTGCGTCTGCGGCAGACGCGAGGTCATGCAGATCGCCGCCGACCTTGTCATCAGCGTGACCTACGGCGGCGAGTGCCTGTCCCTGGCCGCCGTCATCGCCGCCCTGCAAGAGTACCGCACCCAACCCGTGCACGAGCACATGTGGGCCATGGGACAGCGGCTGGTGGACGGCATCGCCTCTCTGAGCGAGAAACACGGCGTGCCTCTGTCCTGCTCGGGCCTGGCGCCCATGTCGCGGCCGGACTTCGGCTACGAGGACGCGGCGCTGAACGCCGACGTGTGGAGCCTGTTTCTGCAGGAGACGGCCAGGCGCGGGGTGCTCGTGCGTCGCGGAGGGCTGCTGTTCATCACCTACATGCACAAGGAGCCGGACATCGACCAGACCCTCGAGGCGATGGACGCCGCCCTGGGGACCATCGCCGGCGCAGTCGCGGATCGCAAGGTGAAGGACCTGCTGGAAGTGGGCGAAGTCAAGGAGAGCTTCCGGAGGTTCTGAGGGCAGCGCAGTCGTTGGTCGTTGGTCGTTGGTCGTTGGTCGTTGGTCGTTGGCCGTTGGCCGTTGGTCGTTGGTCGTTGGTCGTTGGTCGTTGGTCGTTGGTCGTTGGTCGTTGGTCGTTGG
>CAZXDD010000781.1:0-3174 GCA_964639415.1 uncultured Armatimonadia bacterium
CCTCTGCCCCCCCGGTGACGATGCCCTCCGCCACCCCGCGAGACGCGATGGTGCCTCCGCCGGCCGCGATCTGGTTGTCCTCGTCGTGGTATGCCGTGAAGCCCAGTCCCAGCTCGTCTCCAAGGGCTCCGGCCGGCACGGTCGCGTACGGGCGATAGCCGTCGTCGTACAGCCCCAGCGGACCGTCGACGATAAGGGTGCCCCCGGCCCGGGCGAAGTCTCCCAGGCGCTGCAGGGAGGTCTCGCGCACCACATGGCACCAGGGCACGATCAGCACGGTCTCGTGGTCCAGCGTGTCCAGGGTCCCGTCGTTGACGAACTCCACGCAGTACCCGTTGCGCTCGGTCAGCCAATACGCCCCATTGTGGCCGTGGACGCCGGCGGCTTCCCAGGTGGCGCCGCCGGTCTCCAGGTCATTGGCCAGTGAGACGTCATCACCCAGAAACAGCGCCACCTCGGGCTCCTCGCGCCTGAGGGAACCGTAGTCATGCCGCTGATCGAACCGCTTGATGTCCGCGCTGAAGCGCCGGAAGGACTCATAGGCGGGGTAGGGAGCATCCCCATCATCGAACAGACCGAATACCAGCGGCTTGCCGGCCCGCTGGCCCTCGTAGTAGTAGTTGTAGGTGAAGTATGTCATCAGGCCGTAGCCGCGGCCCAGCAGCCACCAGCCCTGGGCCTCCGGCAGCAGCGCCGGCGAGTTGTCCTGCACGTACAGCTCGTGGACCATCACCGGCTTGCCCTGTCGGTGGTAGGCCGAGACGTTCATGTCGAAGTTCAGGAAGAGCTCCGCCGCGTAGCCCAGGGTCGTGGGGCCCTCTCCGGGAAGGTACAGGTCGATCCCGCCCACGTCGGAGACCTGAGCCAGGGCGTACAGTACGTGGGTCTTGAAGTTGGCCCAGCAGGGCTGCTCACCCGCCGGAGTCTGGCCCCCGTTGGTGGAGTGGAAGGCGCGGCAGAAGTCGGTGTACCAGTCAACCAGGACACCGTCATGCCAGCGCTTCCACTCGATGGCGCGGCCGCGGTCCAGTTCGAAGAGCTGCTTCCAGCGCGCGGTATTGGCCTCCGGAAGCTCCAGGGCCACCCTCATCATCTTCAGCTTCTCGGCGGCATCGTCGATATCCGCCGCACTTCCGAGCTGCTGGACCTCGTCCCAGTCCGCGTACTGCGCCCCCCAGGCCTCGTTGAGCGCCTGCAGCGTGCCGAACCTCTCCCGCAGATACCCCCGGAAAGCGGCATCGCACGCCGCGCAGTAGCACGGCGGGGCACTGAGGCCCTCGCCGGCGATGCTCTGCATCACCACCGCCGGGTTGTCGCGGAGGTAGCGGCCCAGATGCTCCGCCGTCTGCGCCAGCTCCGCTCGGCGCTCGGGAGCGGCGCACACGTCCCGGTATGAGACGGCAGGGGTCCGCCAGACTCTGAACCCGTGGGCCGCCACTGTGGCGATGTTGTGTGTCGCCGATGCGTACTCGCCGCCTTTGCCGCCCATGCGCAGAACCGCCACCCCGTCCTCGCCCATGGCGCGCAGACATTCCTCCAGCCCCGCCACCCGGGTGTAGGCGGCTCCGACGTCACAGATCTCACCCACACCGCCGGGAGGCACCGCGTAGATGGGCCTGCGCCACAGAGGCGTGCTCTGGCCGTCGGCAACGAGCGCCAGGTCCAGGACGTGTGCCCCCGCGGCGAGTGCCGGGAAGCTGAGGGCCAGTTGCGCCGCGTCGGTGGCCCCCAGCCCCAGTGGAACGAAGCACTCGCCCTCGGGCTCACCCTCCGGGCTCTGTAAGGCGGCCTCCAGGACGCAGGCGAAACCGCGACCGGTATCGTTGGTGATGGTCGCGCCCAGGCGCGTAGGAGCGCCGGCCTCGTAGACGTGGGGCGACAGGCGGTCCAGCTCAACCCGGAGGCCGGTGAAGGTGTGGCCGGCCAGCTCGACCCCGGAGCTATCGTCCAGCAGGCCGACGCGGCGCCACCACAGGGACGCCGGTCCCCCGAGACCGATGGTCGCCGTCTGCCCCGGCGCGAGGTCCACGGCCTCCTCCGCCGGTTGCCCCGGAATGGCTCCCCCCACCCAGTATTCGACCAGTGGCGAGGAGACCCCGAAGGCGAGGGGCAGATAGCCCCAACGAGGCTCGGGAACGTCGGCCGCGGCCTCCCAGACGCAGGGCCGGAGACGGGCCATGGTCTCTCCGGCATTGCGCACCTGGACCTCCTGCACCCAGTCGCCGGTGATCTCCAGCCGAGGCCGGGCCGCGACGGCGTCCGCGGAAGCAACCCCGGCAACCTCGGCCCCGGTCAGCGGCCGGGTGGACAGGAGCAGCTCGTCGATATCGCCCGCGAAGGGAAACCCGCCGCCCGGCGTGTGGCAGCCCACGCGACCGGGCCAATCGACCTGAAGTGCAGTAGGCTCGAAGGCCCTCCGGGCCTCGGCGCGCATCTCACCGTCCACGTACAGCGCGGCGCCGGTCTGGCAGTCCCAGGTCATGGCCACATGGGTCCAGCGGTCGCGGGAGAGGGCGCCTGCGACCTCTAGGGTCACGGGCAGGGCCGGCCGCGCCTTGAGCCCGGTGCCGTCGACCAGGATCACCGTCTCGTACCCGTCGACCAGGGTGTTCCCGGTGTCTCGCATGAAGTCGATGAGCACCCGCTGGGAGCCCTCCTCGGGCTCGAAGCCGGGCCGGACCCACATGGCAATGGTGCCGGCCGAGGCCGTATCCCCAAAGAACGCCACCGGATTGGGCAGGTACAGCCCGTTGCCGCCCCTGCCGGGCAGACGCAGACCGCCGCCGAGCTTGCCCGGCCCGGCGAATGCCTGCGCCGCATAGGCTTGCCACTTGTCCGGGCCGGCGCTCTCGCCCAGGGAGGCCTCGCCGTCAAAAGGGAAAGAGACGGTCAGAGGCGCTGCCGAGGCGGACATCGCGGCCAACAGGACGACACCGGCCAGGACGAGACTCATGTGACGTGCAGGCATGGTACCCCCTCAGGTCGCCGTGTGGTTGGCAGGGAGAAGACTGTCTGTCAGGACGCCGCCGGCGCGCAGCGGCAGGCGACACGCGGTGACCCGGGAGCCACTCACCGGCCGATACCCGTGCCCGCGGGCCCATACGCCGTCCGGCCCGCCGAAACGTCGCGGCATGCGCGGCCGCCGCTGCCGTCACGCGCCGCGAACCACGCGCC
>CAZXDD010000782.1:0-3174 GCA_964639415.1 uncultured Armatimonadia bacterium
GGCGCCATAGCGGAGAGGGCGTGGCTGTCGTGCGATGCGCGCTTCGCTGTGCCCTCCGCGTCCCTTTGCCGGGACTCGTCCCGCCAAAGGGAGAAACGACAAGGCCTGCAGCGTACCCCATGACCGCACAAGGGGCCGAGGTTGAGGAGGCCGTCAGTGCCGTCGCCGTCACCACTTCATCCGGAAGGGGCCCAGAGGCTTTTCGCCCCGCACGGCGACGCACAGCGCCCTGGCCTGGGCGACGATGATATTGTCCAGACTCATGCGCCTGGCGTGGAAGTCGGTGAGCGTGCCGAGGCGTTCGAGGACGGCGGCGGCCAGGCGGCGCCTTGAGTCCTTTTCGATGCGTCCGGGCTCCTCGAACTTGAGACGGAAGCCCTTATTGAGAAGGGAGATCACGGTGCGGTCCACCACGGGCTGGCGGAACACCTCCTGCAGGTCCAGGACGAGAGAGGGCTTGCCGGGTCTGTCCACGTGGATGAAGCCGCCGAAGGGATCGAGGCCGGCGAGGAGCACGGCGGTCCAGCAGTGGGACATGAGGATGCCGTAGCCGTAGTTGAGCATGCAATTGGTGGGGTCGGTGGCTCCGGCGTGCTCGCGCTTGCCGGGCGAGACGTCCGGAGGGAGGAGGCGCCAGACGGCCTCCCAGTAGAGGGCGCCGGCCCGGCCCTCGAGGTTGAGGAGGGCCGGGCGGCAGTCATCGATGCGGTCGGCGCTGCAGGCGTCGACCTCGGCGGCGAGTGCGCCGATCTTCTCGGCGCGGCCCGCAAGCTCCGAGGCCAGGTCGGGATCGGCCTTCTTGCGGTACTTGGCGAAGTAGAGCAGAAGGCTGCGCTGGTTGCCCAGCTTGGCGGAGATGATGTCTTTGGCAATCTCGACGCCTCTATGGTCTTCGAAGGCGAGGAGCTGCTCGCGCCGGGTCTCGACGGTGGCGGTGAGGAGTGGCGAGAGCAGCTTGGCATAGGGCTCGCCATCGAAGGCGACGAAGTCGATAGGAATGCCGCGTTGGGCCAGTTCATGGACGACATCGACAGAGAGCGAGATTCCACGGCCCTCGACGGTGACGCAGGAGAGCTCGTCAATGGGGCGTGCGAGCAGGACCTGTCCGCTCTTGCGGACCTGGATAAGGTCTCCGCTCTTGCCGATGAAGCAGCCGAACTCGTCGATGAGGAGGGTGGACAAGGGTCATTGCCTCCCGAAGGGCGCCCTCTCCCACAGCAGCCAGTTGGCGCCCTGTTTCTCCAATCTGAGCGGCAGCAGGTACATGCCGGTCTCCAGAGCCTTCCCGGCTCCGGACTTGGCGTCGGCGGGTGCGAAGTGATCCAGCAGGGCCTTCTGGGTGAGATCGTTGAGCGGCAGGGTGAGCCGCCCCCGGACGGCCTCGGGGTCAAGGGGCATGTCCGCCAGCCTGCGGGCGCAGATGGTCTCGTCTGGCCCGTCGCATTCGCAGACTTGCGTGGTTACCAGCGAGTCGGTGGTGCCCAGGCGGCGGATGCGCCGGGCGGCGGTGAGCGTCCGGGCCAGCTCCGCCTCCGGAACCAGGATGAAGGCGGTGACGGGGCCCTTTGGGTGCAGGTACTCGCGGATGCCGAAGGAGACGGTGAAGCCGGCTCCGCTTTGCTTGGGCTTCTTCAGCCGCTTGACCAGCACGCGGGAGGAGGCCACACGCTCCGGCGGCGCCACACGCACCGTGGCGTCCCGGAGTGCGTCAAACAGCGCCCGGCCCTGCTCGGGCGAGCCGGAGTGCTCGATGATCGAGGAGACCAGGGCCAGCTTCCATGCCGAAGGGGAGGGCACGGGAGCGGCCAGGGCATAGAACGAGTTGAAGTCCGGGATGCGGTAGGAGTAGAGCGCCGCCACGTGGGCGTCGATCCTGATCCACCGGCCATCGGTAGACATGCTCAGCCCTCCTTGGCGAGGGTATACGGCACGCTGCCTTGCGACAGGTCGGTCATGACCTTGACGAACTCGGCCATGTTGGCGAAGGCGATGGTTTCCAGGCCGTCGCCGATGGTCTCCACCAAAGAGGCGATCTGCTGCGGGTAACCCCCGTCCAGGCTGCTGACGACGGGCACCGGTAGGTTAGTACGGGAGATGACCACATTGCCCGCGAAGCCCTCGACATGGGGCAGGCGGGTGGTGGTCATGGCGCCATCGGTGCGCCAGAACATGGCCTGATAGGCGCGCATGGCGGCCTGATAGCGCTTGAGGCGCTGGGCCTCGTCGATGAGGTAGGTGTAGTGGAGGTGCTCCAGGCCGATGCGCCAGGGGGAGAAGACCGTCACGACGGCGTAGATACCGGAGCGGGTGGGCCTGTTGTAGACCATCTGAGAGGTCCCGGCGGCCTCCTCGGTGGCGGCGGCCTGTTCGCCGGTCTCCGCCTCGGCGGCTTTGGTCTTGGCGGCCTTGTCGTCCTTGGCGGGCTTCTCGGGCTTCCCCGGCTTACCGCGTTCGCCTACGGCGTGGCGGGCGTGGAGGTGCAGGTCGCGGTGCCAGTTGTCGGGCACGCCCACGGCCCAGCCGAACTCCAGGCAGGAGGAGCGGTTGATGGTGGGTTTCTCGACGAGGAAGCCGTGGAGGTCGCAGAGGGCACAGCCGGTGACGGCGGCGGCCATGGCGCTGTCGGTGTCTTTGGTCTGCTTGACCGCGTCGCTCTCGTTGGCCTTGCTGGGCTCGAGCTTCTGGCAGTTGGAGCACAGGGGCAGCTCGCCGCGCCCGATCTGCCAGAGGGCCTGGACGTGTGCGTGCTTGAGCATCTCGCCGGAGACGCCGTCGGATTTGGTGCCATCGGCGAGCATGACGGTGCGGGGCTCGGTGACATTTCCGATGGAGCCCTCATTGTTGAGCGAGTGCAGGTCCCACGTGATGCGGCCGATGATGGCCAGCTCGTAGATGGGGTTAGTCATTGGTCTGCTTCTCCTTTCCTGTGGTGGCGGAGCGTTCGTGCCAGACGAGAGCATAGGCAATCAGGGCGGCCCGGACCGGCTGGACCCCAACCCTGTCAACCAGGGCGGCGATCCCGCGGAGTTGCTCGTCACTGGGACGGAACACCTTCTTGCCTTCGCGCTCGCGCCTGGCGGCGGGCACCTCATAGCGACGCAGGAAGCGCTTGAGGACATCCGAGAAAGATCGGAAGAGCACACGTCTGAACTCCAGTCACGAGATTCCATCTCG
>CAZXDD010000783.1:0-3149 GCA_964639415.1 uncultured Armatimonadia bacterium
CCCCGCCGCGCCGGGCGCCGGGGGCGGTGAGCCCACACCTCCCGGCCCCCCCGGGGCCCAAGGCCCCCCGGCCGAGGCCGCCGATCTGCCGCCCGCCGCCATGGCCTTCTTCGAGGCCAATCCCGATCTGGCTCAGACCGTGGGGCAGGCCAACATGGCCGGTCTCAAGCTCAGCGAGATGGGCGGAGATGTCGGCAAGCTGCGCAAGATCCGCGAGGCGATCATCGAGGCCGCGCGCCTGCACGACAAGGACAAGGTCATCGCCCTGCTGGGTGATTTCCAAAAGGAGCTGCAGGCTCAGGCCGGCAAGCTCCGCCCCGGTAGCGGGCGCATGCCCGGTCGGCCGGGCATGCGTCCGCAGCGCGACGGCCCTCGCGCCCGCCCGATGCCTCCCCGCGAGCTGATGGCCCTCGTGCAGGAGGTCAACGCCGAGATGCAGCAGGCCCAGCGCGAAGGCAAGGACCTCCGCAAGGCGGCGGGTCTGATGCAGCAGGCCGAGCGGGCCGGTTCCGTCGGGCACTTCGCCAAGGCCATGGAGTTCACCCGCGAGGCGCTCAAGGCCATTCGCAGCGCCCCCAGGCTGCCCCCACAGCCCGAGCTGTTCTCCAACCCCCTGGTGGCCATGTTCCTCGACCTGATGCACGTGGAGGACACCGACCTCGCCGGGACCCTGGCGGCCCTGCGCAAGACACTGGACGAGGCCGGCGAGGCCGCCGTCACCGGCCTGAGAAAAGCGATCGAGGAGGCGGCCGACACCCTGACGAGGGTGGGAGCCCGGCGCCAGGCCTTCAGCAAGCGGCTGCAGGAGATCCGCGGGGGCCAGGCGCCCTCGCCCGAGGAGCAGAAGCAGGCCACCGCTCAGATGCGCAAGAAGGTCGACGAGGCCCGAAGTGAGCTGGCCGGGATTCTCGCGCAATCGCGAGAGCTCGACCCCGAGCAGTTCGCGCAGCGCAAAGAGAAGATCGTCGACTCCATTCTCGAGGCCCTGTTCGGTCCGGCCGGGCCACCCGCACCCGGCGCCGGCGGGACGCGCCTGGTCCGCCTGCCCACCACGGAGGAGCGAGTGCGGAGCAAGCTGCTGTCCGCATCCGATCCCTATCTGGAGGTCCTCGGCGACCCGCTGAGGAAACAACTGGCAACCACCACCGGCGAGCTGTTTCGCAAGGCCCGCGCCCATCTGGCGGCACGAGAGTACGAGCAGGCCGAGGGTCTCGTGGATGAGGGCCTAAGGCTCCTGGGTATTCGTGTGGAGCCGCGGCCGGAGGAGACTTCGGAGGCTTTCGACCCAACCGCCTCCGAGCCTCTCGACGCCGCCCCGCCCGATGGTGTCTCCGAGCAGACGGGCGAAGCCCGCCCGGCGGGTGGCGGACCCGACCCGGGCGCCGGGCCCGTCACGGACCCCCGCCCGGCGGATGCAGAGCAGACACACCAAGCGCCCTGATGCGCCGCCTGAGCCATCGAAGTGAGACAGACCCGCCGTCTCCTGGGAGAGAAAGCACATGCGCGTAGCCATACTGGGGGCCGCCCACTGGCATGTGGGCCTCTATTACATCCCGGCACTCAAGAGCAGTGACGCCGAGATCGTCGCCATCCATGACCCCGATAGCGAGGTGCTCCAGCGCGTCGGGGCCGAGCTGGATTGCCCACGGTACACCGATCACGCCGAGCTGCTGGACAAGGAGGCCCCCGACCTCGTCTTCGCCCATGCCCCCCACGCCCACATGACCGAGCTGGCCGATGAGCTCATCTCCCGCCACCAGCCGTTCCACATGGAGAAGCCCATGGGCGTGGACTGGGCGCGCCTGGACGCGCTGGCGGTCAAGGCCCAGACCGAGGATGTCTGGACATCGGTGGCCCTCGTCAGCCGCTATTACGGGGCCGTGGAGGCACTGCGGCGCCTCAAGGAGAGGGGGGAGTTGGGCACCCCGTGCCACTACTACCACTGCCTGTTCGCCGGCTCGCCGCATCGCTACCGCGAATGGGGGGTGGGCTGGATGCTGGACCCGCAGCTCGCCGGCGCCGGGCCGCTGTGGAACTTCGGCCCCCACGTGATCGACCTGTACATGTACCTCGTCGATCCCGAGGTGGCACAGGTCGAGTGCTGCACCAGTCACGCCGTCCACCACCTTCCCATCGAGGACATCGCCACCATCCGCCTCCTGGGTGCTTCAGGTGTGGTGGGCACCGGGGAGGTGAGCTACACCATGCCCGACAGTTACCAGCGGTTCTTCTCGCTGACCACGGACAGATTCCACTGCGGCGGCGTGGACATGGGCAGGGGAGTGGTTCTCGGCCGCGAGTGCGAGGACATCGCCTTCGACGGCCCGGACAGCGACACCGTCTACGATTGTTACGTAAACGACACACTGCGACGTTTCGCCGCCGGCGAGCCCGCCAAAGCCACCATCCGCGACATGGCCTCGGTGCTCCGCGTGATGCACGCCGCCCGCGCCTCGGCCAGGGCGCAGGCGATCATCGCCCTGTAGCGACAAGTGCGCCCATTCCCCTGATTCCCAGGGGTTTTTCGGACCGGACGGAAAGCGGTTGCGGCCGGTCCGGCCGAGTTTGCAGAACCGAGTTCGAGGTCCCGGCAGAAGCTCCTCTATCCGCCTCGATCCCGGGACGCAGACGGGGCGAAATTGTGTCGACGGGAGGTCCGGCGGCCCCCTCTCTCTGCCTAGTCAGTTGACTCATGTCCCCCGGTGGCTTACACTCTCAGCCACAGCACGCCGGCCTGGGGGGACGACACCTCGGGCCGAGTGCCGTCGGAGGGGGAGAGAGTGTAGCCATTTTCATGGGAGGGTCGCAGACCTATGGCGATCGAGGTTTCAGCGCCGGGCAGGATTTGTCTGTTCGGAGAGCACCAAGACTTCCTTGGACTTTCAGTGATCGCGACTCCGGTTACCCTGGATATCAAAGTCAAGGGCACTCCGCGCAATGACAGCGTCTTCGCGATCCGCAAGCCCGACCTCACCGGCAGGGAGCCGGACTACGACGAGTTCGACGGAACACAGGAGCTCACGTACCGCCACAAGCGCGACTACATCCGGTCCGCCACCAACGTCCTGCGCAGGGCCGGTCTGAGTATGACCCAGGGCTACGACTGCGAGATCCGCGGTACCATCCCCATGAATGCCGGGACCTCGAGT
>CAZXDD010000784.1:0-3141 GCA_964639415.1 uncultured Armatimonadia bacterium
GCAAGAAGCCGACGGCCACGGCCACGCACCCCATGACGCCCAGGAACCCCCGCACGCCCCCCAGCAGGCCGATGCCGAGCATCGTCACGATGCCGACGATGACGTAGGTCAGGCAACCACCCTGGAAGTCGCGGCCGGCGATGAGACTCACCAGCCAGCCCACGATGCCGCCAAGGATGATCCAGCCCAGCAGCTTACCCAGCATAGTCCGTCCACCTTCCGAATCGAGCCTTCACCGGCGCGCGTACCCGCGGGCCATCCCCGCGCCCTTCTCTGCCGTCCTCGGTGTGCTCCGCCGTTCCGAGCCGTTGGCCGTTCTCCGTGGAACTCCGTGCTCTCCGTGTCTCCGTGGTGAGACGTTGCCGTCCGTGGCACTCTGCCGTCGCTCCCGGTGCTAGAAGCTCTTGGTCTCCCACTTCTTCGCGTACTCCTCGACGCCTTCGGCCTCGATGACATCCAGCCCCGAGTCGATGAAGGGCTCCGGGGTCTTGTTGTTCGCGACGATGTCGTGCAGGATCTGCATGCTCTCCTTGCCCCAGGCGAAGCAGCGCTGGGCGACGAGGGCCTGCACGTGGCCGGAGCGCACGTAGTCCAGCTCATTGGGCAGGCCGTCGAAGCCGATGACCTTGACCTTCCCGGGTTCTTGGCCCTCGAAGGCGCCGGGAGCCTTGGCAAAGAGCGGCCAGCCACCGACCATGATGATGCCCACGAGCTTGGGATGGGCCCGCAGTACATCCCTGGTTACCGTTACGCCTTTCTGAGTGTCATCGTTGCAGGGCATGGCCGGAAGCACCTTCAGATCGGGGGCCTGTTTGGCCAGGAGCTCTGTGGCGCCCTTGATGCGCTCCTCGAGATTGGGGGCGCCGGGGACGCCGGTGATGATGGCCACCTCGCCCACGGTGGTGTCTCCAAGGTGCTTGAGAAGCAGTTCGGCGCACTTCTCGCCTGCCTTGATGTTGTCCACGCCATAGTAGGTGAGGCGCTTGCTGTCGGGGGAGTCCGAGTCGAAGGTGATGGTCGGGATGCCCGCGTCCACCGCCCGGTCGATGGCGGCCTTGAGGATCCCGGCCTCATTGCAGGAGACCGAGATGCCGTCGACCTTCTTGCTGATGAGGCTATCGATGATATCCACCTGGGCCTTGGAGTCCGCCGTGGCCGGGCCCTGGTAGGTGACCTCCACATCGCCGAGCTCCTTGGCCTTCTGCTGGGCCCCTTCCTCGGCCAGCTTGAACACGGGATTGTCCAGGAGCTTGGGGACGAGGGCGAACGTGTAGGTCTTGCCCGCCGAGTCGGATGGGGCTCCCGGCCTTGGCGCGCCCGCGGGGTCGGGGGCGTCCCTCACTTCCTGCGTCGGTTTGGACGGACAGCCCGCGATGCAAAGCGCGGCCACCAGCAAGCCCGCCAGAGCCACCATCATGCACAGTGTCCTCACCATTGTTCCCTCCCATGTGTTGCCTGTGTGTCGAGGCACTCGGTGCCGTTCCCGGCCGTCGCCGCTCTCCATCCATCGCCCGCCGTCGCCGTGCCCGCTCCCGCGAGGAAGGGCCGTTCGCGTCGTCGCCGGCCCCCACCCCTGTCGCCGCTACCTGTCTCTCCGCGACGGGTCCAGCGCCACGGCGACGATGATCACCAGCCCGACCGCCAACTGCTGCCAGTAGTCCCGGACGTTGAGCAGCACCAGTCCGTTGCGCAGCACGCCCATGATCGCGGCCCCCAGGAGCGCGCCCAGAGCCGAACCGTGCCCGCCCATCAGGCTGGCGCCACCGATGACGGCGGCGGCGATGACATCCAGCTCGTAGCCCATGCCCGTGGTGGACTGTGCCACCCCGAGCCAGGCGGTCATGAGGACCGCGGCGATGCCGCAGGAGAGCCCGCAAAGTGCGTACACGAGTAGCTTCGTCCTGCCCACATCGATTCCTGCAAACCTCGCGGCCTCTTCGTTACCACCGACGGCGTACACGTGCCGCCCCCAGCGGGTCTGGGTGAGGAAGTACACACCCGCGAGGGTCACCAGCACCATCGCCCACACGGCCAGAGGCACGCGGAGGAGCGTGGCGTGCCCGATGCCGTCGGAGAAGGCGTCCGGCAGGCCGTCCACCGGCCAACCCTTGCACAGGGCGTATGCCGCGCCCCGGGCGATACTCAGCGTCCCGAGAGTGGCGATGAAGGGCGTCAGCCGCCCGCGCACCACCAGAAGACCGTTGATAAGTCCCATCACCACTCCGGTGAGAAGACCGCCCAGCACCGCGAGGGGGATATGCCAAGGCCCCGTGCCGGTCAGGACGGCCGACTTGGCTATCAGGGCGCAGACGATGCCGCTGAGGGCCAGATTGGAGCCCACGGAGAGATCGATGCCCGCGGACATGATGACGATCGTTTCGCCGATGGCCATGATGGCGATGAAGCTGAAGGCCAGGGCCACCCCCAGCAGGTTGTCGCCCTGCAGGAAGGTGGAGATGCCCCGCTCGCCGTCGAAGGTAGCCGCGGCCAGCCCGGCCATCATCAGGACGAGGACGCCGATGACACCGGCCTCGCGGAAGGCCGGCCGGGACCGGCGCTGCCGCCGGTTGTCGTCTGTGGCGGAAGACTGTGGCTTGTCGGTCACTTCCAGAGTTACGCCCCTCTTGTAATGGCCGCATCCAGCGGGAAGTACGCCCACCCCTCGGCGGCGATAGTGCTTTCCGGCGGGTCTTCGACGACGTGTGCGAAATCCTCCGGGAAGGCGACCTGAGGCAGGGACAGGCCGAGACCGCGGGCGCGGTTGTCGTAGCAGGCGGCGGTGAGGGCGCACAGGACGGCGTCCAGCTCGTCGCTACCGGCGGCGGGCAGGTGGCAGGCGGCCAGGGCCGCCGCCGCCCCGGCGACTGGGTCTCCCGTCTTGCCCGCGCCCGCCTTCCACAGCGCCGGATAGGCCTCCAGGAAGGTCACAGGAGCCTCCGGGCCGCGGGCTGCGGCCGGTCTCGCCCCATCGTTGGCCGCCAGCAGGCGGCAGGCCGTGATGGCCTTGGTGCAGTTGTTGCCCAGCCTGTCGAAGGTCGCCGACAGCGGCTTTTTGCCGCAGACCCGATGGATCACCCGGTCACACCAGCGGTACGCCAGACGATTGGCCATCTCCCCGGCATCGGGAGCGGGGAGGTAGAT
>CAZXDD010000785.1:0-3135 GCA_964639415.1 uncultured Armatimonadia bacterium
GCCGCGTAGACGATGGTGATGTCGCGCGGTCGCCCCTCCGACAGGAAGCGACGCTCGATCGCGGCGGTTAGCGCCTCCGGATGCCCGGCTCCAACGAAGCCCCCACAGGCCACAGTGGCTTCGTTGGGGATCAGGGCAACGGCCTCTGCGACAGACATGATCTTGTTGGGCACGATGACGGCCTCCGGTGAGCGGGTATCCTTCGAGACGGCCCGGCTCTTACACCGCCGTTGCTCCCGCAAGGCGGGACCGTAGCCGTAGACGCCGTAGCCGTTGACTCGCGACTCGTGACTCGTGACTCGCCTGCGCGTCCAGGCGCGCAGGCGCCTACCCCCCATGCCCTCCGCCCACATAGAGGCGCTGACCGGTGATCCAGCGGGCCTGCTCGGAGACCAGGAACACGGTGGTGCCGGCCACGTCGTCCGGTGTGCCCACTCGTCCCATGGGGATCGCGGGGAGCATGTCCCGTTCAACCTCCGGGGTGATCCAGCCCGTCTGGATCGGTCCGAGGGAGACCGTGTTGATGGTGATTCCGAAACTCCCGAGCTCCTCGGCGGCACTGCGGGTGTAGCTCTCGAGGGCCAGCTTGCTGGCCCCGAAGGACACCTCGGACGGGGAGCAGTAGGCTCCCGCCGTGCTCACATTGACTATCGCGCCCCAGTTCTCGCCGCGGTTGATATGCCTCTTGGCGAACTCCGCCATCATAAGTGCCACGGCCCTCGTGTTGATGCGGAAGTTGCGCTCGAAGCTGCCTTCTGTTACGGGAGAGGGGCGGTCGGCCCACAGCTCCGGCGACTTGCTGTGCAGGTCGCGGGCAGCCGGAATGAAGGTATCCGCCTCCCAGTGCGCCGCGTTGTTGACGAGGATCTGTACCGGTCCCAGGCGCTTTTCGGCCTCGTCGAAGAGGGTCGGAGCGGCGCTGGGATCCGTGAGGTCGGCTTCCCAGGCGTCCACCAGACCGCCGGCGCCGCGGATCGTGTACAACACCTCGTCCGGCTCGGTGGCCTGCTGGGACTCGTAGAACGCACGACCGGGGAACTCACTGGCCATGGCCTCCAGCTCGGTCGCGGTCTTGTCGTCCTTGTTGAGTAGGTAGTAGCTGAGCATCACCTTCGCCCCCTCGGCGGCCAGGGCACGGGCGATGGCCGCGCCGATGCCGTGGGGGTTGTTGACGCCCGTTACGATGGCGACCCTGCCGGACAGCCCTGTATCAACCACGGTGTTCACCCGAAGCAGGCATGTTGGCGCAAGTGGAACCGTCCACCGCCGCTGTGCCGCGGTGGACTGGTATCAGCACATCCCGCCGTTGACCGATAGCACATGGCCCGTCACATACGAGGCCTCGTCGGAGGCGAGGTAGAGAGCAGCGGCCGCGATGTCCTCCGGCGCCCCCATCCGTCCCACCGGGATCCCCTCCACGATCTGCTCCGCCACCTCCGGCGGAATGGCCTGCGTCATCTCGGTGGCGATGAACCCCGGAGCGATGGCGTTCACCGTGATGCCGCGCCGGGCGACTTCCCTGGCCAGCGATTTGGTGAAGCCGATGAGCCCGGCCTTGGAGGCGGCGTAGTTGCACTGACCGATGTTCCCCAGCAGCGCAACGACCGAGGAGATCGAGATGATCCGGCCGCGGCGGCGCTCGCGCATGTGCTCGATCACCGCCCGAGAGCAGTTGAAGGCGCCGGTGAGGTTGACGGCCAACACCGCGTCCCAGTCGGCCTTGTCCAGGTTCTTGAGCGTCTTGTCCCGGGTGATCCCGGCGTTGTTGACCAGGATGTCCAGTTGGCCGAACTGCGCCAGCACCTCGCCGACCATGACCTCGACCTCGGCGGTGGCGGATACATCGCACGCCACGCAGATCCCCCTGCGGCCGATAGCCGCCACTTCCTCGGCGACCCCCAGCGCCTCCACGCCGTTGTCCCTGTCGGGCATCTCCACGTAGTTGATGGCGATGTCGCAGCCCTCGGCGGCGAACCGCAGCGCGATGGCACGGCCCAGGCCCCGGGAGGCGCCGGTGATCAGAGCGGTCTTGCCCTGCAGACGTCCGGTACCCATGTCCTTGGCCCCTTTGCGAAGGCGGGAGTCTGACAGATGTGCTGCCGGCTGTCAACGGTCGTAGTCGGTGAACCCCGCACCGCTCTTGGCGCCCAGCTTGCCCTCCCCCACGAGCTTCAGCAGCGCGTCGGGGGGGCGGAAGCGCGGGTCACCGGTCTGCTCGTGGAGCGAGGCCAAGAGCGCCGCCATGATGTCGAGGCCCACCAGGTCGCAGGTCTTGAGCGGCCCCATCTTGTGCCCCAGACCCAGCTCTACCGAGCGGTCGATGGCCTCGGGGTCTCCTCCGCTGCTCCACACATCGATGGCCGCCGCGGCCAGGGCGCCCAGGACCCGGTTCACTACGAAGCCGGGGATGTCCGGCGAGAGCATGGGCTCGCGGCCCATGCGGGTGCACAGGGCCAGGCAGGCTTGGGTGACGTCGGGGGCGGTTCCCTCCCAGGGGATGACCTCGACGAGCTTCATCACCGGCGGCGGGTTGAAGAAGTGCATCCCGATCAGCCGCTCCGGCTCCCGGTACAGCGCGGCCAGGCGGTGGATGCAGATGGTGGAGGTGTTGCTGGAGACCGAGACGCCCGGTCGCACCAGTGCGCCCAGGCGCTTCAGTATCTCACCCTTGACGTTGATATCCTCGAACACGGCCTCCACGACCCAGTCCGCCCCGGCGCACGGGGCCAGGTCCGTCTCCCACCAGATCATCTGCCGGACGGCCTCCGCCTGCTCCGTGGTGAGCTTCTCTCGGTCCACGGCGCCCTGCAGCGACCGGTCCAGCCGGGTACGGCTGCGGCTCAGCGCCTCCTCGGCCGCGTCGATCAGGTGCACCCGGATGCCCGCCTGGGCCGCGAGCTGCGCGATCCCCGTCCCCATCGTCCCCGCGCCGATGATGCACATCGTATCCACCTGCATCGCTATCCCTCCCGCTCGATGGCCATGGCCATGCCCATGCCACCACCGATGCACAGCGTTGCCAGCCCCAAACGCAGGTCACGTTTCTCCATCTCATGAAGCAGCGTCACCACGATCCGCGCGCCCGTGGCGCCGATGGGGTGCCCCAGAGCGATGCCGCTACCGTTGACGTTGACC
>CAZXDD010000786.1:0-3130 GCA_964639415.1 uncultured Armatimonadia bacterium
GATAATGAGCGGTGACTGGAGTTCAGACGTGTGCTCTTCCGATCTCCCGGCGCCTCCGCCGCTTTCGCAGCCCCCAAGACAACCCAGAGCAACGACAATTGCCAGCGCCAGTAAGGCCTTCGGATTACGGTCCATCCTGGACACCTCCGAAACTGATGGATTCAGGCTCTATGTGGCGGAAGCGCACGTCATCTCTCGAGCCCTGAGGGCGAGTAGACGCAGGCCCCGCTGTGAAGCTGCAATTCACGGTCCATGCCAACGGTCCGCGGAAGCCGCTCTTGACCCCCACATCGGCACATGGAAGCATTTCGCCGTCCCCCTGCCCTTCTCCTGTGCCCCACCCGCCACCCGAAGGCGGCGCCGCGAGACCTCGGGAGCCCCACACCGGGGCGAGGCGGAGGCCACGCGGGGCCCCGGGGAAACGGGCGGCCGCCGGGAGACCGACCGCGGGGCGCGAGGGCCCCAGACGGTGGACGGGGCGCGCCCCAGTGCCTCCGGCTCCTGTGCCGCCTTCCTTGACCTCCCTCATCCGGCGGGCTACCATGTCGGCATCACAACGTCCGTTCAGCGAGGGATACCGATGCCAAGCGCAGTGAGCATTGTCCGCGGGAATGACCCGGTCGCGATGGTGGCTGAGGCCATCGAGCTGCTCGGGGGCATGCAGGCCTTCGTCAGTCCGGGCGACACGGTGCTGGTCAAGCCCAACAGCTTCGTCAAGCAGGTGCCGGCCAACGGGAATGTTGCCAGACCGGAGGTGGCCATCGCCGTGGCGCAACTGGCGCGAGATGCCGGGGCCGGGCGAGTTGTGATCGGCGAGCGCAACAAGGCGGCCGTGGTGGCCAACTTCGCCGATACGGGGGTGGAGAAGGTCGCCGAGCTTCTCCCCTTCGAGGACGACGAGCACGTGACGGTCACCATTCCCAACGCCCGTGCATTGCTGATGCCGGTGACCGTCCCGAGAATCCTGCTGGACTGCGACAGGCACATCACCGTGCCGGTGGGCAAGACCCACTGCGGCGCCGGAGTCACGGCCTGTCTGAAGAACGCCATGGGCCTGATGATGGGCGCCGAGACGCAGAAATCCCACGCCTTCGGGGTCTGCAAGGTCCCTATCGACATGAACACCCTCAAGTGGCCGGTGCTGGGGGTGGTGGACATGACCATCGCGCAGGAGGGCAACTTCCCCGGCGCCGGAGGCACGCCGGTGCCGATGGATCTCATCGTCGCCGCCGCCGACATCGTGGCCGCCGACGCCACCTGCTGCCGCCTGATGGGATATGAGCCCCGGGACGTGTGGATGGTCCACTCAGCCGCCGAGCGTGGTCTCGGTGAGATCGACCAAGACGCCATCGAGATCAGGGGCGAGCAGATCGCCAATGCGCGCAAGAGCCTCACCGGGGTCGTGTTCGACCCCACGGAGTTCGGCAGCAAGGTCGATTGGCAGGTGGACCTCCGCTGCCGCTACTGCGTGCAGGACGCCGTGTCCTTCCTGCGCACCGACGACGGGCGCCGGCTGCTGGAGACGCTGGCCAGCGTGAGGGTGGTTGCCGGTCCGGTCCGTGACATCCCCGAGGACGACACGCCCACGCTGGTGGTGGGGAACTGCAATGCGTGGCTGATGGACCGGGGCGCCTTCGCGCACGGCTGCCCGCCGGCGGTGTGGCAGATCGCCGCGCCGGCCGGGAGACTGCTGGAGGGGTAGCCCGAGCGCCAGGGCAAGCCGCCGGAGGCCCCCGCCCCTCCGGCCCGGAGACCGCGAAGTACCCTCCGCCCGGGGCGGTCCCGCGGGGCATTCCGGGCTTCCGCCACCGATACCCGCGGGGCAGTTGGCGGCCACCAGAGGGGATGAGGGCCTGCGGAGGTCCACGACCTGGAAGAAGCCGGCATAGCCGGCGCCGAGCCCGGCCGGCCCCCCGCCGCTCTCCACGGCGCCGGGCGCTACGCCTGAATGCCGGCCCGCTCCAGTCCCCGCACGAGGTCGGTGATCTCGGGCACACGCACATCGGCGCGGTCCTCGGGGGTCTCTCCAGCGCCGACCAGGACCGTCAGCATTCCCAGGGCCCGGGCCGGGGCCAGATTGCGCGGATTGTCCTCCACCAGGGCGATCTGGGCCGGCGCCAATCCCAGATCGTCGGCGATCCGGCGGTAGATCGCCGGCTCGGGCTTGGACAACCAATCGCTGTAGCGGATGTCAAAGATCTTGTCGAAGTGCCCGGCGATGCCCAGCGTCTCCAGCACCTTGGCCGCATAGGTGGCGGTGGCGTTGGTGAACACATGGCAGGCCACGGTGAGCGTCCCCAGCATCCGGTCCAGCTCAGGATCGGGATGGAGGTACATGGCGGGCTCCAGCCGGTCCACGGCATAGTCGTAGACGACCCGCGGGTCTATCCCGTACTCCGCCTGCAGGCCTCTGGCGGTGGCGCCGTACTGCTTCCAGGTGCGGACCCTCAGGGCATCGGCCTCCTCGGGTGGCAGTTTGAGGTTGTCCGCGATCCACGCATTGAAGCGTCGGTCACCGGCCTCTTGCAGACCGCTGGCCGGGTGGTATAGGGTATTATCTAGATCAAACAGAATCGCTCGGAGCGCTCGGGTCATGGATCGAGTATAGTGGTGTCCCGGCGTCCCGGTCAATGCCGGGCGGCGGTGGCAGCGTAGGCGAGGGGGACGCGCTCGCGGTGACGCAGCAGCAACGGACCCAGCAATGGAGGAATCAATGGATCGGCTGCAACGCAAGAACATCGGGGAGATTGAGGGACTGAACCAGAGGGGTGGCCGCACGCTGAGCTTCGTGGACCTGGTACGCGCCGGCACCATGACGGTCGAGATGGTGGCCCACTGCTGGACCGCCATCGCCCGGGGCGCCTCCTTCATCACGGCCGCCGGCCCCGGAGGCGCCGGCAAGAGCACCGTCCTGGCGGACCTGCTCTCGCTGCTACCCCCAACCAGAGAGATCGTGACCATCACCGACCCGCGGGTCATCGACGAGGAGGCCGTGCCCTGCTGTCTGGCACACGAGATCGGTGAGGGCCACTGGTATGGCTACATCTGGGGCAAGGATGTGCGCAACTTCTTCGCCCTGATGGGAGATCGGAAGAGCACACGTCTGAACTCCAGTCACCGCTCATTATCT
>CAZXDD010000787.1:0-3111 GCA_964639415.1 uncultured Armatimonadia bacterium
CCCCCACCCAATCCTACACTCTTTCCCTACACGACGCTCTTCCGATCTATCTCGCGTGCGGCCGGTGCCGACATTGACCTGCTCGTGTTCCCCGAGCTGTCCCTCACCGGCTACTACCTGCGGGACCTGACCTGTGACGTCGCCCTCACCACCGAAGCTCCGGAGCTGGCTCAGGTCGCCCGTGCGGCGCAGGATCTCAGTGTGGTCATCGGCATTGTGGAGGAGAGTGCCCGGTTCAGCTTCCATACCTCCAGCCTGTACCTGCAACGCGGGAACCTCATCCACACGCACAGGAAGGTCTACCTCCCCACCTACGGGATGTTCGATGAGGGGCGCTACCTGTCGCCCGGCCATTGCGTGCGGGCCTTTGACACCGAGTTCGGGCGCATCGGGATGCTGGTCTGCGAGGACCTCTGGCACCCCATCTTGCCCTACATCCTCGCCCACGACGGCATCCACTATCTGATTGTCACATCCAACTCACCCTCCAGGGGGGCCGGGCCCGAAGGCATCGGGATCGCTCAGACCTATGACGAGATGCTCAGGACCTACGCCCGCCTGTTTGGGATCTACGTGGTGTTTTGCAACCGCGTGGGCTACGAGGACGGTGTGAACTTCTGGGGCGGCAGCCGCGTGGTGGCGCCGTCGGGTGACGTGGTGGCCTGTGGGCCGCTGCTGGAGCGGGCGGAGGTGGACGCCGAGATCGACCCGCTGGAGGTCCGGCGCGCCAGGGCCGCTGCCCCCATGCTCGAGGATGACGACATTCATCTGGCCCTGATGGAGCTGGGGAGGATCCGCGATGAACGTGCTTGACATCGACTGCGCCACCACCGCCGAGATCCTCTGTGGCTTCGTGCACGACGAGATCACCAAGGTCGCCTTCCAAAGTGCCGTGCTGGGGCTGTCCGGGGGCATTGACTCGGCGCTGTCGCTGTGCATCGCGGCCCGGGCCATGGGGCCCCAGAACGTGCTGGCCGTCATGATGCCGTACGCCACCAGTAGCCCGGAGAGCGAAGGCCATGCCCGCCTGCTGGCCGATCGGCTCGGCGTGCGGCAGTCCGTGGTGGACATCACGCCCCAGATCGACGCCTACTTCCAGCGTTTCCCCGATGCCTCGCGCCTGCGCCGCGCCAACAAGATGGCCCGGGAGCGCATGAGCATCCTCTACGACCACTCCGTGGCCCATTCGGCCCTGGTCGTCGGGACGAGCAACAAGACCGAGGCATTGCTGGGTTACACCACGCTCTGGGGCGACATGGCCTCGGCGGTTAATCCCCTCGGCGACCTTTACAAGACCCAGGTGCGGCAACTGGCGGCCTACATGGGTGTGCCGCAGGTCATCATCGACAAGCCCCCGACGGCGGACCTGTGGGCGGGCCAGACCGACGAGGGCGAGCTGGGGCTGACCTACGCCGAAGTCGATCAGGTCCTGTACCGCATGATCGATCTGCGCTGGTCACCGGCGGAGCTGGTGGCGGCGGGCTTCGACGAGGCCTTCGTCACAAGGGTCTTTGAGATGGTCAAGGGCTCGCAGTACAAGCGGCGGCTGCCTCTGGTGGCCAAGGTCTCGGCCCGCTCGATCGACCGCGACTTCCGCTACTCCAGAGATTGGGGCCACTGAGACCTCCGAGGTGGGCCACGGCGCGATCGAAGCGGAGCCTCCCGGCAGGACTTCAGGTAAGTGCCCGGCCGCATCCATCACCACCATGCCCTCTGCGCAGCCCGGGATCCTCTACGTCGTCGCCACCCCCATCGGCAATCTGGCCGACCTGTCTCAGCGCGCCTGTGACACGTTGGCACAGTGCGACCTGGTGGTCTCCGAGGATACCCGGCACACCCGTCGGTTGCTCTCACACCTGGGCCTGGACAGGCCCCTGCACAGCTACCACAAGCACTCGGAGCGGGAGAAGGCCGCCGGGATCGTGGACCGCCTCCTGGAGGGTAAGTCCGTCGCCCTCGTCTCGGACGCCGGCGTCCCGGTGGTCTCCGATCCCGGCGCGCACCTGGTGGCCCTGGCCGCCGAGCGGGGCATCCGGGTGGTCCCGATTCCCGGACCCAGTGCGGTGCTCTCGGCCCTGGCGGTCTCAGGCTTCTCCGGAGACAGTTTCGTCTTCGCCGGATATCCCCCGCGCAAGAGCAACGAGCGCCGCCGGTTCTACGAGACCCTCGCGGCCGCCGCGGCCCCTACGGTGCTCTTCGAGGCACCCCACCGGATCAGGGAATCTTTGCACGATGCCGCGGCCGTGCTGGGTGAGGACAGGCCGCTCGTGGTGGCCAGGGAGCTGACCAAGCTCTACGAGGAGGTGCTCCGCGGGCCGGTAGGGGAGCTGTGCCGGCACTTTTCGGCTACGGAGCCACTGGGAGAGTTCACGATCGTCCTCTCTCCGGCGGAGACCCCCGCGACCGCCGACGCCCCGGCCGCCGGCGACCTGGACAGAGCCGTTGAGCTGCTGGCGGCCTCAGGCCTCCGCACCAGGCAGGCGGCCGAGATCCTCGCCGCCGCCACGGGACTTCCGCGCAACGAGGCCTATGACAGGATGCTCAGAGCCGCCGCCGACCGATAGCGCCCGCCTTCCGCAGCCCCGTGCCGACCCTTCGCCTCCTCCACCGCCCCGCTCGATCCTTCTGCGAGATCGCGTCTCTGTGTTCGGCCGTTCCTCTGCCCGGTCTGCCTTCCCCTTTCCGCCGTTCTCCGTGTATCTCTGTGCTCTCCGCGTCTCCGTGGTCTGAAGTTCGCGGTTCTTGCCGCTCTCGGCCGTTACTCCCCTTCGAAGCCCAGCGTTCTGAGCTCATAGGCCTCCAGCTCCAGCGCGACGTCGACGCCCAAACGCTCCCAATCGCCTCCCGCCACCACCACGCGATAGCGTCCGAAGTCCATGAGGTCCTTGCGGGCGGGAAGCACAGACGGATAGCGGAGCCGCACCGTCCTGGCCTCCCCCGTGGTGTTGAGGACGGCCAGTCTGTCGCCGAAGCGCCTGACCCACAGGCCGTCGGCCTGGCCGGCCACGAACTCGGCGGCATCCTCCCCCTCGCCCCTGGGCAGGGCCCGGAAGGCCCTGGCGAAGGCAGATCGGAAGAGCGTCGTGTAGGGAAAGAGTGTAGGATAGGGTG
>CAZXDD010000788.1:0-3109 GCA_964639415.1 uncultured Armatimonadia bacterium
GCTCTTCCGATCTTGCAGGCCGATCTGCAAATGCGTCTCGCCGCCGGCTTGCGGTAGCCTGCCGTGCTCGGTATCGACGCTCACGCTCAGCGCCTGCTTCGTCGGGACCTCGAAGGCCTGGGAATACTGACGGGTGAAAGCGGCGAGCTTGATGCTCTTGCCGTCCACCACGACCCCGTCCTTGATGAGCTTCTCCATGCGGTCGCGGTCGCCGGAGCCACCCATGTAGGTGCTGGAGTAGTAGGCGTTCTTGTCCAGGGCCGGCGCCGGTGCGGCGCTGAGCATCGCGGCGTCCCGGGATTGAGCACCCAGGCTCTGCCCGCCGCCGGGCGCCGCCGGAGCGCCTTCGGCGAGCAACGCTGCCTCCCCGGCGCCTTTGTCGACCTCATCCGCCGCCGGCCCGCTGGCCGGGGATAGCCTGGCCATTTCGCGCTCGGGGGCCTTGGGGCAGCCGGAGAGCGCCGGCGACAGCAGGACAAGAACCACGGCAAGCATCACCGCGGAAGCCACGTCCTGTGGGCACCAAGGATGCAGCGGACGCATGTGCTTCACCTCGTGGACGTCGGGAGTGATGGGCCGGGCCCGAGACACCGGCCCGTGCTCACTTTGACGCCACGACACCGCCGCGGTGTTCCCCGATCACGGCCGCCACTTTTCATACATCACAATCTCGCCCAGAGGCAGGCGAGACTTCTCGCCGGGGCTATCGGCGGGGTAGCCCAGCGTCATCAGCCCGACGAGACGGACGTCGTCCGAGGCCGGGATGCCCAGGATCCTCTTGACCTGCGCCTCGTCGCAGTGACCGATCCAGCAGGTGCCCAGGCCCTCTTCCACGGCCTGCAGGGCGATGTGCTCCAGGGCGATGGCTACATCGATGGGATAGGAGAGCTGGCCGCAGGACATTACATGGCCGCCGTGCAGGGCGCAGGCGGCGATGACGACGGGGGCCTGGCCCACGAACTTCTGGCCGCCCGCGGCGTCCATCAGCTCCTGCCGCGTGGCTCGATCGGAAACGACGACGAAGCGCCACTCCTGGCGGTTGGCGGCCGAGGGCGCCAGCCTCGCGGCCTCCAGAACTCGTCCGAGCCTGTCCTCCTCCACCGTTTCGGCTCGGTAACTGCGCACGCTGTAGCGTGACTGGATCGCCTCAAAGACTTGCATTTCCCCACCTCCGGGTGTTAGGTTGTAGGTCCATTCCATGCCGAGTACCGATAGCCCTTCGCCCAAGGCCCCGGCCGGGCCGCAAGCCCGCGCCCACCCCGCACTCATCTCGGCCTGCAACGACCTCCAAGAGAGCTGCCTGCGACATGAGCCTGACTGTCTCCCTGAACCGCCTGCTGGGCAAGACCATCCCCTGTTCCTGTGGCCGCGAGCACGTCGTTCCTACCCGCGAGGTTCTCTGCGGGTTGGGTGCCAGCGACCGGGTGTCCGAGGTGCTGGAGCGTCACGTTCCGGGCCGCGGCGGAGTGCTGGTGGCCGACGAGGTCACCTGGCAAGTGGCCGGAGAGAGAGTGCACGGTCTCCTCGACGGATGGCAGGTGAGGCCGGTGATCCTGCAGCCCGCCGAGACCGGGGCGCTCAAGGCCGATGAACGCTCGCTGCGGCAGCTTGCCGACGCCATCGACGGGCCCGCCGACTTCCTGCTCTGCGTGGGCAGCGGGACGCTCAATGACCTGACAAAGACCGTTGCCACCGCAAGACAGGTGCCCTCGGTCTGTGTGGCCACGGCGCCGTCGATGAACGGCTACCCGTCGGCGATCGCGGCCCTGAGCCGGGACGGGATCAAGGTCACCGAGCCGTGTGAGCCGCCGGTAGCGATCATCTGCGATACCCACATCCTGCGCCACGCTCCGGCGAGCATGATCGGCGCCGGTCTGGGCGACCTGCTGTCCAAGGGCACCAGCTCCACGGACTGGCTGATGGGCCACGTGGTGCTGGGCGAGTATTTCTGCGAGCAGCCGGTGGAGGTGGTGGCCCAGGCCGAGGCGCTGTGCATCGAGCACGCCCATGCCATCGCCCGGCGCAGGATCAAGGCCATCGACCTCCTGAGCCAGTCGCTGATCCAGTCGGGGATCTCCATGGCGATGGCGGGCTCCTCCAGCCCGGCCTCCGGCGGCGAGCATCTGATCTCTCACTACTGGGACATGGTCGGGCCCGCCGCGGGTCTGTCCGGCGACCTCCACGGCCGCCAGGTCGCCGTGGCCGCCGTGCTCATGGCCAGGCTCTACGAGCTTCTGAAGGAGCGCACCCGGCAGGGCGTGGACCTGGGAGCGATCCTGGCCTCACGCCCCTCGGCCGAGTCACTGCGGGAGGAGAGCCTGGCGCATTTCGCCCCCCTTGTGGCTCCAGCCACCGCGCAGCAGATCGCGGATTTCGCGGTGGGCAAGCACATGCCGGCCGACAGGCTGCGCGGCGCTCTGGGGCCTCTTGCCAACGATCCCTGGGGTTTCTGGAAGCATGTGGGCACCTACCTGCGGCCCTCGGCGCAGATCGTCGACGCCTACCGGCGGGGCGGCGTTCCCACCCGCGCGCGGGAGATCGGCATCCCCGGACAATGGCTCCTGTCGGCCCTCCGCTATGCCCGGCATATCCGCCTGCGCTATACCGTATTGGATCTCGCCGCCGACCTCAACCTCCTGGATGAGTTCATCGCGACCATCGATCAGGAGGAGGGTTAGCAGAGCAGTCGTGCATGGGTCGAGCCGGCCCGACGGCGGGACGGCCGTGGCGCGTGTCTGGCCGCGCCCGCCTCGTCGCTCGCCGGCCCTCAGCGGGCCATGCCGGTGCCAGCCTGGGAGCAGCCATGGTCTGCGGGCGCAAGGCGGCGTTCCGCAGCGGGCGGAGGTTCATTCCAGGGCGGCCCCTCACCCACGGCCGCAACTGCGGCCGCGACCTCTCCCGGACGTCCCTTCGGGACTGGGAGAGGTAGAACGCCCCACCGCCCCCGCCCCTACAGACGGCAGCGCCCTCCGGCGCAGCAGGGCGAGGCGTCGTGTGCCGTCTGCCGTCAGGTTCGCGGGACCGCCCGGCGCCGCGAAGCGGCGTCCTCTAGCCGTGGGCGAGAGCCCATCGCGGCCGGTGCCGTCGCCGTCAGGTTCGCGGGACCGCC
>CAZXDD010000789.1:0-3107 GCA_964639415.1 uncultured Armatimonadia bacterium
TCCTTCGGCCGGGGTCAGCGGGGCGAAGGGGACACGGCGTACTTCGCCATTCCCGGTGAGCTGTGGCATACCGAGGATTCCGGCGGAGCCGTGGAGTGGGTGAGTACCCGGCGGCTGCGCGGGGTGCGCGAGGGGCAGTTGCGGATCGTGCACACCGGCGGTCAGATGGCTTTCCGCTGGTTCCCGATCTACCACGCGCCGGGGCAGACCACGCTGCAGTGCACCGCGGCCTTCGAGGCGGGCTACACCCTGTGGCACCCTGAAGCGCCGGAGCCGGCGCGGATGACCGCCGATAGCTGCGATCTTTGGCAGCAGGTGGTCTGGCAGGCGGATGGGGCGAGCCCCACAGGGCTTGCGGTGGTGCCCGACAGCGGCGCGACGGTGACGCCGTACAATCCGGGAGGGGCGGGGACCGAGGGCGTCGGCACGACGTATTCGTGGCGCGTGAGCTGGGAGCCCGTGTGCTGGAAGCTGCGGCCCCACCTGCCGCCGGGCACCGCCGGCCCGGGGATCGACTATCGGCAGGGGCCCATGGTGTTCGCGGTACAGTGCCGGGCCGCGCCGTATGTGGGGGATAGCGAGCAATGGCCGCCGGCCACGGACATCTCGGGCCTGGTGCGCTCGGTGGAGGTCCACTGCGACGAGGACCGGCCGGTGAGCATGGCGCGGCTGAGGCTGGGCAATGAGTCGGGGGCCTTCTTGGCGGTGAAGAGCAATCAGCTCATCGAGATCGAGCTGGGCTATGCGTGGGATGATGGGACCGATGAGCTGGCCGGCCCGCGGGCTGTGTTCGTGGGCTACGTGCAGACGCCGGGGAAGGCGGCGCGGGTGGGTGCGGGAGAGACGGCGGACCTGGTGGCCTACTGCCCCTTCATCCGTCTGCGCGACGAGCGGGCGCACAGCAATGAGCCGGACTTCCAGGGGTTCACCGCCACGGACGCGGTGCGCTGGCTGGCTCAGCGCGCGGGCTTCCATGAGACCCAACTGCATCTCGAGGGCAGCGATGAGCCGATGTATTTGGGGTTCGAGGCCCTCGACGGGTCGCGGGAGAACGGGGAGGCCGATCCGACCAACGACAGCCTGCTCCCGGCCTTCGGAACCGAGCTTATCGACAGCGTCTTGGAATACTGCCGGCGCGACGGCGAGAGCCTCCTGTGGGTGAGGCCGTACGATGCCGGGGGCCAGAAGTTCCAACTGTGCAAGAGCGCCGGGGCCTACGGGCCCGAGGACGGGGAGCTGTTCGAGCTGCAGGAGGACGCGGGGCCGGGGAGTCCCGGAATGCCCGGGTACCACCTGTACGCGTTGTCGGTGGAGCAGGTTCCCATGGACCCGGCGCAGTACGCGGACATGGTGGTGGTCAGGGGCAGGACGCCCGGCGGGGTGTGTCTTCAGGCCGCGGCCGGCGACTTCGCGCGGCTCCTGGACCCGGAGCATCCCTCGTGGTCCGGCGGCTGGCGGCATATGCACTGCGAGGCCCGCGATCACCTGCAGGACCCGGCGATCCTGCGTCGCCGGGCGCAGGAGCTGCTGGCCCAGAGGAGCCACCCGGCGTTGCTCGTCACGGCGGAGACGGACCTTCTGTGGTGCGCCACAGCGGGGCGCGGCGTCCACAAGGGCGACCGGTTCATCATCACCCACTCGCAGGGTGTGGGGAAGGCCTCCCGCCAGGGGGTGCTGAGCTTTGGTGCAGACGTGCGGCCGTTCCGGGTGGTGGCCTTCCGACACCTCTGGGACGGCCCGGGCTCGATGCCCCGCACCGTCGTGATAGGGAGGGCGATGTGGACATGAGCGGTGGGCTGCGGGCGCTGTCGCGCAGGGTGCAGGACCTCGTGGACCCGGGGCAGGGGGGCCACGCCCAGGTGGCACAGAGAGAAGCGGCCAGACCCGGACGGGTGGTGAGCGCGCCGGGCTACATCACCGGCGAGGGGGCAAGCACTGTGGTACACCGGCGCATTGTGATCGGCGTCGGTGAGCACGGGTTCGGAGCGGAGTTCTTGTGATGGCTACCAGATACCTGAAGCTATATGGCGGCGTACAGACGGGGGACGTGCTGGGGGCAAGTGACTGGAACAAGCTGGTGCAGGCCGTGGATCGCGGCGGCGGGGCGGTGGTGAGAGAACTGCTGGGCCAGGGCGTGCTTCGGGGCTGGGAGCTGTGCGCAGGCCACAGCACGGTGAGCAGCGGCGCCGGTCTGGTAGGCGCCTGCCTGTGCGAGACCGCCGGGGAGCAGGCGATCAGTGGGCTCACGGCAGGGCTGGTGAACTACGTCTACGCTCGGACCGACGCGGGCAGCCCGGCCGCCGGCACCGTGAGCTTCGTGGCCCGAACCGCGAGCGGCCCGGTGAGCAATGACGACGGAGTGACGCAGGCCGTGCTCCTGGGCAAGGGCATGTGCCGGGCCGGCAGCGGACTGTCGGGCATCGACAGCAGCCTGCGAGAAGACTGGCGCATCGCGCACGGGTCGCTGGGTGGGCTGGAGGCCGACGACCATCCCCAGTACATGCAGGAGAGAGAAGTGCACCTGCGGCCGGCGGAGAGTCTGACCGACTATTGGGGCGGCGTCGTGGTGAGCACCTTCGGCTCGGAGCTGCCGGAGCTCGTCTTGACCTACCCGGCCCTGAGCACGACCGCGGCGGCCTGGGGGCTGTGCTGTCCAACGGACCACTCGGGTGCCGTGACGGTGTACACCGACTGGGTCTCCGCGGGCCTTCCCGGCACGGTGCGTCTGGAGCTCCTGGGTCGCCACCGGGGGCCGGGGGACGTGGTGGATGCGGCGCCGACACCGATCGCCGAGGCCAAGACGGTGAGCATCAGCGGGGCGGCGGGGCGGCTGTGGCGCACGTCCTTTGCGTGGACGAGCGCAAAGCCGCAGCCGGGAGAGCAGTGCACGGTGGCGATCCGGCGAGACGGGACGGCCGGGAGTGACACGCTGAGCGGCACGGCCAGGCTGCTGGGGGCGCGAGTGGTGTTTGAGACGGCCGGGGGGTGACGGTGGGGACGGCGGACGGCGAGTGGCGGCGAACGGCGGGGACGGCGCGTGCCGTTGGTGGGGCGGGCTTTCCACTCAGATCATGCAGGTTCTGGGCGGGCGCCGACTCACGTCGCCT
>CAZXDD010000790.1:0-3103 GCA_964639415.1 uncultured Armatimonadia bacterium
AAGAGACGAAGGGCAATGGTGCCTTCCGCGGTACCACTCACAGTGGCGACGCGAAGCGCCGCCCACTTGACCCGTGCGGGATGAGACGCACAGCGTCTCCGTCCGATACGGTCTCCCCTGTAACGGTGGAAGCTCCGGCGGTCCCTACTGGGGCGCTAGCCTGTTCAGTCCGCGACTCCGGGGCGAGCTTCGGTACGTTTCAGATGGCCCACTTCCAGCCAAGGCGGGCCTCTCTGTGATCCTCCGCGTACCTACTGTTCCCCTTCACAGTCTTTGAGAGTATTCAGTTAGCCAAATAGTATATCGACCGGGCAGGTGACAAGTCAAGGACGAATCTCGACCAGAAACTCGACCACGAAGAGGCTTCCGGCCGCCGGGGCAATTGAGCGAGCAACACTGAGACGCTCTCGCCACCGCGGCCCGTCTCCTACAGCACGTGCCCCTGGCGGTCCTGCTTCTTCTCCTTCGCTTTGTCTCTCTTCTCTTTGAGTTCCTTCTTGGTGTGCTTGGCCGGCTTCATCTGCTTCTCATGACGCGTACGCATCCTGAGACACCCCCCTTCCTATCTATGATCGCTTAGCCCACTGGCTGCGCTTCTGGGCGGAAGGCCTTGCGGCACGGGAGCGGTGCTCCACCATCAGTTCGCGGCGTGAGCCGGACAGTCCTGCAAGGACCGGTGGCCGCGGGGCCACTGCCCCTCCGAGGCCGGCACGGCGAACGGCAGACACCCTGGTGCTCTGCCCCAGACCCCGCTGGGGCCACAGGCCCCGGAGCCCGGATGCGGCCGGGAGTGGAGAGATGCCGTCACTCCTCTCCCCATGCCCCTCCCGCCGGTGTACAATGTACCCCCATGGCTCGCCCGCATACCCGCACCATCCTGTGCCTCGCCGCCCTGTGGTCCTTGCCCTCGTGGGGCGCGGAGCCTGCCGGGAACTTGCGGGAGCCCTCCTGCGTCCAGGGAGAAGCATCCGCCTGCGCGGAGCCTCCCACCGACACCTCGCCCCGAGCCGCCGCCCGGGTCCAGCGTTCGCGCGCGGCCGCCCTGCGCCGCCTGCTGGAGCGTGCCGTCGCGGGAAGAGACGACGTCGCGACGGGACTCACCGTAGGCAGGCCCGATGTCGTCCGCGAGGTGATCGGCGGCCGCGGCCGGCGCGTCACCTGCTATCTGGCCGAGAGCGTCGTGCCCTGCTGGCGCGAGGACGAGGCCCTGCGCCAGCTCTGCAGCCCGGAGCTCACAAGAGGGCAGGCGGTGGTGGAGATCGCTCCCGGACAGGCGCTGGAGGTTGCTCCCACCGGAGTGAGGTCCCGAGCCAGGGTGGTGACGGAGACGCCACGGGAGATCGTCATACGATGCTCGACGCTCTCCGCTGAGCTCCTGGTATTGCGCGGCACACTCCTTACAGGTATGGATTGCACAGTCGATAACGTTAGTCGGTGGCCATTGCGGGTAAACTACGTCTCGTACGGTGTCGTTGTGCCTCCGGAGGAGCATGAGGTGAGGTTCCTGCCGAGGCCGTCCGCGCCGTGGCTCCCGATGGCCGTGGGGGTGGGGGCTCTGATTGGCCTGGGAACGTCGGGAGTCTTGGTATGGAACAGACGACGCAAGCGGCGCACCGTTGCAGAGCCGGGGGAGAGCCCCGCGATCGGCAACGGCGGCGGGCCGGAAAGCCCGCCCCACTAGCGGCAACAGCAAACGACAGAGGGACCGGCCCCATCATCGCCGCCCTGTTTGACAGCAAAACGTAGCATGGTTATATTACGACTATGAACTCACTGCCCAGGACACACGCCTTGGACCGCTACGACCAGATCTCACGCATTCGCGTGCGACGCAAGCGGCGGCGGCAGCTCCTGGGCAGCCTGGTCGGTTGCGGGTTGCTCGTGGTCGCGGGGGTCGTGCTGTTCGTTGTCCTATCGCCCGGGGCCATCGTCATCAACGGCGACCGCGTCTCGCTGCGCGGCGGGGCGACGCTGGGCGACTGCGCCCGGGCCGCGAAGATCCCGCTTGAGACCGGTAGTCTGCTGGACGTCTCCGGGGCCGTGCTCACCCCGGGCGGGGGCAGGGCGGCCGAGGCCTGGCTGGACGGCGAACGAGTGTCGCTGGACACCCCCGTCGAGCCGGGCCAGGAGTTCAGCATCGTCCCCGCCGCCGATGTCACGGAGGACGTCAAGCTGATCGCCGAGTTCCTCGGAGCCCCCGCCCGGACTGTGGAAGGCGAGGAACTGCCCAAGGTCGACTCGGCGCAGTTCGTCAAGAGCATCCGGCGCGAGCATCGCGGCGTCATCAGCGGCAAGCCCAGCACCGTTGAGGTGGCCTACGCCAGCGCCGTCGTCGAACCGGGCAACGGCCGGCCGCGCCCCAAGTGCATCGCGCTGACCTTCGATGACGGACCGAACACCACCTGGACCCCGCAGATCCTCGATGTGCTCAATAGCTACGGCGCTCGCGGCACCTTCTTCGTCCTCGGACAGGCCGTCGGGCCCATTTCGTCGGTGTTCAAGCGCACCATCAACGAGGGCCACGAGGTAGGGACGCACAGTTGGCGCCACAGCGACTTCACGCGCCTTTCCAATGACGCCATCCGCAGCGACCTGAACCGCTCGGTGAAGGCCATGAAGTCCCAGGGCGCCACGGGCATCGTCTGGTTCCGCCCCCCGTACGGGGCGCGCTCGTCCCGGGTGGACGCGGTCGTCAAGGAGCTCGGGCTGCGCATCGCCCTGTGGGACATCGACACCTACGACTGGCGCCGGCCGGGAACCGACAAGATCGTCTCCCGCGTCATGGCCGGCCTGCAGGACGGTGCGGTGGTGCTGATGCACGACGGGCCCGCTCACCGCGAGCAGACGCTGGCCGCCGTCAGACGTCTGATCCCCACTCTTCAGTCCAAAGGCTACCGCTTCGTCACCATGTCCGAGGCCCGTGGGGTCAAGCCCCTGTTCACCGGCGACTTTGTCCTCAAAGCCGATGGGCGCAAGTTCACTCTCACCCCCATGGCCCGAGGCGTCACGGTGGAGGTCAATGGCCTCCTGCAGGAACTGCCCCAGCCACCCTTGCAGGTCTCCCTCTTCCCACCGGGGAAGTGTCACCCATCACGCTCTCCCG
>CAZXDD010000791.1:0-3085 GCA_964639415.1 uncultured Armatimonadia bacterium
ACCCACCCAACCGGTGACGGGAACCGGCCGTTAGCCGTTGTAGGGCGGCGACCTGCGCCGCCGCCGTTTGTCGTCGCTGTGGGATGACCCCCTCGGCGCGGTACAGGCCCGCGGCCTACAGAGCCGCGGCGCCGAGCCATTGGCCGTTGGCTGTTCACCCCTCTCCTGAACAGCCGTACCGTGAAGGGGACGGGGGCGAGGCGTCATCAGTGCCGTTGGCCGTCGCCCTGCCCACCAACCATCCCCAGTGGAGAGATAGCCAACTATGCGCATGCTCACCATCGGCCCTGGCGACATCGAGGTCTCGAGGCTGTGCTTCGGGGCGGGCGACCTGGGCACGCGAGCCAAGGGCGCCGCGGCCGAGCAGGTCCTGGCAGCCTACATCGAGGGCGGTGGCACCTTCTTCGACACCGCCCACTGCTACGGCTTCTGGGCCTCTGAGGGCGTGGGAGCCGGCGAGGTGGAGCTGGGCCGCTGTCTGCGCGCTCTGGGGTTCCTTGACCGGGCCGTCATCGCCACCAAGGGCGCCCATCCCGACGGCGGGCCCGGCTATCCGCGCCCGGATCGGTACCTGTCGCCGGAGACCATCGCCTCCGACCTGGACGAGAGCCTCCGACGCCTGGGCGTCGAGCATGTGGCCCTGCTGTACCTCCACCGCGATGACCGCCGCGTGCCGGTGGGCGAGGTGATCGAGGCGCTGAACGCCGAGATCCACCGCGGGCGCGTGCGCTGCCTGGGGGCCAGCAACTGGTCTGCGGAGCGGATCGCCGAGGCCAACCAATACGCCGCCCGCAATAGCCTGCAGGGCTTTGCCATCTGCCAGGTGCAGTGGAGTCTGGCGACGCCGACGTGGACGATGGGGCCCGACCCCACCATGCGCTATGTCACCCGGGACGATGCCGCGGCCTACTGCGCCATGGGCATGCCGCTGGCGGCCTACTCGGCCACCGCCGGCGGATACTTCAGTCACGGCACGGGCGCCTTCGACACTGAGGTGAACCGGCAGCGGCGACAACGGGCGCTGGCACTGGCTCAGGGGCTTGGCTGCACGGCGACGCAGGTTGCACTGGCCTGGCTTCTGTCTCAGCAGGCCACGGTACTGCCCATCGTCGGCGCCCTACGCCCGGCGCACATGAAAGAGGCCCTGGCGGCGGTGGAGATCGAGCTTACCGCCGAGCAGGCGGATTGGCTCAGGGACGGGTAGAGCCGCAATGGGTGGAAGGACCGCGGCCAACGGCGGCGGGCCCGGAGACCCGCCGGCACGGTGGCTCTCGTCGGTGCAACCGGACGGCCTGGGGAGGTGCCCGGCGGACGGCTACGGCAAGCGGCGTCGTTTCCCCGCCGTTGTCGTCGCCGTGGCCAGTGCCGTCATCCTGTCCATCCGCCGTTATCCTGTCCATCCTGTTATCTTGTCGTTTCCCCGCCGCGGCCCATCTGCTACTTCCCCACCAGCCGCACCCAGTCCAGCTCGATCTTGTCCCCCGCGCGCCCCATGTCGAGTCTCACGATCTTCAATGTCCCACTCCACTTGCCCTCCGGTTCTCGGGACACCTGGTACGTATGCCATTGCCCGTCGGGAACCAGCGGGAAGGTCATGCACTTGTCCGCCGTCATACCGGGCTCTGCCGTGGTGGTGTAGAAGAACTGACAGCTCGAGACGCCCTCGGGCACTCTCAGCCGCAGTGCCAGGCAGCGGAGGTCCTCGATCGCAACCCCGGCATCGTCCACGATGAGCTGTGGATCGTCCCCCGTGGCCTCGGTGGTCAGCACACCATCGATGACCTCGTAGGGCTTGACCTGATAGGGCACCCAGCCTTCAACCGTGCCGTCGTCGAACTCCCAGCCACGAAGGATGGGCCCCTCCGGCAGCGGTTGATCGACCTGCCAGGTGACCTTCCGCAGTGACAGCGGCGGATCGGGGTACGGCTGCTTCTCCATCTCAACCGCCTGCCGCAGCTCCTCGCCGCGGAGCACGCTATAGGAGGCGATCCTCTCGGGCCCGGGCACGTAGTCGGTGTGCTCGGGCGGCGCGGGGGAGAACGTGGCCCTCACCGCATCCAGGAACGCGAACCCCCACTGCTTGTCGGGCTCCAGGAAGCTGCCCTCTCCCCACTCGTTCCAGGCCTCGATGATGGCCATGTTCAGGCGCCCATCGATGTAGTTGAGGCTCGCCCTGCAGGACTGCTCGAACTTCTCCGGGGTCTTGTCGCGGATGACGGCCGCGTGCTCGCCGTGGCGGGGCCGACTATCCCAGTTGGTCCCGATGGGCAGCAGGTACGGCAATCCGGGCCGACTGGTGATGGACTTCCAGGTGGTCTCGTAGTGCTTGACGGACTCCTCATAGGGGATGCTGTACCCACCGCGCCACTCGTACTCCGAGTCGAAGTCCGTGCCGTAGTATCCATAGCCGGTGAAAGCGTCGAACCCGGCCTCCTCGTGCCTGCCGCTCTGGCCCATGGCGATGAGGTAGACGTCCTTCAGGCCCCTGGCATTCAGGGCCCGGTTCATCGCCTCGATTGCCTTGCGGAACCCCTCCGGGCCGCCGTTGGCCGTGATGACCCGCGCCGTGTCCCAGATGACCAGCACCGGACGGCCGTCCACGGTGAGATAGTTGGGGCGGCTGAAGTACTTGTCCGCCATGTACTGGATCATCTCCACCAGTGCGGGAGCCTGGAAGTCCTCGTCCGTGGGCGCGCCGCCGGGACGGTCCTTCCAGTCCAGCCCGTGGTTGCACCAGTGGATGCAAAACTGCATCATCTCGCAGTAGCGGGACTTCAGAAACCCGTCCTCCAGCGTGCGCAGCAGGCGATGCTCGCCCGCGTTCCAGTACCAGTCGAAGCAGAAGAAGGAGACGCCGTGCTCCAGCGCCCACTTGATGTGCCAGTCATTGACCTCCGGAAGCGAGTCGTCGTAGAAGCCCAATAGCGGACGGGGAGCCGGCTTCTTGGCCACCGCGCGCCACTCGCTGTCCTCGTCATGCGTGCGGTAGGGATAGTCACCCTTGCCGGTGTCGCGGTACCAGCCCGGGAAGATGTAGACAGATCGGAAGAGCGTCGTGTAGGGAAAGAGTGTAGGATAGGGTGTA
>CAZXDD010000792.1:0-3064 GCA_964639415.1 uncultured Armatimonadia bacterium
CGTTTGGCGGAGTACAAGCGGCTCGAAGAGACGCCGAGAGGGGGGCTGGGGGGGGGTGAGGTGACGTGAATCGGCGCCTGCCCGGAACCTGCATAGTCTGAGTGGAAAGCCCGCCCCACCGACGGCCGTTTTCTCGCCTCAACGCATGGACGGTTGTAGTGCTAGCCGAACCGCCCCATCACATACTGGTCGGTGCGCTCGTCTCGCGGGGCGGTGAACATCTGCTCCGTGGGTCCCTCCTCGATCAGCTCCCCCAGGAGCATGAACACCGCGCGGTCCGAGGCTCGGGCGGCCTGCTGCATGTTGTGGGTCACGATGAGGATGGTATAGCGTTCGCTGAGCCGGCGCATCAGGTCCTCGATGTGCAGCGTCGAGTACGGGTCCAGCGCCGAGCAGGGCTCGTCCAGCAGGATGACCTCAGGCTCCACGGCCAGCAGGCGCGCGATGCACAGTTGCTGCTGGGCGCCGACGGAGAGGTCCGGGGCGTACTGATCCAGCTTGTCGGCCACCTCGTCCCACAGCCCCGCCCCGCGCAGGCTCTCCTCGAGCACCTCATCCAGCCGGTCTTTCTCCACGCTGCCGTGGGCCCGCGGGCCGAACAGCACGTTATCCCGCACCGAGCACGGAAACGGGTTGGGGCGCTGAAACACCATCCCCACCCGCTTGCGCAGCGATACCACGCTGCCGCCGGGGCCGTAGATGCTCTTGCCGTCCAAGAAGACCTCGCCCTCCACCCGCGCCCCCGGCACCAGATCGTTCATCCGGTTGAAGGTCCGCAGCAGCGTGGACTTGCCGCAGCCCGAGGGGCCGATGATGGCCGTGATGCTGCAGGGCCGGATGCCCAAGCTCACGTCCTTCAGAGCGTGGAAGGAGCCGTAGTATAGGTTGAGATGCTCGGCCGCCAGCTTGGGAGTGGCTTGTTGGTCCACTAGCCGAACCTCCCCTGCAGAAAGTCTGCCGTCCTCTGGTCCCGGGGGGTGGTGAACATGTCCGCCGTCGGGCGCCATTCCACCAGCTCGCCCATGAGGACAAACGCCACTCGATCGGTGGCGCGCGAGGCCTGCTGCACATTGTGGCTCACAAGGATGACGGTGTAGCGCTCCTTCAGGGTCTGCAGCGCCTGCTCGATCTTCAGAGTGGAGATCGGGTCCAGGCCCGAGCAGGGCTCGTCGAGCATGAGGATCTCCGGGTGGGGCGCCAGGGCCCGGGCGATGCACAGACGCTGCTGCTGGCCGCCGGAGAGCCGCAACGCCGAATCCTCGAGGCGGTCCTTGACCTCATCCCACAGGATGGCGTCACGCAGCGCCTGTTCGGCGTGCTCGTCCAGGACCTTGCGGTCCTTGACGCCGGCGATGCGCAGGCCGAAAACGGCGTTCTCGTAGATGGTCTTGGGCAGGGGTGTGGGGAGAGCGAAGACGACCCCAATGCGGCGGCGCAGCTCATTGACATCCACTTCCGGGGCATGGATGTCCTGCCCATCGATGAGGACGCGCCCTTCGTGGCGGCAGATGGGGATGCGGTCATTGAGGCGGTTGATGGACCGAAGCAGAGTGGTCTTCCCGCTGCCGCTGGGACCGGTGATGCCCAGGACCTCGTTGGCGTACACCGGCAGGCCGACGGACCTGAGGGCCTCGGTGGTGCCGTAGAAGACACGGAGGCCTTCGGTGGCGATCTTCGGGCTGGCAGGAGACGCAGGATCGGCGGATGGCATGATGGTATGGGCGGCTTTCGTTCAGCGGATGTCGTGGTGCATCGGCCTGCGGGCGAAGGGACCGCCACGGCGCCGTGGCGCACAAGGGCCGTGGCCGGGAAGCCCGCCTGCACAGGAAAACGTCATTCTGAAAGCGTCCGCTCCCGGAGGGAGCAGCTCGAAGAGTTTGCTGTGATATCGGGCGAGATCCTTCGCACAAGCGGCGTTTGCGCCGCCCGGGCTTGCGGCGCCGGCGCTCCAGAATGACACGTTAACGGCCGGCCCGGCTTCCGGGCCGGACTCGGCGGGTCCGTGACCCGCCGAACGGGTCTTCCGCCACGCCCCTACGTCACCTTCGCCCGGAAACGCACCATGATCGCGTTGGCGGCCATGTTGATCAGCAAAATGGTGATGATCAGTACCGCCGCCGTCCCGTAAGCGTGGGGCATCGAGAGCCCCTCACGGGCCAGGATGTAGAAATGCACGGCCATGGTGCGTGTGGGGCTGAACACGGTGAGCGGGATCCGCAGCGCCGTGCCGGCGGTGAAGATCACCGCCGCCGTCTCACCCACGCAGCGCCCGATGCTCAGCACCACGCCGGTCATGATTCCGGGCAGGGCGACGGGAAGCACCACCCGGGTCACCGTCTGCCAGGCGGTGGCGCCGGCTCCGAAGGACACCTCGCGATAGGAGGCCGGGACGGCGCGGATCGCCTCCTCCGCGGTGCGGATGATGGTCGGCAGCACCATGATCGCCAATGTCAGGCCACCGGAGAGCACCGACCAGCCCAAGTGCAGGTAGATGACGAAGAAGATGAACCCGAACAGGCCGAAGATGATGGAGGGCACTCCGGCCAGGCACTCCACTCCGAAGCGGATGAAGCGCGCCAGGCGCCCGGCCGGGGTATACTCCGTGAGGTAGATGGCCGTCCCCACTCCCAGAGGAGTGGCAACGAGCAGCGCCACCACGGTGAGCAATAGAGTGCCCACGATGGTGGGGAAGATACCGCCCTCGCGGCCCATGCGCTCCGGGGAGGCCAGCAGGAACTCCGGGCTCAGCACGGGCAGGCCCTTGGCCAGGACAAGCGCGATGATCCCCGCCAGCACCGCGAGGGTGAACACTGCCGCGGTCCACAGCGCGACCACCGCCACGCGGTGGGTTGTCTCCGGGTTCACACGGCGCCGCGGTCTTTGGGCTTCGGCCGCCGACATCAGCGCTCCCCCCTACGTCGGGAGGGCAGATGGGCCAGCGTGTTGAGTGCCATGATGAACAGGAAGAGGACCACCCCGGTGGCGAACAGCGCTTCGCGGTGCCCGCCGGTGGCGTAAGATCGGAAGAGCACACGTCTGAACTCCAGTCACCGCTCATTATCTC
>CAZXDD010000793.1:0-3046 GCA_964639415.1 uncultured Armatimonadia bacterium
TACACCCTATCCTACACTCTTTCCCTACACGACGCTCTTCCGATCTCTGATACACCTACTGTGATGCTCCATCGTGGGAGGGGTTCCGATGCCTCGACTGGATCTGACCGGCGGCTGGAAGCTGCAATGCTCCGCCCTTGCCGGTCGTGACGCCGCGGGTATCTCCACCCCGGGCGCCGACTGCACCGGCTGGCATGAGGTGGCCGTCCCCGCCACGGTCCTGTCGGCGTTGGTCGAGCGAGGCGTGTACCCCGACCCGCGTGTCTGGCCCAATGCCTTCCGCATTCCCGATTCCTCGGATGAGTTGAACCAGGCACACGATCTGGGCAAGTACAGCCACCTGCCCGATGGCGCGAACCCGTGGCGCATGCCGTGGTGGTATCGAGTGGAGTTCGCGTTGGGAGAAGAGGGGGGTAGTAGCGCGGGCTTTCTACCCCGCGAATCTAGCGGGCCGGGAAGCCCGCCCCACGACGGCAGGGTCTGGCTGAACCTCGACTGCCTCAACTACCGGGCGGATGTGTGGGTCAACGGGCGGCAGGTAGCCAACAGCGACCAACTGGTGGGCATGTTCCGCCGCTTCCGCCTGGACATCACCGACCACGTCGGGGGTGGAGCCAACGCTCTGGCCGTCCTCGTCCATCCCGTGGACCATCCCGGCGTGCCGGATACGCAGCTCGAGGTGTTCGGGGAGGTCCGGGGTTTCCACAAGGACATCTGCAATGACGTGACCGAGGTCATGACGGTGGGGTACGACTGCTTTCCCACGGTCCCGGACCGCAACATGGGCCTCGTGCAGGAGGTCTGGCTGGACTACACCGGACCGGTGGACATCCGCGATCCCTTCGTTCGCACCGACCTCGACCTACCGGAGCTGAACCCCGCGCGCCTCACGATCTCGGCCGAGCTGCTCAACACCTCGGCGCAGACGGTGAGCGGGGTCCTCGAGGGCACCATCGGCGACCCCGATGGCGAGACGGTGGCGAGCTTCCGCCGCCCCACCACGCTCCTGAGCCACGAGGCCAGGACAATCACCCTCACCCCCACCGATGCGGCGGAGCTGTCCCTGCACAGCCCGCGGCTGTGGTGGCCCAAGACCTACGGCGGGCAGCCGATGTACGGACTGCGGCTCACCTTCGCCCCGGACACCGGCACGCCCACACGGGTCGAGACGCCTTTCGGCATCCGCCGCCTCGACCGCGAGCTGCACGAGCTGGACGGCGCCCACGGCTTTCGTCTATACGTCAACGGTGAGCGCATCTTCCAGCGTGGCGGGTACATCCAGCCGGAGATGACATTCGACTGGGGGCCGGAGCGCGTCGAGGCCGAGCTGCGTTACCTGGCACAGGCGAACCTCAACTACGTGGCCTTCGAGGACATCCCCAATCCGCCCGACTGGTACCTGGACCTGTGCGACCGGCTGGGGATCATGTTCTGGACCTGCTTCTACGACTGCTACTGGCTGCAGTTCAACCGCCCCTGGGATGTGGACCTGCAGGTGCTGGAAGACTGCACGGTGGACATCGCCAGGCGGTACAGGAACCATCCGTGCGTCGTGGTGCACATGGCTCAGAACGAGGGGGAGACGCGGCAGGACGTCTACGAGATGTGGCGCCGCACCGTGCTCGCCCAAGACGACACGCGATACCTGGTCCCCTCGGGCTCCTTCCCGGACTACCGCACCGAGGTGCCGGCGTGGTTTGCTCGCGAGCTGCCGGTGGGCTGCAATGACTACATGCCCAAGACCTATAGCTGGCAATTGCCTTGGGTGTACTACAAGCTCGTACGTGAGGATCGCAACTGGATGTTCATGATCGAGAGTGGAGCCGCCTCGGTACCACCGCTGGAGAGCCTGCTGCGGTTCATGCCCCACCTGCCCGACCTCTCGCCGAACCCCGGCGACAACGGGACATACCCCCTGGATGAGGCCTGGGCGCACTACGGGGCTAACAGGTACTACGAGTGGTTCGACCGCGGCCTGCGCCTGCTCTACGGTGAGCCCACGGACCTGGCCGACTACGTCTGGAAGGCGCATCTGGTCACCTATGACCAGCACCGGGCGCTGTTCGAGGCCGTTCACCACCGCATGTGGGACATCACCAGCGGCTTCGGGGAGTGGAAGCTCAACAGCGCTTTCCCGGACATCCAGTGGCAGGTCTACGATTGGTACCTGACACCGATGGTGAGCCTGTATGCCATCCGGAAGGCCTGTGCGAGGCTGGCCGTGCAGCTTTGCCCCCTGGACGGTGTGGTCAGCGTGGTCAACAGCGGCCTCCAGCCGGTCGCCGACCTGACGCTGCAGGCCACCGTCCACGACCTGCAGCTCAACGTGCTTGGCCGGCATTCCGCCCCCGTTGCCGTGGCCGCCAATAGCTTCACTGAGGTCCTCACCCTCGACCGGCCTTCTTCCGCCGCTGAGGCACCTGTCTACTTCGTCAAGCTCGTTCTCAGCGATGCGGCCGGCGACATCGTGGCCGACAACTTCTACTGGCTCTCCCCGCGGCTGGAGGACTACGAGATCGTCTACGATGGCGACATGCGCGAATTTCCGGCCAACAGGCCTCTGGCGGTGCCGCGGCAGACCCCGTGCTTCCCCGAACTGGCGGACCTGCCGCCGGTGTCTTTGCAGGTCGAAGCCTCCCCGACGAGCGGACCGGAACCCGCGGTACACGTGGACGTGTCCAATCCCTCAGACAAGCTGGCGTTCTTTGCCAGGGCACGAGTAGTCCGAGCAGGCGATGGGGAAGAGGTGCTCCCGGCCTACTGGACGGACAACTACTTCTCGCTCCTGCCGGGTGAGAGCAAGGCGCTTGCAGTGCAGTTACCCGGCGCTCCCGCCGGCGGGCTTGTGGTAGCGGTGGACGGATGGAACGTGGAGGGGAGAAGGGTGGAGGTGCGGTGAGGGATGAAGCACGAAGGGACTTCTCACCACAGAGACTGCCGCCGGAGACAGAGGCGGAGGACGGCCGGGGGCGCAGGAGGCCGTAGCCGTTGATCCTGTCCATCCTGTCCGCCTTTGCCTTTGCCGTAGCCGTCATCCTGTCCATCC
>CAZXDD010000794.1:0-3045 GCA_964639415.1 uncultured Armatimonadia bacterium
CCTGCAGGGAGCCAACGCGGCCTGCGACCAGCTCATCGCGCCGCGAGTGATCGGACAGCGCGTCGGCCTGCACCCGCTGGTGGTGCTGTTCGGCATGCTCGCCGGCTATCAGGTCTTCGGGTTCGTGGGCATGATCGTCGCGGCACCGACGGCGGCGAGCATCAAGATCATCCTGGCCCGCTGGATCCCGGTGCGCCAGGTCGAGGCTCTCAGGGGCAAGCCGGCCCCGCTGTGGCTGGACCTGCAGGCCGCCGCGACCATGGCCAGGAACGGCTTCGGCAGCTTCGCCCGCCGCATCGAAGATGCCATCGGAATGGGCCAACCCGACACACCCCCATCCCAGGAAGAGGATGCGCAAGTCAATGACGACAATCCAGCAGCTCCGTGACACCTTCACCGGATTCTTCGCCGACCGCGGCCACCTCCTGCGGCCCAGTGCGCCTTTGGTGCTGCACGACGACCCCACCAGCCTGTTCACCAGCGCCGGAGTGCAGCCGTACATCGCCGCCTTCCGCGGCGAGCGCAGGCCCCCGGCACCCAGGGCCGTCAGCGTCCAGAAATGCCTCCGCACCGGCGATATCGAAGATGTGGGCCGCTTCAACAGGTACCACACCTTCTTTGAGATGCTGGGCAATTTCTCCTTCGGCGATTACTTCAAGCAGGAGGCCATCGACTTCGCCTGGGAGTTCATCACTCAGGTCGTGGGCATCGACAAGACCCGGCTCTTCGTCACGGTCTTCGAGACCGACGACGAAGCCGAAGAGCTGTGGCGAAACCGCATCGGGGTGCCCGCGGATCGCATGCGCCGCTGGGGCCGTGAGGACAACTGGTGGCCCAAGGTGCGCTGGGAGGGCCCCTGCGGGCCCTGCTCGGAGATCCATATCGACCTGGGCCCCGAGTTCGGCTGCGCGGGTGGCTGCGACTTCGGCTGCAACTGCAACCGCTACCTCGAGCTTTGGAACCTCGTCTTCCAGCAGTATACCGAGGCCGAGGACGGCGCCCTCACGCCGCTGCCGGCGCCCGGCATCGATACCGGCATGGGCCTGGAGCGCCTGGGGCTCGTGGTGCAGGGCAAGCAGTGGTCCATGGAGACCGACGAGCTTGGGCACATCATGTCCACCGCTCAGGACGTGATCAACCAGGACCGCGACAGGCCCTACACCTACGGCGAGGATGACCGGCTGGACCTGGCGCTGCGCGTGGTAGCCGATCACGTGCGCGGGGTGGCCACCGTCATCGCCGACAACGTGGTTCCCTCCAACGAGGGCGCCGGCTACGTGGTGCGGCGCCTGATCCGCCGGGCCTACCGCTTCGGCCGCGTGCTGGGCGCCTCCGGCCCCTTCCTCTACCGCGTCCTGCCCGCCGTGGGAGAGGCCATCGGCCAGACGTACCCCGAGGTGCTTGCCCGCCAGGACTACGCCATGAAGGCCGTCCGCGGCGAGGAGGAGCGCTTCGACGCCACCCTCGAGCAGGGCCTGGCGATGTTCGAGGAGATCGCCGAGGACCTCCGGAAGACCGGGGCCACCGTCATCGACGGCCGCCGGGCCTTCAAGCTCAATGACACCTACGGCTTCCCGGTGGAGCTCACCCGCGAGCTGGGCCAGGAGCGCGGCCTGACCGTGGACGAGGACGGCTACGCGCAGGCCCTCAGCGAGCAGCGCGAGCGCGCCAGGGGCAAGGCCCGGGGCCTGGAGCTCAGCGGCGACAGCGCCCTGGCCGCCGCCGCGGGGTGCAGCACCTTCACCGGCTACCAGGAGGACGCAGGCACGGCAACGGTGACGCTCATCGTCCGCGAGCAGGTTCAGGTAGAGCAGGCCGCCGAGGGCGACGAGGTCGGCCTGGTGCTGGACAGCACGCCCTTCTACGCCGAGTCCGGCGGCCAGACCGGTGACACCGGCCTGATCGAGGCCGACGGCCTGCGCTTCGAGGTCACCTCCACGGTGACCCTCGGCGCCGGCACGCTGCATCTGGGCAAGGTCATCTCCGGGCAGGTGAAGCTCGGCGATACGGTCACGGCCCGCGTGGACCTGGACCGCCGCTGGGACATCCGCCGCAATCACACCGCCACCCACCTTCTGCAGGCCGCCCTGCGCAGGGCCCTGGGCGAGCACGTGGCCCAGTCCGGCTCAGCCGTCCTCCCCGACCGCCTCCGCTTCGACTTCTCGCACCACGAGGCGCTTACCCGCGAGGAGCTGGCGCAGGTGGAGGAGGCCGTGAACCTCTGGATCCTGGCCGATGCGCCCGTCTGCGCCACTCAGATGAACCTCGAGCAGGCCCGCGAGCTGGGTGCCATGGCGTTGTTCGGCGAGAAGTACGAGGACCAGGTGCGCGTGGTGCGGGCCGAGGGCGTGAGCCTGGAGTTGTGCGGCGGCACGCACTGCCAAAGCACCGGTCAGATCGGCTGCTTCAAAATCCTCCACGAGGGCAGCGCGGCGGCGGGCATCCGGCGCATCGAGGCCGTCACCGGCCGCGGCGCCCTGCAGCATATCCGCCAGACCGAGGACGTCCTGCACACCGTCGCCGAGGCGCTCAACTGCAAGCCGGCGGAGATCGTCTCGCGCCTCGAGGGCCTGCACAAGCGCATCGCCGAACTCCAGGCCGACCTCAAGGCCGCTCGCGAGCTGTCGGCGGCCACCGGCCTGGAGGACCTGCTCGCCGGGGCCCGGCAGATCGCCGGAGTGGGCCTGGTGACGGCCAATATCCCCGGCGCCGACCGGGACGCCCTGGCCTCCTTGGCGGACAAGATCGTGGAGGCGCTGGGCAAGGGCGTGGCCGTCCTGGCCTCGGGGGAGGGCGACAAGGTCAATCTGGTGTGCAAGGTGGGAGACGCGGTGGCCAAGGCGGGCGGCCATGCCGGCGGCATCATCAAGGCCGTCGCCGGTGAGTGTGGCGGAGGTGGGGGAGGGCGGCCGAACTTCGCTCAGGCCGGCGGCAGCCAACCGGACAGGATCGACGCCGCCCTGGCAAAGGCCGCCGAGGTGCTGGAGGGGCAGTTGGGGTAGCGGGCAGTCCGCCCTTGCCGTCGTCGTTGCCGTTGCCGTTGCC
>CAZXDD010000795.1:0-3037 GCA_964639415.1 uncultured Armatimonadia bacterium
GTAGCCACGCGCGGAGGCTGCTGGCGATGTCCCTGGCCGCGGAGCTACCATCGGACGCCCGCGCGGCGCTGCAGACCCATCTGAGCGCCTGCCCCGCCTGTGCCGGGGTGTGCCGGGGAAATGCGGCGACGGGCCGGGCCCTGGGCCTCGCGGCACCGGAGCCGCTCAGACTGCGGCGTGAACTGGCGTCGGAGGCCCTGCGGAGAGCACCGGTTGCGCCCCACGCCCGGTCGCGGCTTGTCGCCTCGGGCGCCGGCGCCTTGCTGATCGCGGCGGTCTGTGCATGGGCCCTGCTTGGGCCGCTCGCAGCCGAACGGCTCCTGGCGATGGTGCAGGCCGCGACGCTGAACCGCCCGACCCACGACGTCACCCGCGTCTATGACGGCCAGGGCCGGCTCCTGCAACGCATCGAGTCCTGGCATTCCGCAGCGGGGGACAGCTACTCCGAGGTCCGGGACGCCGGGGGCGGCAGGCAGACGATCCTCTCGCGGCCATCGGGCAACATCCTGTGGCTCCGGAAGGAGACAGGTGACTGGGAGGTGGTGTGGGGTGCCGCCGACGGGCCGCGCATGCAGAGGGCGTCGCGGGCCGCGGCGGCGGGGATCGACCTGTCGAAAGACGCCTGCGAGCAACTGCGGCGGTGGATCGGCACGCTGGCGGCCGCGGGCGCCGGGCCGACCGTGAGCCGGGAAGCGGGCGCAGCGGAGGGCTGGGAGGGGAGGATCGTGCAGATTGAGGCCAAGGTCGCCCCCCCTGCCGGCGAAGGCGGCGCGGTCGAGGCTCCCGGAGCGCTCCGCATCCGCTGCTACCTGTCGCCGGACGGGGCACGGCTGCAGAGGGTACTCGTCCGGGCGCTGGTGGCCGGGGAGCTCCGGCTACTGGCGGACGTATGGCCCATCGAATACGACACCCGGCCGGCGCCCGCGCTGTTTGCGCCGGAGCTACCCCCGGACGCCGGGGTGCTCTTCCGTGGCGATCGCGTGGACCCGGTGTGGGAGCGCATGGATAGCGCCCAGAGGCGGGTCGTGCGCGAGCTGGTGCGGAGGCTGGGCGAGGCCTGGGCCGCCGGTGACTTCCAGGCGTTCAGCGACGAGTACGACTTCTCCGCCGGCCTGCGGTACGGGGTCAAGGGCAAGCTCACGGCGGAGCAGATACGCGACGGTTGGCGGGGCATGCTGAAGCGGCAGCAGGGGCGGTGGCGCACCGATGAGCTGATCTTCGACTATGCGGTGGGCACGACCAAGCCCCCGAGCCCGGCAATGGACTTCTGGTCCATCCACGCCACGCGGGGGGCCTCGACCAAGGGGTACCACGTCTACGGTGATGCGCCCAGTTCCGAGCCGGGCCTTCTGGTGCTGGGGCGCGAGAGGGTCTCCGACCAGGAGGGGAGGGTGCGGGAGTTGGGGACGATGCTGTTCATCAAGAGGTTGGACGGCCGGTACAGGGCCATCCTGTGGCGGCCGCCGTTCGCGTAGAAGCCGGGGCCGCAGAGGCCGCATTCGCATGCGAGTGTCATTGCCAGGGCGTCCGCTCCCGGCAAGAGCAGTTCGAGCAATCCCCCGGGGTATGGCGAGATTCTTCGCTATCTCGCTGCGCGAGATGAACGCTCAGGATGACATGAGCCGGGCCGGCCGGACTTCTCGGCCGCTCCTCTAGATCTCTACATGGGCGCACTTCTTGACGTTTGAGGCAAGTTCCGGGGCCGCAACCAAGCCGTTGGCCACCCCGTAGGTCGGGCTTTCCAGCCCGACTCGGCGATCCCGCCCCGCGGGATCACCGCCTGGCCGTCGCACCGACCGAAGGCGAATCTCCGTGCCGTACTCGTCGGTTTGAGGCGGAGCTTCGCTAGATGTCCTGCAGCCAGTCATTCCCGGCAAGCTCCCGGGCCATGGTGCTACTGGGGCCGTGGCCGGGGTGGATAGCGGTCTGCGGGGGCAGCTCGCGCGCCAGGCGGCGCAGGGACTGCAGCATCTGTTCCATGTCTCCGCCCGGCAGGTCGGTGCGGCCGATGCTGCCGCTGAAAAGCACATCGCCGGTCAGAGCGTTCTCGTCCACCACGAAGGCCGCGCACCCCGGTGAATGCCCGGGCAGGCCCATGACGGCAACGGATAGCTCCCCGACCTGGATCGTGGCACCGTCGGTGAGGGCGTCGTCTACCTCACAGGGCTGAGGCTTGAGGCCCGCCAGCAACCAGTAGAGCGCGGGCTCCTGCAGCATCTGTCGGTCGCCCTCGTGGATCGCGACCCGGGGCCTGTCGCCCTGTGCCGCGGCCAGTGCGTCGCGGACTTCCCGAGCCGCCAGGGTATGATCGGGATGGCCGTGGGTACACAGTATGTGCGCGATGTGCAGGCCGGCGTGTCGGACGGCACCGAGGATCAGGTCCGCGTCTCCTCCGGGGTCGACGACGGCACCTTCTCTGGTGGCCTCACAGCCGAGAAGATAGCAGTTGGCCTGGAGCTGGCCGACGGGCAGGCAGACAAGGCTGACCGACATGGCGGGGTGAGCTTCCTTTCACACAGAGGGGAATGGGGACGACCGGCGAGTGGCGTCCCGGGATCGGCGGCACGGGGGGCAGACGGTTCTGGGGTCAGGCGCCGCCGTCACAGGGCGGGCCGCCGACACTCCCTACGGCTAAGCGCGCGGCCCCCGGGATTGCTCCTCGGGCTCGGCTCCCAGAGACTCCAGCTCGCCTCTGCAGCGTTCCTGCATGCGCCGCACGTAGTCCCAGTCGTACTCCGTCATCGGATCGGCCAGCATGTAGTGCTGTCGGGCCTCGTCGTCCTGGCCCATCAGCGCCAGGTGTTCGGCCAGCAGGTAGCGGTAGGCGGGATTGCGCGGCTCGATGCGCACGGTGCGCCGGTACATGCGCAGGGCGTCGTGGAGATTTGCACCCCGGGTGTAGGCGGTGGCCAGGCGCAGGTGGTAGAAGTCGTCGGCCGGCGCGTGGTGGCAGGCATACTCAAAGGACCGGATGGCCTCGGCCACCCGCCCCTGCCGGAACCGAAGCTCTCCGAGCTTGTAGTGGTAGAAGGCGTCA
>CAZXDD010000796.1:0-3036 GCA_964639415.1 uncultured Armatimonadia bacterium
GAAGGGCGCGCCCATTGGGCGCGCCCTTTTGTCTTGACCGCAGGCATCATGCCAGGGCGGTCGGAAACCGGAACCTATCGGGTGATGATGGCCGGTGTGTACATGTCGGCGGGTAGCGGCGCGTAGGCCGGCAGAGCCGTGGGCAGGGCCCAGGCGACCTGAACCTCGCGGGGTGCCTTGAACAGCGCGTCGGCGGCGAGGCCTTCGGGCGCTATCTTCAGTTCCAGCTTCGCGTCATCGACGGTCCCGGGCAGGACCTGCCATTCCAGGGCGATGTCGTGCTTGCCGGCGAAGTGGCTCACCTGACACGGTATCACGGTGGTGGCTCCGACGGATAGGGGCAGCCAGCCGGACTGCCCGGCCTGACGGACGATACACTCGGTATCGCTGCTGCCACCGCGGAGGGTGGCCAAGAGCACCCACGGCGTGTTGGCTTCAGCGCGGACGGCGATCTGCCGAAGTCCCATGGGATCTGGCGCGCCCAGCGGCGTGCCTTCGGATTGTAGCGACAGCTTGAGGTAGCCAGGTATGTTCGCTTCTATGCGTATGCGACCGTTAGCAATTCCCGGTACCGCATCCCCCGGCGCGCTCCACGATGCTGTCGCCGCGATGACGACTGTGCAGGCGATCAAACATGCGCGGTTCATTGTCCATCCTCCTAGTTCGCGACCCTTATCGAGTACGGGCTGTCCTTGCGGACACCATCACTCTCGGTCGCCGGGATGGACGATTGAGCCGTGTTAGCACTCCCGTTACATGCCGGTCACGTCGGCGAGGGACGGAGCGTTTTCGGACACTGTCCGGTTACCCCGCCGTTACCTCGGCCCGCCGTGAGGCGGCCGAGGGGGGGCCCGGCTAGGCCCCCTTCGCGATCTCGTAGCTGGTGGTGATCTCCACATTGCCCCTGACCATTGCCCACACGGGGCAGACCGTGGATTGGGACAGAGCGATGGCCTTGTCCATGTCTGCCCCACCGGCGTCTGAGGAGGTCAGACAGAAGTGGAGAGAGATGGTCTCGAAGCAGGTGGGGTGCCGGGTGCGTCGGACGCCGGCGGCCTGAACCTCGAAGCCGGACACGGTCTTGCCCGCCTGCCTGAGCAACCCGACCACGGAAGTCGCGCTGCAGGCCGCGAGGCTCAGCAGGAGGCCCTCCAGCCCCGTGTAGCCGTGTCCATCGCCCAGGGGCGGGAAGTAGTCGAAGACCACCGGTGGGTTGTCGCGCGTGGAGCCCGTGAACTGCACTTTGTCGTCGGTAAGCCTGACATCTGCGGTGACGCGGTTCTGCATCTGGTGTACCTCCTGATGGTATTTGGCTGTCTCCCGGCTACTTGCCGGCTTTCTCGTCGCACCTTTCTCGTCGCCACGCCTTGCCAGATCTCCTCCGGTAAGGTATACTACAGTCCGGATGGGACACGTAGACGTCGTCCCTCCATGCACTTTTGAGTATGCTGCTCCGCGGTTTTGGCCTTGGTCCCGACGTTCCCACCCCCGCACGATCCTCTGTGCGCCGTCTTTCCTTCGCCTCTCGGACAGTTGTGGATCCCTACTACAAGAGTGCACCCCGCTCCCGGCATCAGCCCGGGTCGCGCTTGTGCGTGCGGCCCTTTGGGCGCATCTTTACCGGCCAGGCCGGGATAGGCGGGCACAACTCACTCGATGGCTGGCGAACAGAAAGAGGCACCATGCTTTTCACAGACCTACAGTTGGACCCCCGGTTGCAGCGCGCGATCCGCGCGGCCGGGTATGCCGAGATGACCCCGATCCAGGAGGCCGCCATTCCGGCGGCGACGGAGGGCGAGGACATCGTCGGCACCGCACAGACGGGGACGGGCAAGACGGCCGCCTTCGTCCTACCCCTGCTGCAGAAACTGCTCACCACCCCCGGGCGCCGGGGCTGCATGCGGGCGCTAATCGTTACTCCCACTCGCGAGCTGGCCGAGCAGGTGCACGCCACGGTGCGGCAGCTTGCGCAGTACACCAAGCTGCGCTCGGCGACGGTGTACGGCGGAGTGGGAATGGGTCCGCAGCAGCAGGCGTTGTCGCGCGGGTGTGAGATCATCGTCGCCTGTCCCGGACGGCTCCTGGATCACATGGGCCGCGGTAACGCGGACCTGGGCTCCGTGGAGGTGCTCGTCCTGGACGAGGCCGATCGCATGCTGGATATGGGCTTTCTGCCCTCGGTGCGCCAGATCGTCGAAAAGACCCCGCGTGGGCGGCAGACCATGATGTTCTCGGCAACCTTCGCCCCCGAGGTGGGGGCGCTGGCCGCGGACATTCTGCGCAAGCCCCGGCGGGTGGAGATGGGCATCGTGGCCCCGGCTCAGACGGTTGAGCACACCCTGTGTCCCGTCGAGCAGCAGCGCAAGACCGACCTCTTGCTGCGCGTGCTGCGGGACACAGACACGCGCTCGGTCCTGATCTTCACGCGCACCAAGCACCGCGCCGACCGGGTGGCCAAGCAGATCGACCGCGCCGGGTACCGCACAGCCGTGCTGCACTCCAACAGGTCGCAGAGCCAGCGGCAGGCGGCGCTGGACGGGTTCCGGTCGGGACGCTTCCAGCTCCTGGTGGCGACAGACATCGCGGCCCGCGGCCTGGACGTGGAGACGATCTCCCATGTCATAAACTACGACATCCCCGCCACGGCCGACGACTACATCCACCGCATCGGCCGCACGGGCCGGGCGGAGCGCACCGGCGATGCCCTGACCCTGGTTACGGCCGACGACCACGCGGTGGTGTCGGACATCGAGAAGGCGCTGGGGGAGCCCATCATGGTGCGCAAGATCGAGGGCTTCGAGTACGGCATGCCGTCCTCAAGCGCAGGCTCAGGTGGCGGACGGACGCAGTCGACGCCGACCACCTTCCGCTCGCGATCCTACGGGCCGCCGCTTCCCAAGCGCCGGAGCACCTCGGCGGGCCCCTCGGCGCGCCGTCGCTAACCCGCGGCTGGCATCGCCGCCGCCGACCGTTCTGAACGCGACACGCCGGGCTTTTGTGCCCGGCGTGTCGCGATTCCCCGTGGAGGTATCCCGG
>CAZXDD010000797.1:0-2583 GCA_964639415.1 uncultured Armatimonadia bacterium
CTCCGGGTGCTTCAGGAGATGCTGGCCAACCGCGATATCGTCTTTTCCGACCCCGCCACCCAGGAGCTCTACGCCCGCTGGACATCACTCGTCGCCCGCAGCCGGAGCCTCAGTCGGAGCTTCACCGCCGCCCACGAGGCCGAGGATCACGAGTTGGCGCAGCACCTGGCCGCCCAGCTTGCCCAGATCACCCGGGAGCGCGGTGAGGTGGAGCGCGAGCTGTTTCAGACTTCCTATGGGAGAGTCGTGCAGGCCCAGCCCGTTCCCCTGGAATCCCTCCGGCAGCTCCTGGCACCGGACGAGGCCCTGGTGGAGTACAGGCTCCTGGGCGACCGCGTCGCGGCGCTACTGGTGACGCGCGCCGGGCTGCGGGTGTACGAGACCCCGGTGAGCCTCGGGGGCGATCGCCCCATCTGGGGCTCGGGAGAGCAGAGGATCGGTGCTCAGGTCCTGGATCACCTGCACTCCCTGCAGGAACAGGCCGCGCGCAGCGCCAATCTCCCGCCCGGCTTCCCCGGCGTCGTCGAGCCCGAGGAACTACTCTGTCAGTTCGGCGTGTCCGAGCTGTGCTGGCTCTTCCGCCGCCCCATGGTGCTGTCTGCCAGTGCTCTGGAGGACGACAGGTTCGAGGCTCAGGAGGCCGGGCCCCAGCAACTGCGGATCGCCGCCGCCCTGTACCGCCTCCTGCTTGCACCCCTGGAGCAGCAACTCGTCGACGAGGGGATCGCGGGGCTGATCGTCGTGCCCGACGGCGCGCTGTACTATCTGCCCTTCGCCGCCCTGGTCGATCGGTTGCCCGCCGATGTGGACCAGGCCCCCGGAGGACACTATCACGCGGCCCAGGGGCTCTCCTATGCCCTGGACCGCTGGCGCATCAGCTATCTGCCGTCGGTGTCGATGTACGTGGGCATGGCGGCCCTGGCGGCTCGGCGCCCCGAACCCACACACCGCGTCTGCGCCTTCGCCGACCCCATCTTCACCCCCGACGACCCACGCCTGGGTGCGGTCCTCGGCCTGCAGGCACAGGAGGCCGCCGGCGAGCGCCTGACCCGGCTCCCCAACTCCCGCAGGGAGGCCGAGCGGGTCATAGCCGCCTTCGGCGGCACCGCGGCCGACCTGCACGAGGACCCGGCGCTGGTGGCCTGGGAGGGCAACGTCGGTCTGCTCTCCCGGGCCGCGGCCGAGCCCGCCGTCCATGATCCCCGCCTCGCCGACTACGGCTACGTCGCTCTCAGTACCCACGGTATCATCCGCCCCGATGTGCCCGACTTCTCCTACATCGCCCTGAGCTGCCCCGAGGCCGCCGGTATCCCCGAGCAGGAGGCTCAGGCCACGCAGGACGGCAGACTCATGCTCCCCGAGGGCTTTGGCCTGAGCCTGAACGCGAGCATGGTCACACTCTCCGCCTGTCGCACGGCCGAAGGCGATTTCCGCAGCGGGGAGGGCATCCTCGGCCTGACCGCGGCGATGTTCGTCTCCGGCGCACGGGCGGTCACGGCCAGTGTCTGGTCCGTCTCCGACCAGGCCACCGCCACGCTCATCGGGCGCTACCACGAGCTGCTGGCCTCGGGCACCCCGCCCGCGGCCGCTCTCCGTCAGACCCAACTGGAGATGCTCAACAGGGCCAGACAGGCCGGCCTGGCCGAGCCACCATCGCCGGACGCCGCCGAGGCCGGCCCCTACTACTGGGCCCCCTTCGTCCTGCAGGGCGCCTGGCGATAGAGCGGCAGGGGAGCGGCAGGGGAGCGGCAGGGGAGGCCGTCACCACCGGTCGCCCTCCCCCCACCCGTGGCAAATGCGCGCCGCGGGTCAACGTAGGGGGAGTACGTTGACCGCGCGGCGCGAAGGGAAACGGCATCTGTCTTGATCACGAGGCGCCCCTGCAGGAGCGTCTCCCGCCCGGCAGGTGCTAGCGCCGGCGCCCCTCAATGGCGCCCGGCCTTCTGTCCCTATTGCGGTCGCGATCCCGGTCTCGATCTCGGTCGCGGCCGTCGCCACTCCCGGTCCTGAGCCCGGTTCCATGGCTGTAGACCGACCCCGCGGTCACCCGCGGCGGCAAAGTCGTTGCCGTGGGCGCCTGCCTGGCGCTGAACGGATCACCGAACCCGAACGGAGTCATCTGTGGCGGCTGCGGCCTGCCGCCGATGTTGGTGGAGGTCCCGATCTGGGGGCTACCCACCGTCCCGTAGTTGGGGGGCAGAGAGTGTCTCACCTCGGGCCGGCGCTGCGGTGTATCCACTCGCGGCGTCGGCACGGTGAAGTGCTGGTTACCGCCTCTATCCCGATCCGGCCTGGTAGCGCCCGCCGGTGGCTGGATGTAGCCCACCGACCCGCCCGTCGGCGGCAGAGCGGGTGTCGACACCGGGCTGAGCCGGTCCGCGCCGCCCCTGTCCCGATCCGGCCTCGTAACGCCCGCCGGAGGCTGGATCTGCCCTACCGACCCGCCGCTCCGCGGCTGACCCGGAGTCGGAACCGTGAAGCGCTCATTGCCGCCCCTGTCCCGATCCGGCCTCGTAGCGCCCGCCGGCGGCTGGATCTGCCCTACCGACCCGCCGCTCCGCGGCTGACCCGGAGTCGGAACCG
>CAZXDD010000797.1:2683-3025 GCA_964639415.1 uncultured Armatimonadia bacterium
TGAAGCGCTCGTTGCGCCCTCCGCTGGACGGTGCGTCGGTGCGCCGACCGCGGATGAACCCGATGTCTCGCGAGCCTCCCGTACCGGGCCGCGGACGATCCGAGACACCGCCGCCGGACGGACCCGGGCCGGGACGCGAGACGTGCCGGAGGTCTCGAGGCGGTGGGGAGCCCACAGAGACATGGCGACTGCCGGTGATGGCCCCAACCCGCCGGCTGCCCACCCAGTCCGCCGAGCGCCGGTGCCGGCCGTAGTCCTCAACGAACTGCGGGAAGTGGCGGCGCGGACGGCGATCCCGGACCCAGTTGTAGTAGCTATCGAAGTACACCGGGTGCCGCCGGT
>CAZXDD010000798.1:0-3024 GCA_964639415.1 uncultured Armatimonadia bacterium
ACACGGCCGACGAGGCCTTCTTCACCAGCACCCCGTACTGCATCATGCCGGCCACGCAGTTCAACGGCCTGCCCGTGGGCGACGGCAAGGTTGGGCCGCTGACCCGGAGGCTGCTGGAGGGCTGGAGCGAGCTGGCGGGCTTCGACATCGTGGACAAGGCCGTTCGCAACCTGCAGCCGCCGCTGCGCGATGAGCTGCTGGCAGCGAGGTAGGCGCGAAGGTCGACGGCGGCCCTGCACGGGTGTCGGCGGGGCGGCGGGGGATGACGCTGTTGGCCTCTCCCACCGGGAGACGTCGGCCGCCAGGCCCCGCCGTACAGGGCTTGGCGGGCGGGTGGGGAAGGTCCGCCGGACGTTGGCCGGCGGGTTATCCGACGGCGGAGCGAGCGACGGCAACGGCGAACGGTCCCGCAGGGCGAGAGCGGCCTCACACCCCGTGACACCCGAGACGGTGGGGGAGCATGGCAAGGGCAGCGCGGCGGCCTGCGACAACACAGGAGGGGCGGCAGTGGCGACAAGCAGAGACGCCAAGCGGCTGTGCAGACTCTCGGCCAAGAGCCTCAAGGCCGGGGAACACGAGGAGGCCTTGGCCTTCGCCCAACAGGCTGTAGAGGCCGATGAGGGGAGTGCCGAGGCCCTCACCGCCCGAGCGCTTGCCTATGTGGCCCTCGCGGAGCCGGCACTGGCAATCGAGGACTTCACGCGGGCGCTGTCCCTAGACCAGCGCCTCGTGGAGGCCTACTACGGTCGGGGCAGAGCTCACTATGACATGGCCGAGTACCTGAGCACCGCCGACGCCGCGGCGATCAAGAGCGGAGAGCGCGCCGACGGCCGGCGCTCCCTGGCCCGCCGCGCCGCGGCGGCCCATCGCGAGGGCCATTTCGAGCGGGCGATCCTGGACTTCACCGAGGCCATCGGGCTGCAGGCCAAGCACGCCGAAGCCTACCTCTGCCGGGCCAAGGCCTTCCAGCATCTCGGCCTGTACGACGACGCCATCGCCGACTTCGACAGGGCAATCGCCTTGAACTCCAAGACCGGGGAAGCCTACCTGGGCCGGGGCATCGCCTACGTGGCGAAGGGCGAATACCCCCGGGCGATCCCGGATTTCCACAAGGCCGAGGAGCTGCTGCAGGCCAAGTATCGGTAGGGGGACGACAGGGGTCCTGGCGCGGGGCCCAGCAGGCTCGGAGCCAAAGGATGTGGGTGAACGGGAGTGAATGGGGGTTTGCTCCTGATGTGCCCATGGCTGTACTATGAGTAATGGCTCGGTTGAGCCATTGTACAATCGGGACTCGGATACGGGTTCCATGCCATGGTTGTTCTCAGAGCCCCGGTTGGGGCTCTGCCCATTTCTGGCGACAGCGCCAGTACGCCTGTGGGGCGGGACCCGCATCTTGATGCCGTGGCGTCTGCGGCCTTTCTGAGCCCACGGGACCAGCGAAGCTCCGCCCCAGACCGACGAGCACGGCGAGGAGGTTCGCCCCAGGTCCGTGCCACGGCCAGGCGGCGATCCCGCAGGGCGATTGCGCCGGAGAAGTCGCCTCATCTGGGCAGAAGTCTCACGGCATGGGGATCTGACTTCGCACCGGCCGTTCTCCGCCGTCTCTCCGTGTCACTGTGTTCTGACGTCTCCCTCCGCGCCCCTCTCCCTCACCGCCGCGCCAGCCGCCTGAGCTCCGCGTACACGATGGGATCGTCCGCGGCGCCCTCGAAGGCGAAGGGGTACTTCTGGTTGTGCGCAAGCAGCATCATCCCCCAGGACACACCCTCCGCCACGCACATCCGGGCCACCTCGGCGCCTTCTTCGCCCTCCTTGGTGTCCTCATTGCACACGATGGGCTTGTCCGTCGGCCGCAGGGCGGCGACGCGCTTCCTGATAGGCTCGAGCGGTGTGTCGTTGAAGTGCAGGAGATAGAAGTCGGCCCGCTCCGATACCTCGCCGGGAGAGTTCTTCTCCCCGATCCCGCTGGTGGAGACCAATAGCTCCGGCCAGGTGTCCTTCGCCAGGGAGATCAGCTCGCCCTGGCCTCTCATCGTCCTCAGCAGCCCGTGGTCGAAGCCCGGGTGGGTGGCCTCATTGGCGATCTCCAGCACCACGTTGGCCAAGCCGCCGTCGCGGACCCAGTTGACCGCATTGACCACGCCGGCGCGAACCGCGGCCTCATCTCTCAGTATCTGATCCTGGCGCTGGTAGTAAAGGCCGAGGATCACCACTACACCCGCCCGGTCGCAGGCCTCAATGACACGGCGCACCCGGGCCATGTAGCTTTCGCGCAGGGAGCCATCCGGGGCGAACGCCGAGTTCACCGCCCCCTCGTAGCCCGGGAACCCGCCCTGGAGGTTCACCGAGAAGGCCCGCACGCCGTGGGCGGCGTATTCAGGCACTTTGGAGATGAACTCGTCGGTGTTCCCCTCCGGGTCGAACTCCGGGCGCTCCAGGTCCTCGAACACGCAGTTGACCATCCGCACATTCATCAGCAGCCCCTCCGCCGCCGCTCCCGGGTACGTGGGCCGCCCATTGATCTGCCACTTGCCATCGGCGATGGACACTCTCGTCCGCGGCGTCCAGGTCGCGGCCGCCTCGCGGTCTGTCACGGCCTGCGCAAGCAGACCCAGGGCTTTGTCCTCCGCCTCGCGGTCCGTCACCCGGGCCTCGTTCCAGCTCACGATCACGTCGAGGCTCGGGATCACCACCATGGCCCGCGGGCCGCCGTGGCCGAAGGCGCCGTAGGCATCGGCGGGCACCGAGGGCCAGTGGCGCTTGCCCTCGCGGTCCACCCCATTGGTCCACCACAGCCAACTGTAGCTCCCCAGATGGTCGCACTGATCGTCCGGCACCGCCGGGGAGCCCATGCTCCGCTGACCGGGCACCATCTGGGCCTCCACTGCGGCCGTGCGCGGGATGGAGTTGGGAAGCGGGCTTTGCACGGCCATCCGCGCCAGGGCCGGGTCCAGCAGTTGCCGGCCGTTCCAGTTGCCGAGATCGGAAGAGCACACGTCTGAACTCCAGTCACGAGATTCCATC
>CAZXDD010000799.1:0-3023 GCA_964639415.1 uncultured Armatimonadia bacterium
CCGTTCACCCCTCTCCTGAGCGGTGTTTGCGAAGGAGAGGGGACGGGGGTGAGGCGTCATCAGTGCCGTTGCCGTTCACCCCTCTCCTGAGCGGTGTTTGCGAAGGAGAGGGAAAGCGGGTCCCGCCGTTTGGGACCCGCAGGGAGCGGCGCCGTTGCCGTCCCCTATTCTAGCCCCTTGCCCTCCAGCGGCGGCACGATGCCGATGTCCGTCGTCCACGTGCTACTGTGCCAGCCCGTGCGCTCCACATTGCGCACCCCGAAGGAAAACTGCATCTCATCTCCGTACCGGACCAGCTTGACCAGCACCTTGTTGATGCCCTTTTTCATCTTGACGATCTTGTTGTTGTCAAAGGGCATGTAGGCGTGCCGGCTGTCGTCCTCCATCTCAAGCTCATCGTTGAGCCAGAGCTTGAAGCTCGAGCTATTGCCGATGCACAGCCAGTGCTCGCGCTCCTGCGGGCAATCGATGTACTGCAGAAGGTAGGCGACCAAAGGCCCCCGGCACTCGAAAAGCTCGGCGGATGTGAAGGCATCGATCGGAGTGGAGAAGATGAACTGGCGATGGTAAGGGACCCCCTCGCCACAGATGGGCAGGTCGGGGTTGATAGCCGCCTCCGGCAGGTACTGCCTGTCGAAATCCACGCTGTTGGTGAACCCCGTCTTGCTGTCCCAAAACGGCCCGTACACCCGCCACAGCCACGAGCCGCCGATCCCGAACTCCTTGATATCCACGACCTCCTCATCCACCACCAGCTCCGCCCGGCAGATGTTGGTCAGCGGGAGACTCTCGACGTCATGGGGACAGGCGACCTCGCAATCCGCCAGCTCGATGTCCATCCCGGGCACCCAGATGCTCTGCTCGGGGAACGAGACCCGCAGCGGCTCCGGGGCGCTGAGGCGGATCACCCCGTCGATGTCCCGCTGCGTCGCGTTGACGAACACCGGATGCACGTTGACCGTCTGTCCCGGCGAGATCGCCGGGCCCTCGGGGTACTCGAGCTTCAGTCGCAGCGGCGCCGGCGGCTCAGACTTGACCGGCGTGGCCTCCCCAGGGGCCCCGGCGATGGTGACCCCCGTCTCGCGGACCCGGGCGATGTGCACGCCCATGGCGCAGGTATCCGCCGTCAGCTCACGGATGCTATTGCTTTGCCGCTCGTAGTCGATGCCCAGCGAGAAGCCGTCCTGCAGCGGGTCCTTCCACTTGGCCGGAATGGCCTGAGCCCCGTGCATGATCCCGATGATCGCCCCGGCCGTGGCGCAGGTGCAGTCCGTATCGTAGCCGCAGTTGGCCGCCGTCAGCATCACCCGCTCGAAGTCGTCCTTCCCCTCCAGCAGTGCCAGCAGCGTGAAGCCGATGTTCTGGGTGGCCGAGGTCATGTCCGGCGAGCCGTAGCGAGACAGGATCTTCATCCGCACCGCTCGCCAATCGCAGTCCTGTCGGTACCAGCGCAGGGTGTCCTCCAGGCACTGCCGCAGCCGGCTGTCCTCGGACAACGACGCCATCCCGATGTCCAGGACCACATCCATGTCGCTTTCGAAGAACGCCACCGCCTCCATGGTGGCGAAGAGCTGCTCGGCCTCCACCGAGGCACCGGCATGGTCCAAGGTCGCATCCAGCCAGGCGTACTCCCGGGCCAGAGCGGGGGCCCCGGGGGCCACGAAAGCCCAGATCTCCGAGCGAATCGGGCAGCCCATGCACTCCTTGAAGAAGTCGTTGTTGAACCAGCCCGAAGTCGGCGGGTAGATCTTCCGCGAGAAGTTCTTCATCCCATACCCGTACTCGCAGAAGGGGTACCAGATATGGTCCAGCCACTCGTGGGCGAGGTCCTCGCCCGTCAGCCACGGCCCGTACTGCTCCAGAGCATGCAGCCACACCACCTGGAAGTCCGCGTCATCATTGGGCGCCGAGATGTCCGGCAGCTCCTGGTAGTAGGTGAGCGAGAGGGTGTCCTTGATGCCCTCCACAGGGCCGCCGATGGTGCCGCCGATGAACTTGCCGTACCAGCCGCCGAGGACCTTGTCCTCATAGGTCTTGTAGTCGATGGTCAGTGCCATCCGACAATCCTCCCTGATCTGGGCGTGGCTCACCGGGGACGCGCCTTAGGCAGGGGCCCACGGTCCCCGGGGCGAAACCTTGCCTTGCCTGCCGACGTATCTGTTCTACATAATACTCCGAGAGAGCCGGCTTCGCGGCACGGTCATAGAAGCGTGGCCGAAAAGCCCGGCCGGTCCGTCTCATGTCATTCCAGAGGTCCGGCCGAAAAGCCCGGCCGGCCCGGCTCATGTCATTCTGAGCGTCCATCTCGCGCAGCGAGATAGCGAAGAATCTCGCCGAATGCCGGGAGACTCTTCGAGCTGATCTTGCCGGGAGCGCACGCTCTCAGAAGAGCACTCTCGCCGAAGCGCGGTTTTCGGCCGGACCTATTGACCCCTGGAAAGTGACGGCATCCCGTGAAACCAAACATTGCCCTGCTCGTGGCGATCCTCGCCGTCCTCGCGGCCATTGGGTACTCCCTGATGGTCTATTCCTCGTTGCCGGCCCTGATTCCTATCCACTGGAACTACGCCGGACAGGTGGACGGCTGGGGCGACCGGGTTCTGGGCGCCTCCCTCATGCCCGCGCTGATGGTGCTTGTGCTGGCCCTGGCCCTCCTGGCGCCCCGGTTTGCTCCCGGCGACTTCCGCGTGCTCAGGCTGCGCCGGGCCTTCTCCCTGGTCATGGCGGCCCTGCTCCTGTTCCTGCTCTTCATGCACGTGGTTACCCTGCAGGCGGCCCTCCATCCCCAGACGCCCACGGTGCGGCTGATCTCTTTGGCCCTCTGCGGTCTGATGATATGGCTGGGCCTTCTGATGCCCACCATCCCGCCGAACCGCTGGATGGGCGTACGCACGGTCTGGACGTTGTCGGACGTGGACAACTGGAGAAAGACCCACGCCTTCGCGGCCCGGTCGATGGCGCTGGCCGGCGCCGTGGGCGCGGTGCTCACCGCGGCCCTGGGCGCCTTCATCGCCTCGCTGGGC
>CAZXDD010000800.1:0-3017 GCA_964639415.1 uncultured Armatimonadia bacterium
GGCCCCCACCGTAGCCTACAATGGCCGCGGTGTCAAGTGTGTGCCCGTGCCAGCCACTCGTGGCGAGGGCCGGGGTGAGGTACCGTTGGCGCCGAGCGAGGCCAGGGAGCGCCGTTCGCCCGGTGGCAACGGCTGGGAGGAGGAGAGGGGCATCGCTCGTACGATGGGCTTTCGCCCATCGCTAGGTGGCGCCCTCCGGGCGCCGGTGGCCCTTCGGGCCAACATCGAACGACCAACAGCCCAACGGCGACGGCCGCCGGTCCTTCGGACCGTCTTGGCGGGCTGGAAAGCCCGCCCCACTAACGACATCCCTCCCTCCCACATCCACCCCAGGAGGTCTTCCATGGCCCGTCGCGTTCTGTTCATGTGCCTTAGCCTACTCGTCCTGTGCTCCCTCGCTACCGCCCAGGAGCCGGCCCCCAATGCCGCGCGGCTGGAGAACTGGCGGGCGGCGCGGTTCGGTATGTTCATCCACTGGGGGCCCGTATCGATCAAGGGCACCGAGATCGGCTGGTCACGGGGCGCCGGAGTGCCCATCGAGGAGTACGACAACCTCTACAAGCAGTTTGACCCTTCGCTCTTCGACGCCGATGAATGGGTCGCCATCGCCAAAGCCGCCGGGATGAAGTACATCGTCCTGACCACCAAGCACCACGACGGCTTCTGCCTGTTCGACACGAAGCAGACCGACTACGACATCATGGACTCGCCCTTCGCGCGCGATGTGGTGAAGGAACTCTCCGCGGCCTGCGCCCGGCAGGGGATCGCCTTCGGCACCTATTACTCCGTGTGCGACTGGCACCACCCCGCCTTCCCCTTCGGCAGCCCCGGCGGCAAGACCGAGAAGCCAAACCCGGACATCGAGGCCTACACCGAGTACCTCCGCGCCCAGGTGACCGAGCTCGTCCAAGGCTACGGGCCGCTCAATACGCTGTGGTTCGACGTGCCCCAGGGCTTCGACGCCCGGCGGGGCAAGGCCGTGGTGGACTATGTGAGGTCGCTGCAGCCCGACATCCTCATCAACAACCGCTGCGTCGATCCCGGAGACTACGAGACCCCCGAGCAGCGGGTGGGCACCTTCAAGATGGACCGCCCGTGGGAAACCTGCATGACCATCTGTCGGCAGTGGGCGTGGCGGCCCGATGACCGCATGAAGTCCTTGCAGGAGTGCCTGCAGACCTTGATCCGCTGCGCCGGCGGCGACGGGAACCTCCTGTTCAACGTCGGGCCGATGCCCACCGGGCAGATCGAGGCGCGCCAGTCCGAGCGGCTCGCCGAGATGGGCGCGTGGCTGCGGCGGTATGGCGAGAGCATCTACGGTACCCGCGGCGGCCCGTACAAACCCACCCGCTTCCTGGCCAGCACCCGCAGGGACAAGAGCATCTTCCTCCACGTACTGTCCTGGCCGCAGGACACGCTCACACTCCCGCCGCTGCCGGTGAAGGTGCTGGCGGCCGAAGTGCTCACCGGCGGCTCCGTGGAGTTCTCACAGACCGAGATGGCCCTCACGCTCACCGTACCCGCCGAGTCCCGGCAGGAGATTGACACCCTCATCCGCCTGGACCTCGACGGCCCGGCCCTGGACCTCCCGGCGGTGAAGCTCCCCACCGGCATCAAGGCACAGGCCTCCAACGTCTGTGGCAAGCACGAGGACTGGGCCGCCGATCAGGCCTTCGACGGCGAAATCGGCACCCGCTGGGCTACCGACGGCGGCACCCACAGCGCCTGGATCGAGGTGGAGCTCAAGGCGCCCATGCAGGTCGAGGGCGTGAGGATGTCTGAGGCCTGTGGCGAGCGGGTGCAGCAGTTCGAGCTGCGGTACCGCGACGGCGAGCAGTGGAAGACGTGCCTTCAGGGCACCACTATCGGCGAGAGCTATGCCGCGCGCTTCGAGCCGGTGACCGCGCAGCGGATGCGTCTGAACATCCTGCAGGCCACCGAGGGGCCCACCTTCTGGGAGATCGAGTTCATGCCGGTGGGCAAGGCCCGCTCCTCCAACGTCTACCAGAACCACGCCGCATTCGGGCCCGAGATGGCCTTCGACGGCGACCCCCAGACCCGCTGGGCCACCGACTCGGGAACCCACAGCGCCTGGCTCCAGATAGACCTGGAAGAGCCGACGCGCATCGGCCTTGTGAGGATCACAGAGGCCTATGCCGGGAGAGTGCAGCGCTTCGAGCTGCAGTACCTGGCCGGTGATGACTGGAAGACGGCCCTGACGGGCACCACCCTTGGTGAGCAATACGAGGCGAGCTTCCCGCCGGTGGAGGCGCAGTGCTGGCGGCTGAGCATCCTGGAGGCGACCGAGGGGCCGACGCTGTGGGAGGTGGAGCTGGGGGAAGAGCTGCCGAAGTGATGATGGGGACGTGCCGTCCAACCGCGGGGAGAGCGAACTGACGACCTTGCTGTCAGCGACTTCGGGCGGGCGGCAGACCGGCCATCGCCCGCACGCCGTGGGCCGGCTCGCGGAAGTCGTCGGGCTCAAAGAGGTCTGGCGCCATGCGGGAGGCGGGGAGCATCGCCCCGGCGAGTTCGGCGTGGAGGTCCGCTCTGAACGGCCTGGCCTCACACTCCCGCATCGGCCGTTGGTGCCGGCAGACAAGCAGCCCCTCTTCCGCGGAGTCGAGAAGGTCCCGCCCACCATCCCCGTAACGGGCATCGCCCGGCTCCGCCGGTCAATGACGCGACCTGCGCTCCGCACCGTCGGGATCGAGGGACCCGCAGGCAGCCGGGTCGCCCAACGCCGCGGTGGTGCGCCGACACTCAACACGCAACCATCCTGTGCGCGCCTCGGCGTCCGGGAAGTGGACATCGCCACCGTCCGGCAGCACTGAACCATTCCGCGCGCGCGTCGGCGTCCGGCGGCGGCTCTGAGCCGGAGCCTGTCGGCGCCGCGTCCTGGACGCGTCCGACCGCATTCAGTTCCTGCCGGGCCGCCAGACCACCATCTCCGCCGCCTCGACCGCGACGCGCGCGTCGGCCGCGAGCCGCTGCCTCCCGGCCTCGAGGCGTCAGTA
>CAZXDD010000801.1:0-1793 GCA_964639415.1 uncultured Armatimonadia bacterium
GGCGGAGACGGGAGGAGGGGGGAGAACGGCAGTACTTCGACCGTTCCGGACGCGGAAATGGCGGAATGTGGCCCCAGTGCGTTCATGCATAATGTGAGTTCTCGGCCGCACCTCCAGGGCCTACCTCAGCCGCACTTCGCTGAGCCCCATCAGGTTGGGGAATGTGCGGTTGCCGCCCCCGGGGGCCTGGAGGATACGGACGCGGGCCGTCGCCACTCCCCCCAAATCGATCCTCTCCACGGCGGAAGTGGCGGCGCGCCAGCGGGAGAACCCCGGCGCATCGATCCAGTCTCCCTCGCTCTCGACCTGGACCTTGTACTCCGTGGGCGGCCCATAGAAGGTCATCCACCACAGCTCCAGCGTCCGAAGCGATTGTGGGGCCGTCAGAGACAGCACCACCCGGTGTTCCGTGGCCGACCCGTCGGAGACCCATCCGTGCTCGGGCTCGAACTGCATCCCCGGCACGGCGACCCCGTCGCTCAGGAGCGAACCGTCGTACGGCGGCATCGTGCTATCCACCTCCACGGCGCAGTCCGGCCAGGCATGGCCAACCGAGACACATCCGGCCTCGTCGGTACAGGCCACGATGCACGAACTCACCTCCTCCGCCTCCGGGCAGGGCAGCGTGAGCGTCTGCGCGCCGGAGGACAGGTGGGCGGCGACGGTCCGCCACGGCAGTTGGCCGCCGCAGAGGTAGCGGACGGTCACTTTCGCCGCCCGAGCCAGGTCCAGGGCCAACCGGCTTGCCTCGCCCTCGCCTGTCACGGTCAGGCCCGTCGGGCCCGGCGCAACCTCCATCTCGGCGACCACGGCCTCGGCCGCCAGGGCGAGCCGCTGCCGGAACCGGTCCAACGCCTCCGGGTCGGCGCCCTCGGCCAGGGACTGATGGTAGCCCCGGCCGGGGCGCAGCAGGCCCAGGGCCTCCTGCGGCAACTGCTCCAGCAGATCTTGGGCATCTCGTACGGCCTGGGTCTGCGCCCCCTGGCGCTCCGCTTGCTCCACCAGCATCTGCAGCGAGCGCAGGGCGCGGTAGTCCTCAGTCCCGGCCCGCAGGGCCAGCCACCGGCGGCTGACGACGGACCCGCCGCCCAGCGCCGGGTAGACCATGGACTGCTCCGCCACTCCCTCCCAGGGCTCATATCCCCGGCCGCGCTCCGAGCTCAGCCACGAGAAGTGCCCCCAGCCGTCCAAACCCAGAGCCCACGCCCGCCAGGGCAAGAGCCGATAGTACGCCGTGGGCTCGAAAGTCTCGCCATTGCTCTGGCAGTCGTAGACCCAGACCTGCTTGCCCAACGCCCGGAGATAGGCCACGGATTGAGCGTTGGCGCATTCCACGGCCAGGCCGGTGATGTCGTGAGAGCCGTACAGGCGCGCGTGGGGCGGGCTGTCGGGCTCGAAAGACGTGACGTAGGCCATGGTCCGGAGCGCCGGCACGGCCTCGTGGATGAGGTCCGAAAGCGTGCAGGCCAAAGGCAGGTCACCCACCCCGGGCTCGTCGATGGTCTCGATGGCGACCCGCTCTGCCTCTACCCCGAGCTGCTCGAAGCCCCGGGCCACCGCCTGCGCCCAGCCCCGGACGCAGTCCTCGAAGTCCGGGGCCTCCGGCCCGATGGCATATGCCTTCTCCAGGTGGCGGGCCAGCATCTGCCCCGCTCCGAAGGCCAGAAGGAAGCGGGCGTCGGGGCGTTGTTCCAGCACCGTCGCGATCAGTTGCCGGGCGCGGGTGAAGTCCACTGTGACCGGGCCGCCGGCGGGGGCATGCGTCAGATCGGAAGAGCACACGTCTGAACTCC
>CAZXDD010000801.1:1803-2999 GCA_964639415.1 uncultured Armatimonadia bacterium
CGCGGGTGAAGTCCACCGTCACGGCGCCACCGGCGGGGTCGTACGTCGGGGCCAACCACTGCGCGGGTAGCGTGAAGGTGTTCTGACCGATGGCCTCGGTGCTGTCCAGGGCATGCTCGGCGGCCTTCCCGATGTCGCACACCGCGCGATCGTCGATAGCGGCGAGTGCTACGGGGGCCACCGTCAGGTCCACAAAGACGTCGCACTTGTCCGACGGGTCGGTGAGCGAATGCACCGCGATGCGGCCCTCGTAGTGCCCCGGCAAGAGCTGACCGGTATCGAGAACGAGCACCATCTGGCCCAGGCCGGTCTCCCGGATGTGGAACAAGCCCGCTTCGTCAAGAGGCGGCAGGGGATCGGTGAAGATCTCGCGGGGCCGGGCGTGGCCGCGGAGGGGTGGCACGCTGTAGGCCCTTACCCAGGGCACGCCGGTCAGGCGGCGGTTCTGTACCGTATCGCGAAGCTCACCGGGCACGATGCGGTGCACCGCCCAGGCGCCGGTGAGGTTGGCCACCGTCAGCGCGACGGCGCGGGTCTCACCCATCAAGCAGTGCAGGTCCAGACGCAGCTCGCCGGGCTCCTGCTCGGGCAGGGCGACGTGCGCCAGGGGAACGTAGGCGCCGTGCAGGAAGCGCACGAAGCGGAGCGCGGCCACGCGGGGGCCGAGGGCTGCCGCCTCATGGCGCAGGGCGCGGGCCTGCGCGTTGGTGAGCTCGGCATACCCCGCGAGACGCGCGGAGAGCTCCGCGACGGCGTCGAGGACCTCCTGCGCCCGCGCGGCCAGCTTCGCCGCCAGAGGGTACGCCGCACAGGTGGTGGTGAGCTGCCTGTGTGCCTCCTCGGCCTGGAGGTGGACGGCCGCCAGGTTCTGACGGGCCTCCATCCCGTAGCCCAGGTACAGATCGGTGAACGCCGAGGCCTGCGGGCCCTCCTCGATCTGCACGTCGTCCACCCACAGCGTGCCCTCGCAGTTGATGGGCCAGAACAAGATCAGGTTGTACACGGGCCCGGTCCCCAGATCGGTGGTTGGCGGAGCTTCGAAGGTGACGCTGGTGAAGGTCCAGTCCTGGTCCGGCTTGAGAGGGCCGATGCCGGCGCTTTTTGTCCAGCCGTAGTTGACCAGATTGAGGGCGCTCACGTCCGCTCCGGCCCGGGTGAAGCCCCGGCACTTGAACCAGGCCGAGAGGGTGTAGGTC
>CAZXDD010000802.1:0-2990 GCA_964639415.1 uncultured Armatimonadia bacterium
GGAGCATCCGCCGGAGCATCCGCCGGAGCATCCGCCGGAGCATCCGCCGGAGCGTCCGCCGGGGCGTCTACCGGAACATCCGCCGGGGCCGGCGGCATCGCGTTCATCATACCCGGGTCCATGTCGGGCGGCGGCGGCTTCGGACAGCCCGTCAGGGCGAAAGCACCGACGACCAATGCCACGGCAACCAGCGCTACGACGACAGTCCTGCTCATCTCTCCCAACCATCCTTTCGCGATCGACTACCTGTAGTGACCGTCACGACTTGCCCTCAACCCGCCATTCCTCACACGCAACCATTCTGGCTACCATCCCAACCCGGCGTGCCTGCGGCACCACACACCGCCCCTGGGACATCACGAGCAAACGGCCTCACTATCCCGGTCGTTCCCATCAGCAGGGCCGCCCATCACCAATGATGTCGCTGGCCCTACACGGCCGTCTGAGCGCCCGGCGCACCATCTCCAGTTCTGCATCCTCCTCCCCGAACGGCTCCTGGGAGCCATCGGTCTGCTCAGTGGGCTCAAGGGCCTGTTCTTCCGCGCCCTGCTCTGCCTCGCGGAACGCCTTCCGGGCCGCATTGGCGAACCCGGCGCGCTCCAGACAGGTCCCGATCCACCAGTAGAGCTGCGCGTCCAGTTCGCCGCCGCTGAGCCCGTCCTCGAATGCGGTCACCGCTTCGAGCAACGCCCGGCGGTAACCGCGGGCGTCCACGACCACATGGTCGCCGGTGCTTGCATCCGTGGCAGCGAAGACCTGTTCGGCAACCACATACCGGTTGTAGCCCAACGAGAAGAAGACCAGCGGATCTCTGGCGCCCGCTTCGATGGCGGCCTCCAGGCAGGACACCACACGCTCGTACATCACCGTCTGGTAGAAGCACTCCGCCACGATCAACTGGCGCGTCGCCTCCCGCCTGCCGGACAGGCCGGACATCCGGGACAATCGCGCGACTACCTCGCAAAGGCCGGCATGCCGCTTGTCCGCAAGGTCACCGATACCAATGATACTAACGCCATCGGCGTCGGTGAGGTTTCCCAGGGCTGTGTGGTACCGCACCTCCCACTCTACAAGCTCTGCGAAACTCCGCCGCAGTGTACGGTCACCGGCGTCTTCGTCGGCAAGCCGCTCCGCGAGGAAGTTGTAGTACAGCAGCGAGAAAGAGGCGACGGACTGCAGCCCACCCAACTGACGCAGGGCATCTCGGATACGGTCCATGTCAACAGGTCCTAGGCTTAGGTGGCAGGGCACGGAGCCGATGCGCCGTTCTCCCCATCCTTCGATGCACCGGTTGCGAGACCTGCCCTGTCCGCGCAATGGGCGCCAAAGTGGCGCCCTCGCAGACCCTACTTGAGGTTGACGGAGGCGCCCGCGGCCTCGAGCTTCGCCTTGACGGCTTCCGCCTCTTCCTTCGTGACGGCCTCGACCACGTTGGTGGGTGCGCCCTCCACCAGTTCCTTGGCCTCCTTCAGTCCGAGGTTGGTCACCTCGCGCACGGCCTTGATGACCTGGATCTTCTCGGCACCGATCTCGGTCAGCACCACGTCGAACTCATACTGCTCCTCAACCTCGGCGGCCTCCACGGCCGCTCCGGCCGCGGCAACTGCCACCGGAGCCGCGGCGGTGACGCCCCACTGCTCCTGCAGCTTGTCCTTCAACTCTACCAGCTCAAGCACGCTCAGTCCATTGATCGCGGTGATCAGCTCATCAACGGTCATTCCGATTCCTCCTAGTCATCCAGAGCAACGGCACCCGACCCGCTGCGAGTTGGCTCGCACGGCCGCCACCTGTGCCCGGTAGTCTACTGTCCGCGCCCGTGACCGGGCCGGGGGTGCGCCCAGAGCGGCGCTCGACTTCTACTGCCGTCCACTACGCCCCCTCGGAGGCGCGCTTGTCGGCCACGGCTTCCAGCGTCCGGCACAGATCGCCCAATGCGCCGCTGAGCGAGTACACCAGGGCGTTCACGGGGCCGGCGATGCCGCCAACCACGGAGGCCTTGATCTCCTCCACGGGCGGTAGGTCGGCGAGCGCGACGGCCTGCTTCGTGGCGAAGAACCGCCCTTCGACGAAGGCGGCTTTGATCTCCAGACGGCGTCCGGCCTCGTTGAGGCCCTTCGCGAAGTCCTTCATCGCCCTGGCCGGTCCGATGGCATCCTCGCCACAGAACGCGATAGCCGTGGGCCCGCTCAGGTGGTCCCGCATCGCCCCACATTCCAGATCGCCCAGGGCGATACCCAGCAGGCGGTTCTTGACGACCTCCAGACTCCCACCCGCTTCCAGAATCTTGCCCCGCACGGCTGACATCGCGGAGACGGACAGGCCCTCGAACTCGCACAGGTAGAACGATGGCGATGCTGCGAGCTTGTCCCGCAGATGCGCCACCACTGCTTCCTTTTCCGGTGTAGGCACTATTTCACCTCCTTGGCCATGGGTCGCAGAGACTGGACCCGGTGATACATGAAAACTGCTCAGGCCGACCTCGTCTAGAACGCAAGCAGCGGTAGGCTGCCACGCAGCCCACCGCCGAAGTCCACTGCACGCCCATTTTGCCCGGTGAGGCGGGCTAGAGGGCTACACGGTGACCTCGGCCGGCGCGCCAGACTGCGCTTACGCTACTGCACCGGCTGTCTTTGGTCTGCTATCAGAATCTGGCTAAGCTCCACGCAACGCCAAGGAGGACGGCGCAGAGGCTCGTCCTGAAGCGCTGCCACAGTGACGCGGCAGATCACTGGGCTCGCCGAGCCGCGCCCCGGATCCCGCTTTCGCAGGTCAGGACGCCTGCGAAAGGCGCGATCGCAGCCCCAGAACCCGCTCCGGACGCAGGAAACCGGGCCGGTCTCGGCGACCCGGCCGGCCCAGAGCTACTTCGCCTGTGCCGAGACGGCGTCCACGTCCAGTCGCACGCCGGGGCCCATCGTGCTGGCGATGGCCGCCTGCTTGATGAACTTGCCCTGAACCGCGGCGGGACGGGCCCGGATCACCACGCCCAT
>CAZXDD010000803.1:0-271 GCA_964639415.1 uncultured Armatimonadia bacterium
GCGCGACCCCGAGCCCCGGAGGGGCGACACAATAGCCGGCGTCCCGCAGGGCGGGAGCGTCCTCACCCCCGGCTCCCGATGCTGTGACGCATTTCGGCCTGTGACGCCTCATGACCACGGTATGGGCAAACTCCCTTTCACGAGGGGGTACATGCCAAACTTCACCCAACCACCCGGCACTATCCCGTCACCGGCCAAACACGTCACCCCCTCTCAGCAAGAGGACTCTATGCTCAGCCCCAGGCCTCTCCAGATGCGCAGTAGGACGCCG
>CAZXDD010000803.1:281-2988 GCA_964639415.1 uncultured Armatimonadia bacterium
CTTGACAGCGGAATTGGCAGACTCCCTTTCACGAGGGGGGACATGCCAAACTTCACCCAAAAACGTGTCACTAACCCGTCACCCCGCCAAACGCGTCACACCTACCTCAGCAAGAGCGCCCTGCACTCAGCCCCAGGCCTTCCCAGATGCGCAGCAGGACGCCCTTGCGGCGGATGCGGTCGACGCTGAAGCCCCTCTGTGTGAGCCGCCTGCCCAGGGCCGTGCGGGTCAGCGGCCTTTCACCCTCCCTCTCGCACCACACCTGGTAGCTGTGCCACAGCTCGCCGGAGGTCACCTGCAGCCCGGGCCCCTCCTCGCAGCAGTCCCGGAGGAAGCCGCCGATGACGTCTTCGTCCTCGCGGTAGGCCGCGGTGGCCTCGGCCACCTGTCGCGGCGCGGCCAGGCCGTATTGCTGCCAGGACAGACAGCCGCCCACGGCCCAGGTCAAGATCCCCGACAACTCGGCGAGGAGCTTGTCCGGCAGCTCCGGGTCCTGCCGGCTCTCGGGGATCACCACGTCGAAGGGGACCAGGCGGATGCGGCGCCAGATCGCGTGCTCGGTACCCCTGATCTCCGGCCGGTGGTTGGTGGCCAGCCACGTGCGCCAGCGGGGGACGAAGCTGAAGAACTCCCGGTACAAGAACCGCGCCGTCACCGGGTCGCCCCCCGTCAGGCGCTTGACCAGGCCCTCGTCCAGCCGCTTGCCCGCCGCGGTCTCGGCCGTGCCCACGAAGCGCGAGCCGCACAGGGCCGCCAGGTCATTGCGCACGCCCTCGTCGACGGTCCGAGACAGCAGTGTCTGGGGCTCGGTCCATGCCCCGTAGTCTCCCAGCAGCGCCAGGATCGTGCGCATGAAGGTGGTCTTGCCATTGGCCCCGGCGCCGTGGAGGATCAAGAGCACCTGCTCCCTCGTGTGGGCGGGGAGGCTAGCGCCCACGGCCCGGCCCAGGAACTCGACCATCTCCTCATTCCCGGCCATCACGTCCTGAAGGAAGCGCGTCCAGGTCGGGGCCGTGGCGTCCGGGTCAAAGGCGACGGGCACCTGCCGCCGACAGAGGTACTCGGGCCGATGCGGGCGCAGCGCGCCGGTGCGCAGGTCCAGGACCCCGTTTTGGCAATTGAGCAGCCAGCCGTCGGCGTCGAACTGCCCGATCCGCGCCTGCATCCCCGGCTCGACCCGAGCCAGGCTCAGCATCGCCCGGAGGAACCGCTCCTTCTCGCAGGACTGGGCGAACTTCCACAGATCGCTGCGGGCCTTGCTCGTCTGCTCGTCATCGCCGGTGATGGCGGCGATCTCCGCATACAGCGTGCGCACGGTGGCCTTGGCAAGACCGGCCACGGCTTCGCCGCTCTCATCCGGCTCCCAGCGGCCGCAAGTCCACACCAGCCAGTTGCCCAGGTCGTGGCAGTACAGCGCCCGGCCCCGGTGCATCCCGGCGAACCGCTCGGCCATGCCCAGCTCGGTGCGGTGCCCGCCGAGGACCGGGGCCGTCGCGCCGGGCCCCGCGCTCTCCGACGCCGCCGGCCGTTGGCCGTGGACCTCCCGCACCGCCTCCAGAGCCTTCTGGATCGTGCGCTGTCGGTAGTCCTCCCGCAGCCACTTGGCACGGAACCGCCCGGAGCACCGGAACAGCGCGTCGATGCGTTCGGGGTCGTGCCCGACCCAGAACACCAGGTGGCAGCAGAGGGCCAGATCGCCGGCCGAATCGTCCTCCGGATAGCCCCCGGCCCAAAGCCGCGAGAACTCCGGCCCATTGCGCGCCCCCATCGCTTTGGCCAGGACCTCCGCATCCGACGCCGGGGCGCAGGGCGGCGCTGCCGCCGGCGCGAGAACGCTCGTCACGGCCGCCGAGCCCTCCGAGCAACCCGCCGTCTCCTGCTGGCCCTCCTCGGCCACATGCTTCGCATGGACCGAGGCCAGCTCCGCCTCCCGCGGCAGCACCTGCCCTGGGCTACCCGGGAGGTGGTCGCCGGTGACGGTGAGGTATCTCGGCGAGCCCGGACCGTAGACCTCCACTTTCCCGCGGCGGCGGCGACCGGCGGGCAGGCGGCCCCACAGCAGGACGTGCACACCGCTGCCGCTGGGGCTGGCCTCGGCGTACGAGTCGAGCATCTCGATGATCTCCCTGGCCCACGGCTCGATATCGCCCGTCCGGGGGTCTCGGCAGTGGTCCAGGTCCACGCCGCAGAGGCCCTCCTGCAGCACAATGCCGATCCCGCTGTACAAGTGCGCCTCCCTCACCGCGTCCTCGAAGTATGCCCAGCACCTGCTATCGTTGGTCCTGGCCCGTTGCCCGCTGCACGGATCGTAGGGGACTTTGGTCCTCTTCCCATCGCGGTCCTCCAGCCGCCAGCAGACCCACAGCTTCTTCTCACGCAGTTCCTGCGGCACTGCATCCCAACGCGCCACGTCCGGCCCACAGCAGACCGCCTCATCAACCATGCTCGCCTCCCGGGGGGCACGCTCGCGGTGTGCCTCTATAGATGAATCCGCTGGGACGCGAGATTTTATGCCCCCCCGGGAAAAAAAACCTGCCTGCAGTCAGCCCAGGCACCCTCCCGGCCGTAGGCACACAGTGGTGAGAGCCACCGTGCCGGCGGCTCTCCGGGCCCGCCGGCCGTTGTCGTTAGCCGTCCGTCGTTGTCGCGTCGGGCCAAACGTCAACGGCGGCGCGGTACAGGCCCGCGCCCTACAAGGCGGAAGACG
>CAZXDD010000804.1:0-2972 GCA_964639415.1 uncultured Armatimonadia bacterium
CGCAACCAAGCCGTTGGCCACCCCGTAGGTCGGGCTTTCCAGCCCGACTCGGCGAGCCGGAAGGCTCGCCGCCGGGCCGTGTCGCCGCCCCGGGAGCAACCTCCGCGCTGTGCTCGTCGGTTTGAGGCGGAGCTTCGCTAGTCGCTTTGCGTCAGCAATGAAGACTTGGTCGTCGACATTCTGCGCGATACGCCCGGCACTTCCTGATGGGCGCACAGACGGACGCGCATGCGAGATTGTACTTTTCAGGCCTTCAGTACCATTTGGGCACCGACAATTGTACTTCACTACAGTTGCCCCCAGTCGGTGCCGGACGGCCATCACGGCCCGCTGTCCCAGCGGCCACCACCCGGAAGGTGAGTCCCATGCGCGTTCTTGGCGCTCTCAGCCTCGTCGCCCTGGCCATTGCCTCCGCATCTCAGGCCGCCGACCTGTCGGCCGAGGAGTCTGCAGCCCGGCAGCGTTGGCTCTGCCCCCTGCCTAAGGAGGTCACGCTCACAGGCGAGGTGACCGTGGCGGTCGGCGATCTGCGCGTGATCCTGCCGGCTACTCCCTCCGAGCTCGAGGCCAACATCGCCACCGAGCTGGCCGAGGCGCTGGAGGCCAAGACCGGCGTCAGGCCCGAGCTGACCGCTGCCTCCGCCGGCGAGGCGCTCCTGGACTTCCGCCGCCGGCCCGAGGACATGCAGCTTGTGGGCGACAGGCCCAACCCCGATCAGGCCTACCTGCTGGAGATGACTCAGGCCGAGGGCGGCCCGCACATCCTCTGCCACGCCCTCACGGATCGTGGGAGCTACACGGCCTTCAAGACCCTCAAGCAACTCCTGCTGCCCACGGTCACGGGCGAGGGCGCCGCAGCCACCGTCGACCTACCCCTCGGCCGCATTCTCGACTGGCCCGATCTGGAAGAGCGCGGCCAGTGGGGCGGCACCGCTTTGCAGCATCTGCCATGGCTCAGCGACCTGAAGTACAACCTTCTGGAGGTGCATGCCACCGTCACCGTGGACAAGGACGGAGTGGGCCATGCGGTGGTCAAGCCCGAGACCCTGGCGGTCTGCCGCCGGTACGGGGTGCGCGTGGTGCCCATCATCCACCACCTCGAGCAGCTCGGCGACGCCGGCCTGTTTGAGGCGTACCCGATGATCCAGGCCAAAGACGCCGACACCGGCAACCCCAACCAGAAGGTGATCTGCTTCTCACAGCCTGAGATCGTCAGGCCCATCACCGACTGGCTGGTGGACCTGGGCAAGACCTCGGACGTCACGGAGGTCATGATCTGGCTGTCGGAGGAGGGCAAGGGCTGCCAGTGCGAGCGGTGCCTGCAGGCGGTGCGCTTCGTCCAGGAGCTGGAGGCCTGCGTCAAGGCCCTCCGGGCCGCGCAGGAGGTGTGCCCGCACCTGGGCCTCAGAGTGCTGCTCACCCAGGGCAGCTACGAGCAGAATGCCCAGGTCCTCGCCGCCCTGCCGCCGGACGTGAAGGTGTCCTACTACCACGGCGGGCTGACGTACAACACCCAGCGCAAACCCATGATCTACCCCGTCCTGGAGGACTACCTCAAACAGGGCCGCTGGATGGGCGTGTACCCCACCCTCAGCTCGAACTGGCTCACGGTGGCCCCGTTCTCGAACCCCGAGTTCACCCACTATCGCATGACCGAGTTCGTGGACAAGGGCCTGCGGTCTCTGGTGGCCTACGTCGTGCCCACGGATCTGTACTATCAGGTGAACAACGAGGGCGGCCTGGAGTGGGGCTGGAACGCCCACGGCCGCAGCCCGCAGCAGTTCGCGCTGAGCTTCGCCGTCCGGCACGGCCTGTCCGACCCGGGGAAGTTCGCGCTGTGGACCGAGACCATCGGCCCGGTGGCCTGGGACATCTACGACAACGGGTTTCCCTACTACGAGCACTGGGGCAACCCCACGGTGAGAGTCGCCGCCGGCCAGGTCGGGTCCGCGCTGGGAGGCGCCTACTTCCCGGTCTACAAGACCGAGGAGCAGTTCGAGCAGAACCTGCAACGCTGCGAGGAGGCCCTCGAGCTCGCCCGGGAGCTGGGCGAGGAGCAGTTCATTGCCGAGACGAGGATCATTCGCGGCTACACCCTCGCCCTCCAGTCGGTCTATCAACTCAGCAAGCTGGTGCACGGTGATGAGGGAGTGAAGGCCGAGGATCGCCAGGCGGCGCAGCAGTGGTTCAACTCCGCCCAGGCGGGCCTGGGGGAGGTCATCGACAACTACCCGCTGTGGAGCCGGGCCTGCCAGGGGGAGCGCGACGCTCAGGCGCCGGAGCGCTTCACCAACACCGTCACGCTGATGGAGAAGCTCTCCGCCTCGCTGGGCGGCCTGATGGAGCGGTGCGGCTTTGCCGATGAGGGCAAGCCGTACCGGCTCCACGTGATCGGGAGCTGGAAGACCGAGGAGTTCGCGGAGGAAAAGAGCCAGACCCGGCGGCTGGAGGTCTCCGAGTTCGTGGACGGGCCGGGGACCTATGTCTTCCGCCCGGTCTATCGCAAGGGCAGCCTCGGGCTGACGGCGGACCGCGTGGCCCTGCTCTCCTACGCCAAGCACAAGCCGGACGAGACGCGTGAAGAGGCCGTTGACGAGCACAGTTGCCATGCCGGGGCCTGGGTCAAGGACGATCTGTACACTCTGAAGCTGGAGCAACACGACGCGGACCGGGGCTACGCGGTGGAGGCGCACATCAGCGGGGGCGACTCGACGGAGGGCGACTTCCTGTTCCGCAAGCTGCGGGACTAGAAGTGCGGCCGGGGTGCTTCTGGCAGCGCTCCCCCGGCGCTGAGGGCCCGCACGTCTCTGGAGACCGCGCGCTGACACGACTGTAGGGCGGGACCTGTGCCCCGCCCTACAGGGACGTGCCGGACCAGCCATCTCTCTGCTTCCCGGCGGGACCGCAGCCAGGCGGCCCCGACGAGGAGATCGGAAGAGCACACGTCTGAACTCCAGTCACGAGATTCCATC
>CAZXDD010000805.1:0-2966 GCA_964639415.1 uncultured Armatimonadia bacterium
CTACACTCTTTCCCTACACGACGCTCTTCCGATCTCCACAGCTCGATCTGCACCGAGCCGGGAGCGCGGGCAGTCAGAGGCAATTCGCCGCCGTGGGCCCAGCGCACCGCGGCGGCCATCCAGCGCTGATGGTCCTGGATCTGGTAGTCGGCGTACATGGCCCCCACCAGCGCCGGGATGTAGACCGTGCGGCCGGAGCCCACTTCCCGACACAGCATTGCCGGGTAGTCCGATACGCCCTGAGGCGCCCTGTACACGCGTCCGATGGGGTTCAGAACGCGGGCGGGGACGGTGGCATCGGCCGCGCGGACCTTGAGACACTGCACCGGGCGGGGGATCCAGCGGCCATCGCGGAAGCCCGAGGCGGGATGGCCGCCCTCGAGCCCGATGTACTCCTCCACCGTTGCCGGGGCGAAGGCGCCCTCGATGGCCTCCACTCCCAGCAGCGGCCAGAGAGGGTTGTAGGTTCGTCTGTCGCCCAGCTCGTCATACTGCCCGGCCTCGAAGCTTGCGATCACGCTGCCGCCGCTGCGGGCGAAGCGCACCACGGCCGCAAGCTGCTCATCGCTCAGGCAGGATGCGTTGGTCAGGATCAGCAGGCGGTAGCGGGAGAGACTCTCGTCGTTGATGCCTCCGTCCAGCACCACATCGAAGGGGATGTGCTCGCGGGTGAGGGCCTCAAACCAGCCCAGGTACGTATTGCCCTGCCACTGGTCGCAGAGCGCCTTGCGCTTGCCCAGATCGGCCACCCTCTTGCCGCTGCCGGCCGAGACGCCCAGGTCTCGCTCCTGCGCGCCGGCGGTCTCGGTGAACAGGTCGTCCACCTCGGAGGCATAGAACTTGGCGCTCTGGCTGGAGTACAGGAGGGCGATATCGGCGCCGGATCTGGTCGCCGTGCAGTACGGCTCGATCTGCTCGAGGAAGCCGTTGATCTCTCGGATCGGCGCCAGGGCCTCCTCGGCGGCGTTGTCCATGGCATAGTCGAAGATGGCCAGCCAGGGGTTGGCGCCGCAGGCCACGGCCTGGGCCGCGGCGAGCTTGGCCTCCACCGGCGGTAGGGGGAGATAATGCCAGGCGCCCAGGGTATGGTGGGAGAAGACCACGGCGGGTTTGCCCGCCGCGGTCAGGTGCTTGGCCGCGGTTGCCCAGAAGTAGAGGATGTGCTTCCGCGGACCGGGGTGGAAGAAGGCCTCGGCCCCGTTGAGGTGCTCGAAGGGACCGACCTTCTCGATATCCCGGGCCACACGCCAGGCGCCGCCGTGCCAGCTCCCGCCGTTGAGGAAGATCACGCCCTCGGGGTTGACCTGCAGCATGGCGTCCCGGGCCTCCGCCAGGAACCGGGCCATGGAATCCTCGCGGAAGAGCACAAACTGCTTCCAGCGCGGATCGGCCCAGTCCTCCACCTCGGGGATGTCCGCGCCGTACTGCTTGCGGAACCCGGCCCGGCAGGCCTCGCAGTAGCAGGCGCCGGAGAACACCACCGGGCCGTCGAGGAAGCAGCCGTCCAGGCCGGTGCGCATGGTCTCCTGCACCAGCTCGAAGGCCCAGTCGCGCCAGGGGCTGTTGACGCACATCGTCGTCCCCGAGCCGTAAAGCGGGTTCGCGCGGCCGTAGGGGGTGCCGTCGGCCAGGAGCTGTTCCCAGCCCGGGTGCTCCGCGGCGAAGTCGTACGAGTACCAGTGCATGTTCAAGTACGCCAGGGGGTGGATACCGTGTTTGCGCGCGTAGGGGAGGTACTCGCGGATGAGGTCGAAGTCGCCCAGGGCGTCGAACTTGCGGAACTTGTCGGTGGCGAAGGTCACTTGCCAGCCCAGGCCGGGCGCCGTGCCCAGCGTCCCGATCACCCACTCGCAGTTGATGTGCCAGTCTTCTGCGAAGGAGCGGGCCAACTCGTCGAGGTCCTTATCGCGGACGCGCTGCAGATCGGTCACATAGTCCCGGCGCATCATCCGTACCGGCCTTTGCCACCATTTGAGTTCAGACATCAAGTGCCTCCCGAGGTAGTTCCCGCCGGCCTACGCAGCAGATGCGTCCGGCCGCCCGCGATGGCCCGCCGCCCCCGCGTCCTGCCGGCGGGGCGCCGTGCGCCGCTAGTTCGCCGCGGCACACGGCTTGCCCTGCACCGCAGCGGCCACGGGGCGTGGGTCCACACAGGGGGCGGGACTGGAGCAAGAAAAGCCGCGGGCAAAGGATGATAGTGCACATTGGCGGCGAACTGTAAGAAGGAGGCGATGCCCACGACGGGTGTCATCTGCAGAGGTTTGAAGAGGAGGAAGGGGGCTGTCAGATGAAGCGGTGGCACGCGCTGGTGGTTCTGATGGTGATGGCGGGCCTGGTGGCCGCATGCGGTCAGGCCCTTGCCAAGCCGGGACAGATGTCGGTAAGGGTCGTGAGCAAGGACGGCCTCGACACCCCACGCTCCGGTGTCCTGGTACAGGCGACCGTGCCCAAACCGGACCCGCCGGGAGGCGACGAGGTTGTCTGCGAGGGCTCCACGGACGCCAAGGGCAAGACGGTCCTGAAGCCGCTGGACCCCAAGACGACCTACAAGGTGAAGGTCACCTACGAAGGCAAGACGTACACGCAGACCGTCACCACCGACAAGAAGGGGTGCTGCGGACAGATCACCTTCCGGGTTCCTTAGTGCCCCGGCCGGGGGAGACAGACACGGCGCCAGGACGCACGCGGCCGGCCATGCCGGCCGCGTGCTCGTGTTCCTGCGGGCCGAGGTGGCGGGGGGGGCAGGGCACCTCGGCCGGCTCGGCGAACCTCACCTCGCCCGTCGCCGACCCGAACGGCCGCGGCTCACCGCGGAGAAGGAGTGACGCCATGATCTCGTGTTCGATCCGCCTGGCCACCATCCTCCGGGCCGCCGCGCTTCCGGTCCTGACCTCACTGGTGCCGGGCGCCCTGTGCGCCGCACCCGTGGTCTGGGAGGGCGAGGGCGTCCCTGCGCCACAGCCGGT
>CAZXDD010000806.1:0-2963 GCA_964639415.1 uncultured Armatimonadia bacterium
GAGAGGGGGGCTGGGGGGGTGAGGCGACGTGAATCGGCGCCTGCCCGGAACCTGCGTAGTCTGAGTCTCCAGCCCGACTCGTCCGGTCCGCAGGACCGGGCGACGGCCGTTGCACCCACACCTCGGTGGCCACCGGCCCGGCGCCGTCGGCGCCTGCTAGCCACCACCACGCTCCAATCTACAGAACCTTTGGAACCCGCCACACGGGGCGCCCCCGCGGACCACCACCGGAGGGTGTGTGGCCGATGGTAGTGCTTGAGGGTCTGTTCTACCTGCTCGAACTGGCATCCATCCTGCACGATATCTGCAGCTTCTTCGTGTGGCTGTACGTCACCGTGCGCGGTGTTGTGGTCGAGCCTTTGCTTGATCGCGGGTGCCGTCAAGCCTCTCTCGCGCTGGGGTCAAGAAGGTTCTTGAGCCGCGAGGAGAAGAGGCAGCGGATAAGGCGGCTATACGGCTTGGAGCCCTACTCCGTGGCCGTCGAGCCCCGCGCCACCGGCCGGGAGGCCGGCGACGCAGGTGGCCCAAGTCTCCGCTTCTCACCATCCGTACCCGGACCTGAGGCGCGCCTGAGCCGGGACGAGTTGAACCAGAAGGTGAGGTGGCTGTACAACCTGGACCGGCCGCCTGCGGCCCAGGAGCCTGACGCGATCCGGTGGCACGGCGGAGAGGATGCAAAGAACCGCTACACGCCCCCCGTGCCCGGACCCGGAACACGCCTCAGCCGTGAGGAGATGCGGGAGCGGGTCCGGCGGCTGTACGAGTTCCAGTCGTACGAGGCGTGGAAGCGCCGATCATCCGGGTGAGGGCCCGATCCGGGCGACAACCTGGAGTGTTGAACCGCGCACTCTGTCCGGCCCGCCGCGCGCCGGATAGCACCCATCGACTGGGACCCTGTTGTGCAGGTTTCTCCGTCCACCGCCAGGACCCAGTCGGCTCCGGCGGCGGCCGGTCTCGTTACCTCGACTTCGCGCTGCACCGCCTTGCCCTCGATGGTGATGCCGCGCGGGGCCCACAGCCGAGGGGGAGATGGGACATAGCAGCGACTGCGGGGAGCCCTCTCGGGCTCCCCGCAATGCTTGGCGCGCGGCTACGGATGCGGCGACGGCGCTACGGCCTCGCCGGCGGGTCGGCGCGCACCCAGTAGGGATTGTCCCGATAGTCGTCGTTGGGGAGCTGGTCGCCCTTGGCCCACTTGGCGTGGCCGTCGGCGAAGCTCAGATTGCAGCCCTCGTTGTGGTTGAGCGCCATGCCCTTGTACTGCGTCGGATGGGTCCCGCAACTGCAGACGGAGGCATCCACGAAGATCCAGCGGCGCCCGTTGGCCTCGCCCCACAGGATCGTGCGGCTCGGCTCGGCCAGAGCCGACTCCTTGAGCCCGCTGATCCCGGCCCCCGGCCGGCTGATGCAGTACGTGCTGGCCGAGGCATCCGCCGGCGCCTCCGCGCTGGGGCAGAAGAAGATATTCCAGTTCTTCACGTACGGAGCCAGACCGCCGCCCTGATAAGTACGCCGGTCCCAGCAGGAGTCCGCGACGCCGCTGTAGCAGGTGAGAACGTAGCGGTCGTCGTAGTCCTGGTTGTACATCAGGACCACGAGACCGAGCTGCTTCATGTTGGAGAGGCAACTGGTCTGGCGCGCCTTTTCGCGTGCTCGGGCGAAGACGGGGAAGAGGATCGCGGCCAGGATGGCAATGATCGCGATGACAACCAGCAACTCAATCAGCGTAAAGCCCTTCCGAGACGTCATCAGGTAGCACCTCCGTGGATGTAATCCGACATATTGCCATTATCGGACGGCTGATTGCTGAAGTCAAGGTACACCGGTCCACCCCCTGCTATTGTCTTGCGTGTTATGTGCCATATGTGGTGGGGTTGATGCGAATATCGCGCAAGAGAGATGCAACAGTCCGGAGCAGGTGGGTCTTCATTGGCAGTCGCATTCACCGGAACCGGTACACATGTACTCCCGCCCCCCCGAACCGATCGCCGAAGGTCCCGTCATTGACCGGTATCTGCCTGCCCTCGAAAACCACCTCCGCCGCACCCGTCGCCAGGCCATCGACTGTGATCGCTGCATCCACCGCCTCCTCCGACGGGTTCACCGCCAGCAGGTACAGCGCTCCCTCGTATTGTCTGAGTGCCACGTGCAGCCCGGCGGCGTCGGGCGAGACGCTGACTTCGGCCTCCGGAGCGGGGGACAGGATGACCGGCGCCAGCTCCCTCAGTTGCGGCCCCAGCCTCTCGAAGCCCGCCCACGTCTCCGGCCGAAGCTCGGGCAGGTACCCGATCGTCGGCCACGGCCACTTGCCCTGCTCCGCCAGAGCCTTGTCATACTGCTGCACGTCGTACCGATAGTACAAAAGGCCCCTGGCGCCGTGCACCAAAGCCAGGTACCCCATGCAGATCGCCTCCTGCGCCGTGGGCAGCCGCCACCACGTCTGCGGGCCTTCTTCGCTCCCGAAGGACTGAGGCACGATCACCACGGGCTTTTGGCCCTCCATGGCCTGCCTGCCCTGCTCCGTCCACTCGGCCACGAAGTCCAGCGGTCGGTTGCCCACCGGATAGGGATCGCACAGGAACACGTCGTGCGTGTCGCGGTACAGGGCGAACTCCTCCGGCCGGCAGTAGACGGTGAAGGTCGGGTGGTAGGGGTCCAGCTCCTGCATCAGGGCGTAGAGCCGGGCCAAGTCCTCCGGCGTCTGACCCGGATTGCCGCTGGATGGCTCATCGATCAGGTACCAGCCCAGCAACCCCGGCTTGTCTCGCAGCGCCGCCACGGCCTCGCGTAGCTTCCGCTCCCCGTTCTCGCCGAACCACACGGCCGGGCTATGGACCACGGCCCTCAGGCCGACACGCTCCGCCTCGTCCAGGTACCCGTGGAGACTCTCGGTCCCGCTGTCATAGGTCAGGACGGAGTTGAACCCGGCTTCCGCCACGGTCTGCAGGTGCTCGAGCGGGACC
>CAZXDD010000807.1:0-2957 GCA_964639415.1 uncultured Armatimonadia bacterium
TTCCTCGAGCTGCTCCCTCCGGGAGCGGACGCTCTCAGAATGACATTCCCGGCGAGGATGGGCTTTGCGGCCACGTCTTTGGGCATGCATCACACATCGAACCAAGGACAGGGGGAGGTCGTGAGTATGAGGATTTGCCGAGCGGGCAAGGTTGCCATCGGTCTACTGGTGCTGCTGGGGGTCTCCGCGGTTCTGTGGCCGGTAGTCGCGCAGGCTCAGAGCCGCAGCCAACTGCAGCGGCGATTGTCGGCGGAGAAGGAGCAGGCCGCCGCCGCCAGGGCCAACGTGAAGGCCCAGAAGGCCAAGACAGTCAAGGCCCGCAATCGTCTGGTGGAGACCCAGAAGGAGTTGGCCGCCGCCGAGGCGCGCCTGAAGAGAGCCCAGCGCCAACTGCGCCAGACCCGCGACGACCTCGTCGTCACGCGCAAGAAGCTTGATGAGACCATCAAGCGGCTGGTGCGCCACGAGGAGGCCATGCGGGCGCGGGTTCTGGCCATGTACCGCAACCAGGACCCCTCGTATACCGAGGTGCTGCTGAGGGCGACGAGTTTCGAGGACTTCGCCAACCGCGCGGAGTTCACCAAGCGGCTGGCCAGATGTGACGAGACGCAGCTCATACGGATCGTCGACGACAAGATGGAGGTCGAGGACCAGCAGGAGTTGCTGCGTCGGCAGGAGCAGCGACAGATCGATCTGGAGAAGAAGGTGGCCAAGGAGAAGGTTGTCGTCGCCCAGAAGAACAAGCAGGCCGAGGCTCTCCTGGCCGAGGCCAAGACGGACATGGCCGAGGCCCAGCGCCAACTAGACCAGCAGGAGGCGGAGATCGGCGCCATTGAGAGCATGCTCAAGCAACTGGAGGCCCAGAAGCGCCGAGCCCGAAGCAGCGGTGGCGGCGGAGGTGCCTCCTACAGCGGGCGCCACTACGAGGGCAGTTGGAGCGGCTCCCTGGGCAAGCCCGTGTCGGGCCCGATCACGAGCCACTACGGCATGCGGCGGCACCCGATCACCGGCACCATGCGTTTCCACGATGGTGTGGACATCAGTGCCCCGGCCGGCACCACGATTCACTGCGCCGCCGCCGGACGCGTGATCTCCACCGGCTGGAAGGGCCCCTACGGCCTGACCGTCATCGTGGACCACGGCAGCGGGGTGCAGACGATGTACGCCCACTGCCAGCGGGGCAGCGTGCGGGTGAGTCCGGGCCAGGAGGTCGGCCGCGGACAGGCCTTGGCCGGAGTGGACAGCACCGGTTGGAGCACCGGGAACCACCTGCACTTCACCGTGTTCAAGAACGGCCGTCACGTGAACCCGCTGTCGTCGATGTAGACCGCCGCGGCCCAGGGCCGGGATAGGCCAACCGCCCGCAGACCGGGCACCGAGAGCACCCACCGAAAGGGGCCAACTCACCTCGTGATGAAGCCAAACCGAGTTCCGAGCACCGCACTCGTTGCCGTCCTGGCCGCCGGGATGTTCCTGGCCGGGATGGCCACGATGCATGTCTTGCAGGCCGAGGGCGCGCTGACCGTCGTCGCCCGACTGGCCCAGTTGATTCCCGGCGTCATGCAGGTGGAGGACGCCTCGCACATCCCCGCCGCCACCGACCTGCGCCCCCTGCAGACCTTCTGGGAGGTCAGGGAGAAGGTTAAGAAGTCCTTCGTCTACGAGGTCAAGGACGACCGCGACCTCACCTACGGCGCCATTCGCGGCATGCTGGCCTCCCTTGACGATCCGTGGACCCGTTTCTACACCCCGGATGAGTACAAGGAGTTTCAGGTCGAGACCGACGGCCACTTCGACGGCATCGGCGCCGTCCTGCAGAGCCGGGAGGTCGGCGAGCACGGTGAGACCGAGGTGCTCATCACCTCAGTCATCCCCGAGGGTCCGGCGTCCAAGGTGGATGTCCGCCCGGAGGATGTCATCGTCTCGGTGGACGGTGTCCCCACCAAGGGCATGAGTCTACAGGCCGTCGTGAACCGCATCCGAGGCAAGCGTGGGACGGAAGTCAAGCTCGGACTCAAGCGCAAGGGCTCGGAGGAAGTGGTGGAGGTCGGCGTCACGAGAGCCGAGATCCAGATCCCCATCGTCGAGCACAAGATGCTGGAGAACCAGATCGGCTACGTGTGGCTGCGCAGCTTCAACAAGCAGGCGGACACCAAGCTCCGGGCCGCCCTGGAAGACCTCAAGGCCCAGAACATGCGGGGGCTGGTCCTGGATCTGTCCATCGACGGCGGTGGGCTTCTGGACATGGCCGTGGCCGTCTCCAGCATGTTCGTCAAGGACGGTCCCGTAGTCTACGTTCAGGAGCGCGGCAGCGCCGCCCAGCCCTTGAACGCCACCGGCGGGCAGGTGGTCCCCGACAACATCCCGATGGTGGTTCTGGTGGACCGCGGCAGTGCCAGCGCCTCCGAGATCGTGGCCGGCTGCCTGCAGGACCGTGGGCGTGCGCAGGTTGTGGGGCAGAATACTTTCGGCAAATCCAAGGTGCAGACGGTCGCGGAGCTCAATGACCGCTCGGCCCTGATCCTGTCCACCGCGGTGTACCTGACTCCCAACAAGCGCGACATCAGCCTGGAGTACGAAGAGGGCAAGCGCGGCGTCAAGCCGGACGTGTTCTTCCCCGAGCCTGAGGCGGGCGCCAAGATCGTCTACGATGAGTGGCACCAACAGCAGATCGACAAGGCCCTGGAAGTGCTGGAGGCCGCCATCGCCAAGGCGCAGGGCTAGAAGCGCGGCCGAGAGTCCGGCCGAGAAGCCGGTTTTGCCGTCAGGATGTCATTCTGAGCGTCCATCTCGCGCAGCGAGATAGCGAAGAATCTCGCTGAATGCCGGGGGATTCCTCGAGCTGCTCTTGCCGGGAGCGGACGCTCTGGCAATGACACCTTCGGCGAGAGCGATATTCCGGGCGACGCTCTCGAAGCTCAGATTATGCAGGTTCCGGGCAGGCGCCGATTCACGGC
>CAZXDD010000808.1:0-2940 GCA_964639415.1 uncultured Armatimonadia bacterium
GATAATGAGCGGTGACTGGAGTTCAGACGTGTGCTCTTCCGATCTCGTCCTGCTGCACCTCGAGGATCTGGTTGTCCACCGTGGCGGAGGCCACTTCCATCCGGGCCTGACTGCGGGCGAGCTGCTCGTCGATGCGCTCGGTCATGGCATCGAGTGTCTCCCCCTCATCGCCGACCTCGAAGCTGCCCATGATCGAGGCCATCTCCCCCTCAACCTGAGCCCTCTTGGCCCGCGACACCTGACGCATGGCTTCCTGGATCTGCTGGCGGATCTTGCGCTCGTAAGCCGCACGCTTCTTCATCATGCCCTGGGAGTTCTCGCGGGCGCGGGTCAGCGTCTCCTGCAGCTCGGCCAGCTCGGTCTCGGCCTGCTGCAGTTGGGTGATGAGGGCCATGGCCGCGTCCTTGCGGGCGGGCCCGGCCTTCACCGCCGCCTCCACCTGCGGGCGCAGATTGGCGATCTGCTGGGCCTTGCGGTCGTACTGCATCTGGAGCTGCTTTTCGTACTTGACGATCTCGGCCACCTGGCGATTCATCTCAGGAATCTTGGCCCGTAGGTCGTCCTGGAGCTGGCGCAGGATCAACTCGGGGTCTTCGGCCCCACGGATCATCCAGCCGAACAGCGCTCGGAACACACGGGCTAACCGCTTCCACATGTTGGGCTTCTCCTTGACGTGTCTGGCATGCGGCCTGCAGGCGGTCTACAGAGCCTGGCAATCGCTCTTCCGCCCCCTGCCTTCGCCATCGGGGCGGGGGATTCCTGCCTGCCCACAAGCCGCGGGGCGGCGGCCGGTGCCATGTGCCCTGGGCGCCTCCGGCTATCCCAAGGCACCGCCGTCCGCGGCCTGCCAATGTCTGATATAGACCCGGCACGCCGTGTTCTTGAGGCCGTGTCAGCCAAATCTCGCCGAGCGCGAGGTGCCGGTGACCGTCGCACGTCGTGTCCGGGGGGCCTGGTCCGCAGGCGAGTGGTGAGCGGCGGGCCGGACACCGTGGGCGCCGCCATGTGCCCGCCGGGCGGGCCGTTGGGGAGGTAGGACGGAGGTCGGAGGAGCCGAGGCTTGGCAGCCGGCCGGAACGGGCGCGACACCTCTCTGGGTCGCGCCCGGGTCCTGGGTCCGTGACGTCATCGCTTCTCACGTCACGCCGTCGTCGCCGGGCCAGTCATCCCGGTCGCCACCTTGGGTCGGCACGGGGCCCGGGACGTAGCCGCCGGCGCCGGTATGGCGCCGTGAGAAGCGGCGGGTAACGAACCCGCATTCGCGATCGGTGCCGAAGCCGGTCATGATCGCGCCGCCGAGGCCGAACAGCGCCACCGCAAGCCCCAGCAGACCGGCCGCAACGCCAACCACAGGCACCATGGTCAGCAGGTCCAGTATCTGCAGCGCCAGCATCCCGACCATCGCCGTCCCCATGAGCGACCTGACCCGCCAGCGGAAAGTGTCCGACAGGCGCCGTCCCATGATGCTGCTCACGGCCACGGTGCCCATCACCAGCGCCAACAGGAGAGCGATGACCAGTACCGGGATGAGCAGGACCCCCACGCAGGTAATGCACAGCAGGACACAAACGGGGACGAAGAGCAGCACCGCCAGGAGCCCGTGGGCCACGGCTCGGCCGGGATTCTCGTACGTGCGGCCCGCGATCGTTCGGGTGGCGTTGGGCGCGATGAGCACCACCAGGACGACGATGACGACGGCCGCCAGCACTCCCCACAGCCAGGACATCAGACGCAGCGCCTCGGTGTTGTGCACGGTGGCCGTCTTGCTGTACAGGATGCTCGGAGCGATGCTGGGGAATGTGGGATTGGTGACGTCATTGACGGCACCGTCGACTCTGGCACCCCGAGCGCGAGTGACTTTGGCCCCAAAGGACGCCACGTTACCCTTGACGTGGGCGCCGTCCTTGAGCTCAACGCCGCCGCCGTAGGAGGCCACGTCGCCGCTGACCTCACCATCGATGGTGACCTTGCCGCCGAAAGCGGCCACACCGCCGTTCACATCGCCATCGGCCACCACGTCGCCGCCGAAGGAGACCACATCACCGTCGCGGCGCTCGCCTCTGGGTATGACGACGGCTTCGGCGAAGCGCAGGATGTCGCCGGTTGCCACCCTGGCCGATGACAGCACGGGCTTGGCCTCCACCTGCCGGAGGCCCTTCTCGATCTTCGTCTGCATGAGCTCCACCAGATCGGCGGCGGAGGCCGTGATCGGCTGCGGTTTGCTCCCCCTTTCCCTGGAGACCTCCTGGGCGGCCTTGAGCATGAGGACTCGCCCATCCACCGAGCACTCCTTGCCGACCACCAGCTTCCCGTCGGCGAGGATGACGTCGCCCTCGACCCTACCGCGCACGGTGACATCACCACCCACCACCACAAGATCGCCGCGGATGGTCTCGTCGGGGTTCAGGACGAAGGTCTCGTTCCTGCCGACGGTGACCATGCCGTCATAGTCTCGGGCCGCGGCCGAATCGGCGAGGATTGCGATGAGCAAGTAGCCAACGCATCCCAGCCACAGCACGCGGGATGCGGGGGAGCAAGCAGCAACCGAATGGGTCATGTCAGACCTCCGTCTGTGCACTGCGCCACATCTGCGGGGCGCCGAACCGCCGGGCTCCGCGGTCGAGGCGATGCAAGGTGCGGCCGAGGAGCCGGGCCTGCCGTAGGGATGCCATCGTGAGCGCCAGTCCCGCACGGCGGGGTAGCGGAAGATCCCGCTGTGTCTCAGGAGCCCCCTCGAGCTGCTCCTACCGGGAGCGGACGCTATCGGAATGGCACTCCCCTGCGAACACGGGCCTTCCGGCCACGCCTATGGAGGTGCGGCCGAAGACCCATATGGCGGGCCACGGACCCGCCGCGTCGGGCTGGGAGCTCAGACTATGCAGGTTCCGGGCAGGCGCCGATTCACGTCGCCTCACCCCCCCAGCCCCCCTCTCGGCGTCT
>CAZXDD010000809.1:0-2940 GCA_964639415.1 uncultured Armatimonadia bacterium
ACCCCCTCTCATACACTCTTTCCATACTCGACGCTCTTCCGATCTGCCCCCGTCGCCACCGCTCCGGCGACTGCCGACGGCTTCCCCCCGGCATCCGGTGGCTTCCCGGTCGCCGGCGGCGGGTTCCCGCAGGCCCAAGCGACGGGAGCTCAGCCCGCCGGTGGCGGCTTCCCAGCGCCGGCAGGAGGTTTCCCGGCCGCCGGTGGGGGCTTCCCGCAGGCGGGAGCCGGCGGTCCTCAGCCGGCCGGCGGCTTTGGCCCGCCCGGCGGGGCCGTGGGCGGCCGGCCTGCCGGAGGCGACTTCCCCACCGCGGCCGGTGGCGGCTTCCCGGCAACCGGTGGTGGCTTCGGGCCATCCACCGCCACCGCGCCCACCGGCGGCAACGATCATCTGCGGGCCCTCACCGGCACCTGGCGGGCCTCCGGGGGCGGGCTGGATGTCCTTCTGCAACTGGGAGCCGATGGGCGCTACGGGTTCCAATTCACCTCCGGCCTGGGGGTGGAGCAGGAGCAGGGCACCTTCACGGCCACCGCCGACACCCTGGTGTTCTCCGCCGCAGGCAAGCCGGACAAGAACAACGTGAAATACCGGCTGCTGGCGCCCAATGCCCTCGAACTGACGCCCCCTCACGGCATCACCTTCGTGGTGTTCAAGACGGGGTAGAGGGGTCTCGGGCGCACCGAAAGGAGAGCCTCGGATGGGTGTGTGCCTAACAGCGTTGCTGCTGGTCGCCGGCCTGTGGGGCCTGCCCGCGCCGGGAATGAGTTGCTCCGGGCCGCCCGCAGGGGGATTGCCTGGACCGACCTCGGACCCGTGGGGCCTGGGGCGCCCCTCGGTATCCGGCGCCCTCGGTGTCACGTCACTTGCGGTGCCACCGAGGCTGCCGGAGCTGCTCTTTGCCCAGTTCGGGGGCGGGGTGTTTGGGCGGCCGCAGGGCGGCGCGCAGCCCGGGGACGCTACGGGCCTCGTCGGCACCTGGGCCTACCAGGACGCCAATGTGAAGATGCTGCTGGTCCTCTCGGCCAACGGGCGCTACTCCCTATCCCTCCAGCAGGGGCAGCAGTCCACCCAGCAGACGGGGGACTACAAGATCGCCGCAGACGGCATGGAGATGAGGGCCGATGGCGCCGGGCTCACCGCGGTGGTGCCGTACAAGCTCCTGGATACCAACACTCTGCAGGTCACCACGCCGGACGGGATCACCCTCAAGCTGAATCGGCAGGCCTCGGCCGAGCAGACCCCGGCGGTGGAGGGGATCCAGAAGAGCCTGCGCTCTCTGGCCCAGCTCAAGCTTCCGGCGGGCAGGGTTCTGCAAAAGGACCTCAAGGTCCCCCTGCCCCTGCCGGCCTCGGCCGGCGGCCACATCGTCTTCTCCCGTGCCATCCAGATGAGTTCCGGCATCCGCGAGGCCCCCGAGCCGATCTCGCTCACCAAGCTCTACGTGGTGAACGCCGACGGCGGCGGCCCGGCGCCCTTCCTGGCTCCCGAGGGCTTCGTGAACTTCCGCCAGGCCGCCTGGTCGCCGCGCTACGACCGGCTGGCCTTCGTCTCGGACTACCGCAACTTCGCCTCCGCCTGCTATGAGGACATCTTCGTCGCCAATGCCGACGGCTCCGGCGTCTTCCGCATCACCGGCAATGAGCTGCGCGAGCCCGGCAAGAGTGGCTGGGCCAGGCTCAGCGGCACCGTGCTGACGCGGGTGGTGAGCCAGGTCGGGGGCGGCTCCAACTTCGACCCCGAGCTGCCCAAGGAAGCCATCCACGTAGCGGCTCAGGGCTGCGACGGCGTGTATACGCCGGCCTCCAAGGGCGTGCTGACTCCGGCGGACCCACAGAGGCAGGGCGATGCCGGAGGCGTACGCTTCGCCTCCTGGCAACTGGCCCAGCGCGGCACCATGGACGAGGGCGGCAGCATCAGCTACTACGCCTTCGAGATCCCCCGGGTGGCTGTGGGTGACATCTGGATCAAGGTCTGGGCCGGCAAGCATGCGGGCGCCCTCTACTTCGGCCGCACTCAGGCCAATGCCAGGAACTTCATCCCCACCATCCTGCCCATCAATACCGGCAGCTTCTTTTGCCACGGGCCGAGCCTGTCCAATGACGGGACGTACATCGTGGGCGTCTCCAGCGTCGCCTGGACGGAGATGCAGCGCAATCCGCCGGCCTTCCCCGGAGAGGACCCGCCCCTGCGCGTGGAGGGCAAGGCCATCGACGGCGCCGACGACATCGCGGTGTTCAGTGCCGAAAACGGCCTGCCTTTGGCGCAGTACCAGATGACCAAGGCCCAGGGTCAGAGCGCCAAGGAGCCGGCGGTCTCGCCGGACGGCAAGTGGATCGCCGCCGGCTGCGGGCAGTTCGGCCAGGAGGACCTGTCACTGATCTCCGTGGACGAGCTGCTGGCCCAAAAGGGCGTACAACCCCGGGCTCTGGTGCAGGGAACGTCGCAGTTCGAGGGTGCCATCGTCACCATGTACGGCCACGGGAGCCCGGCATGGTCCTCGGACGGCAGGCAGATCGCCTTCATCCGCGGGGCCATGCGTGGCGACGGCTCTCTATTTGCCAACCTCTGTGTGACCGGGGCGGACGGCTCCGGGACGCGCCAACTCACGGCCCTCGACGCAAGCCACGGCAAGATCTGCACCGATCCGTGCTTCTCCCCGGACGGCTCGCGCATCGCCTTCACGGTGCTTTCCAGCCGCTTTGGGGTCATCAAGCTCGAGCAGCTCGCGACGATGCAGAACCTGACCTCGGACATCTACACGATCCGCACCGACGGCAGCGACCTGCGCAAGCTCACCAACGACGGCGTGTCCTTCGACCCGGCATGGGGGCCGTAGGGCTCTGCCGAGGTGACCGGGTCTTCCGTCTGTGGGGCGGGCTTTCCACTCACATCATGCATGAACGCACTGGGGCCGCATTTCGCCATTCCCGCGTCGGGAAT
>CAZXDD010000810.1:0-2934 GCA_964639415.1 uncultured Armatimonadia bacterium
TTTCCAGCCCGACTCCGAGCCGTCGGCCGTTGTCGTACCGCCGTTCGCGTAGGTCGGGCTTTCCAGCCCGACTCCGAGACACGGAGAGCCATAGGCACCCGACATGCCTCAGAACCTCAGGGCGACAAGACGGAAGATCCGCACCGTCCAGAATATCCACAAGATCACGCGGGCCATGAAGATGGTGGCCGCCGCCAAGTTGCGCCGCGTGCAGGCCGGCGTGGACAACGGCCGGCGATACTGGGACCTCCTGGACCGCATGATCGGCCATGTGGCCTCCAGCGCCGGGGAGTTCACCCACCCACTGCTGCAGGTGTCGGAGTGTCAGGCTCCGGTGGCCGTCGTCGTCATCGGCGGGGCCCGGGGGCTGTGCGGCAGTTACAACGTGTCTTTGCTCCGCACCGCTCAGGACTTCATCGAGCGGCGGCGGGCGGGGGCGAAGGTCATCACCGTGGGAGGGAAGGCCTGGCAGTTCGCCAGGCGCGAGGGCTGGGACATCATGGACCAGTTCAACTCGCCGGACGAGGAGCACAGGCTGTTTTTGGCCCGCGAGATCTCCCGCGTGGCCCGCGACCACTTCCTCGCGGGCGAGGTGAGCGCGGTTCACGTGGTCTATACCCAGTTTTACTCGGCGATTCGCCACATCCCCACGGTCCGGCAGTTTCTGCCCATCCCGCCGACGGAGGCCAATGACAACGGTAACGGGGCGGGGGTCTCGTACATCTTCGAGCCGCCGGCGGATGAGCTCTTGGCCTCCTTGCTGCCGCGGGCGCTGGATTCGGCGATGTACGAGATGCTGCTGATGTCCGCGGCGGCCGAGGAGGGAGCGCGCATGACGTCCATGAGCGCGGCCACGGACAATGCCGAAGAGATGATCACCTCCCTCACGCGCGAAGCCAACCGCATCAGGCAGACTCAGATCACCACGGAGATCCTCGAGGTGGTCAGCGGGGCCGAGGCCCTGACCTCCGAGTAGGGCCGGGGCCGGTCGGAGGCCACCGACGCCGAGCGTCGCGGCCTGCGCCGCCGGGCGCCGGACAAACACCTCAGCGAACAGGATGACAACGATGGCAGAGGGCAAAATCGTACAGGTGCGCGGACCCGTCGTGGACGTGCGCTTTCCCGCGGATGCACTTCCGCCGCTGCTGCAGTCGCTGCATGTCACCGACGAGAAGAGGGGCCTGCACCTCGTGGTCGAGGTTGCCCAGCACCTGGGTGACGACATGGTGCGCTGCATCGCCATGGACAGCACCGACGGTCTCGTGCGCGGCATGCCCGTGACAGACACCGGCTCGCAGATCACGGTGCCCGTGGGCTCCGCGACCCTGGGACGTCTTTTCGATCTACTGGGCAACCCCATCGACGAGCGTGGGCCGGTGGAGGCCGAGAAGCGCTGGCCCATTCACCGCGAGGCCCCCGGCTTCGACGAGCAGTCGGTCTCCGAGGAGCAGTTCGAGACCGGGATCAAGGTCATCGACCTGCTCTGCCCCTTCCCGCGTGGCGGCAAGATCGGCCTGTTTGGCGGCGCCGGGGTGGGCAAGACCGTTCTCATCATGGAGTTGATCCATAACGTCGCCACCAAGCACTCCGGCGTCTCTGTGTTCGCCGGGGTGGGCGAGCGCACCCGTGAGGGCAACAGCACCTGGCTGGAGATGGAGGAGGCCGGCGTTCTGGGCCAGACGATCATGGTCTTCGGCCAGATGAACGAGCCGCCCGGCGCCCGCCTCCGCGTGGCGCTCTCCGCCCTGACGATGGCCGAATACTTCCGGGACGAGGAAGGCCAGGACGTGCTCCTGTTCGTGGACAACATCTTCCGCTTCACCCAGGCCGGCTCCGAGGTCTCCGCCCTGCTGGGCCGCATGCCCTCGGCTGTGGGCTACCAGCCCACCTTGTCCACCGAGATGGGAGAGCTCCAGGAGCGCATCACCTCGACCCACAAGGGCTCGATCACCTCGGTGCAGGCGGTCTACGTCCCCGCCGATGACTACACCGACCCGGCTCCGGCGGCCACCTTCAGCCACCTGGATGCCAACGTGTCGTTGTCCCGCGATCTGTTCGCCCAGGCCATCTACCCCTCGGTGGACCCGCTCGATTCCACCTCGCGCCTACTGGACCCGCGTGTTGTGGGAGACCGGCACTACGATGTCGCCCGCGGGGTACAGCAGATCCTCCAGAGGTACAAGGACCTGCGCGACATCATCGCCATTCTGGGTATCGACGAGCTCTCCGACGAGGACAAGCTGACAGTGTCCCGCGCCCGTCGCATCCAGCAGTTCCTCACTCAGCAGCTCTTCGTGGCCGAGGTCTTCACCGGCATCCCCGGGCAGTACGTGCCGGTGGACGAGACCATCCGGGGCTTCTCGGAGATCCTGGAAGGCCGCCACGACGACCTCCCGGAGGACGCCTTCCGGATGGTGGCCACCATCGACGATGCGGTGGCCAAGGCCAAGAACGAAGCGGCGGTGTAAGCCATGGCGGGAACCTACCGACTGCAGATCGTCACCCAGGCGGGTGTGAAGTTCGACGACCGCGTGGAGTCCCTGCGCGCCTCGGGGGTGGAGGGCTGGTTTGGCGTGCGCCGGGGCCATGCGCCGATGATCGCGGAGCTGGCAATCGGTGAGGTCTTCACCCGCAAGACCGGCGAGGCGGAGAGGGAGTTCTGCTGTGGCGGCGGCATCCTCGAGGTGACCTACGAAGGCGTCGTCATCCTGGCCGACAGCATCGAGGAGGTCTGCGACATCGACCTGGAGCGTGCCCGCGCCGCCGAGCAGCGCGCCAGAGAGCGGCTGCGCACCCACCAGCCCGATGTGGACATCGACCGCGCCGAGGTGGCGCTGGCCAGAGCCGTCAACCGCCTGAAGGTGGCGGGGAAGGTGCGCTAGAAGCGCGGCCGAGAAGTCCGGCCGGCCCGGTTCCTGTCATCCTGAGCGTCCA